>NZ_CAJCKK010000002.1:0-353128 GCF_903970865.1 Bacillus sp. ME78
AGAAGAACAGAAGAAAGCAGAAGAACAGAAGAAAGCAGAAGAACAGAAGAAAGCAGAAGAACAGAAGAAAGCAGAAGAACAGAAGAAAGCAGAAGAACAGAAGAAAGCAGAAGAACAGAAGAAAGTAGAAGAACAGAAGAAAGTAGAAGAACAGAAGAAAGCAGAAGAACAAAAGAAAGTAGAAGAGCAGAAGAAAGTAGAAGAACAGAAGAAAGCAGAAGAACAAAAGAAAGTAGAAGAGCAGAAGAAAGCGGAGTAACTGCTTTAGTGAAACAGCCAGAAAACAAGAATGTGTTGTAAGAGAGTGTGAACGAATAAGCAAGACTAGTAATATTTATACGAGTGTGAGGGAAAGTTAGCCCTCACCTCTTTGTTTTGCTTTTTCTTATAGTATTAAATGATTTGAGTGTGAAAAAAGATATAAATTATCATTCTTTTTTCTGAAAAGTCTAAATAATATTGAGAAATAAAAATAACTGAAAATATTAATAAATATGTGTTGTGTTTATATAGGATTGTTCGTTATAATGAACATAAGGTTTTTAAAAAAGAACATATATTAGCTAAGCTAATATAGTTTTCTTTACATCTCTTATTGAAAAATAAGTGATAAAAATATAAAAAAAAGCTAGGGGGAATTGATTGTGAGTCTGAAAAAGAAATTAGGTATGGGAGTTGCATCAGCAGCATTGGGGTTAGCTTTAATTGGTGGAGGAACATTTGCATTCTTTAGCGATAAAGAAGTATCAAACAATACATTTGCAGCTGGGACGTTAGACCTTACATTAAACCCTAAGACGCTTGTAGATATTAAAGATTTAAAACCAGGGGATTCTGTTAAGAAAGAGTTCTTATTACAAAACAGCGGTTCGTTAACTATTAAAGACGTTAAATTAGCAACAAAGTATACTGTTAAAGATGCAAAAGGTGATAATGCTGGTGAAGACTTTGGTAAGCACGTTAAAGTAAAATTCCTTTGGAACTGGGATAAACAAAGTGAGCCTGTATACGAAACAACTTTAGCAGACTTACAAAATGTGGATCCAGATCTTTTAGCTAAAGACATCTTTGCTCCTGAGTGGGGAGAAAAGGGTGGATTAGCAGCTGGTACAGAGGATTATCTATGGGTGCAATTTGAATTTGTAGATGATGGAAAAGACCAAAATATCTTCCAAGGTGATACATTGAATTTAGAATGGACATTCAATGCTAACCAAGAAGCTGGGGAAGAAAAATAATAAAAAAGCGGGTATTCCCGCTTTTTTTTATAAAGAAAAAGAAGTGCTGGTTGTAAGCACTTCTTTCTATTATTATTTTTGATTTTGCTTCCACTTTGTAAATTCAAGAAATTCACGAAATTGTTCTTTGGAGACACCAGAGTTCATTGCATCTTTAACGAGTTGTGTCCATTCGGAGTCTAGGT
Organism: Bacillus sp. ME78; assembly: GCF_903970865.1. Lineage (NCBI taxonomy): Bacteria > Bacillati > Bacillota > Bacilli > Caryophanales > Bacillaceae > Bacillus > Bacillus sp. ME78. The sequence goes on from NZ_CAJCKK010000002.1 coordinate 1,424, forward strand.
TAGTTTCCTTTGTTGTTTCATCATGAAGTAAAGTATCAACTGGAATTTGTAGAACTGCTGCGATTTTTTCAAGAAACTGAATGGAAGGGTTTTTTTGTAAATTTCGTTCTATAGAACTAATGTAAGATTTAGCAACGCCAGCTTTTTCGGCAAGTTCAGTTAATGAAATCCCTTTTTGTAAACGAAGGCGTTTTATACGTTCTCCAATCATATTTGCGCACCTTTCTATCAATATGTAGTTGTCTTATGATGTCATTATTATAACATAAACTTCGTTAAAAAGAACAAACCTATTGAGCCTGACTGGACGGCTTCATACGTTGGAAAAATTGCTCAATGTCTTGCATGGCGATACCAGCATCTAGAGCTTCAAGTATTAAATCAATCCATTCTTGATCCAGTGCGTCTGTCTTATCTTTGTACAAATGTAATTCCTCCCTAATTATCGGTCATAATTGCTGCTACAGAATACATGATAATGCAATCGGATTTTGTGTTTTATATAGTGAATTATCAAATATTTTGTAGATGAAACAAAGATAAAATCCCCATTAAACTCCCTCTATGGAAATTATAAATTGTTCGATAAAAACTTTCAATATTTTCAGAAAACATTGTTGAATTGTGATATATTCGTATGCTAACTATGAAATTTTTACAAATATATTAAAAACATTACATAATATGACTAAATATTGAAAAAATATTGAATTTTTAATAAAATTCAATTTGTAATACATATTATTTATTAGGGGAGGAAATATGGGATGAACAAGAAACCGTTCAAAGTTTTGTCATCAATCGCTTTAACAGCTGTATTAGGCCTTTCATTCGGAGCTGGCACTCAATCTGCATATGCTGAAACACCTGTGAATAAGACAGCTACGAGCCCAGTCGATGATCATTTAATTCCAGAAGAACGTTTAGCAGATGCACTGAAAAAACGTGGGGTAATTGATTCTTCAGCTTCAGAGAAAGAAACAAAGAAAGCTGTTGAAAAGTATGTAGAGAACAAAAAGGGTGAAAATCCTGGGAAAGAAGCAACAAATGGGGATCAACTTACGAAAGAAGCATCTGACTTTTTAAAGAAAGTGAAAGATGCGAAAGCAGACACGAAAGAAAAACTAAATCAGCCAGCAACAGGGACACCTGCAGCGACAGGCCCAGTTAAGGGTGGTCTAAATGGTAAAGTACCAACTTCTCCAGCAAAGGGAAAAGAATATAACGGTGAAGTTCGTAAAGATAAAGTACTCGTTTTACTTGTAGAGTACGCTGACTTTAAACATAACAATATTGATAAAGAACCTGGTTATATGTATACTGACGATTTTAACAAAGAACATTATGAAAAAATGTTATTTGGTAATGAGCCATTCGCATTAGAGGATGGTAGCAAAATCGAAACGTTTAAACAATATTACGAAGAGCAATCCGGTGGTAGTTACACAGTGGATGGAACAGTTACAAAATGGTTAACAGTTCCTGGTAAAGCTGCTGATTACGGTGCAGATGCTGCTACAGGTCATGATAATAAAGGACCAAAAGGACCACGTGATCTAGTAAAAGATGCATTAAAGGCAGCTGTAGATAGCGGTCTTGATTTATCACAGTTTGATCAGTTCGATCAATACGATGTAAATGGTGATGGAAATCAAAATCAACCTGACGGTTTAATCGATCATTTAATGATTATTCATGCGGGTGTTGGACAAGAAGCTGGCGGTGGTAAATTAGGTGATGATGCAATTTGGTCACATCGCTGGACAGTTGGACCAAAACCATTCGCAATTGAAGGTACACAAGCGAAAGTTCCATATTGGGGCGGAAAGATGGCAGCATTCGACTACACAATTGAACCAGAAGATGGCGCAGTTGGTGTATTCGCGCATGAATATGGTCATGATTTAGGTCTTCCAGATGAGTATGATACAGACTATACGGGTCATGGTGAGCCAATTCAAGCTTGGTCTGTTATGAGTGGCGGCAGCTGGGCGGGTAAAATCGCTGGAACAACACCGACGAGTTTTTCACCACAAAATAAAGAGTTTTTCCAAAAAACAATCGGTGGTAACTGGGCAAATATCGTAGAAGTAGATTACGAGAAATTAAATAAAGGTATCGGTCTAGCAACATATTTAGATCAAAGTGTTACGAAATCTAACCGTCCAGGTATGATTCGTGTTAACTTACCAGATAAAGATGTAAAAACAATTGCACCAGCATTTGGTAAACAGTATTACTACAGTACAAAAGGTGACAATCTTCATACAACGTTAGAAACACCACTGTTCGATTTAACGAATGCAACGAATGCGAAATTTGATTTCAAATCGTTATATGAAATCGAAGCAGAGTATGATTTCCTTGAAGTACATGCTGTAACAGAAGATGGTCAAAAAACGTTAATTGAAAGACTTGGCGAGAAAGCAAATAATGGAAATGCAGATTCGACAAATGGAAAATGGATTGACAAATCATATGATTTAAGTCAATTCAAAGGTAAAAAAGTAAAATTAACGTTTGAGTACATTACGGATGGTGGTTTAGCATTAAATGGTTTCCTACTTGATAATGCTTCATTAACAGTGGATGGTAAAGTAGTATTCTCTGATGATGCAGAAGGTACACCACAATTAAAATTAGATGGTTTCGTTGTATCTAGCGGAACAGAGAAGAAAAAACATAATTACTACGTAGAGTGGAGAAACCATACTGGATCAGATAGCGCATTGAAATTTGCTCGCGGTCCAGAATATAACTCAGGTATGGTTGTATGGTATGCAGACTCAGCTTACGCAGATAACTGGGTTGGTTTACATCCAGGACATGGTTTCCTTGGTGTAGTTGATTCTCATCCAGAAGCAATTGTAGGGACTTTAAATGGTAAACCGACAATTGAAAGTAGTACACGATTCCAAATCGCTGATGCTGCATTCTCATTCGATAAAACGCCAGCTTGGAAAGTTGTATCTCCAACGCGTGGAACGTATACGTATGATGGCTTAGCGGGTGTACCGAAATTTGATGATTCGAAAACGTATATTAATCAACAGATTCCAGATGCAGGACGTATTTTACCGAAGCTTGGTCTGAAGTTTGAAGTAGTAGGACAAGCTGATGATAATTCTGCAGGTGCTGTTCGTTTATATCGTTAATACTGTGAAACTACCGAGAGATTTTCTTTCGGTAGTTTTTTTGTGAGCAATGAATTTTATATAGCTGAAAAAGTCATATATAATGTAACTTTAAGAATAGAAATTTGTTATATATGAAGTCTATATAAATAATGAAAGAATTGGATAAAAATAGTGGGAGAAGGTGAGTGAATGAGTATTACCTCTATTGTAAGTAGGCAAAAGGAATATTTTTTAAAAGGGCATACGAGAAGCATCGAAATGAGAAAGAATAATTTGAAGAAGCTTTATGAAGGCATTCAGCGTTTTGAAGAAGAAATATTTCAGGCATTGAAATTAGATTTAAATAAGTCAGTTCACGAGTCGTTTACAACGGAAGTTGGATATGTATTAAAAGAAATTTCCTTTCAATTGAAACATATGTCATCGTGGAGTAAACCGAAGCGAGTTCGAACAGCACTCACTCATTTTGGATCAAAAGGAAAAGTAGTGCCAGAGCCGTATGGTGTGACGCTTATTATTGCACCGTGGAACTATCCTTTTCAATTAGCAATTGCACCACTTGTAGGAGCACTTGCAGCTGGAAATACAATCGTTTTAAAGCCATCAGAGTTAACGCCAAGCGTTTCAAAAGTGCTTAAGAGAATGTTAGGTGAATTATTCCCAGAAGAGCTTGTAGCGGTAGTAGAAGGTGGCGTTGAAGAGAGTACATCTTTGCTGAGGGAACCAATTGATTATATTTTCTTTACTGGTAGTGTTGGCGTTGGAAAAGTTGTAATGGAAGCAGCAGCGAAACAGTTGACGCCGCTTACGTTAGAACTTGGCGGGAAAAGTCCTTGTATTGTACATAAAGATGCAAAGATAGAGATGACAGCAAGAAGAATTGTTTGGGGTAAGTTTTTAAATGCAGGGCAGACATGTGTAGCGCCTGATTATATGTACGTGCATTCTTCCGTGAAAGAACAGCTAGTTGAGGCACTGCGACATGAAATCACAGAGCAGTATAGTAAAGAACCTTTGCAAAATGAAAATTACGTGCGTATTGTAAGTGAGCGTCATTTTGAACGATTATGTGGATTTTTACAAGATGGTCAAGTCGTAATTGGTGGAAACTATAAGAAAGATACATTACATATTGAACCGACAGTGCTAGCGGATATTACATGGCAAGATGCTGTTATGGAAGATGAAATTTTTGGTCCGATTTTACCAATCATAGAGTACGACAATATAGAAGATGTAATTGGCACAATCCAGCAACATCCGAAGCCGTTAGCGTTATATGTATTTTCGGAAGATAAAGAAGTACAAAAGAAAGTGACGAGTAATATTTCATATGGTGGAGGCTGTATTAATGATGTTGTCTACCATCTTGCCACGCCATATTTACCTTTTGGGGGTGTTGGAAGTAGTGGATTAGGGGGTTATCATGGGGAAGAAAGTTTTCGGACTTTTTCACATTATAAAAGCATTTTAGCCCAATCTACAGCATTCGACATGAAAATTCGTTACTCTTCTACAAAAAGTGCTTTAAAATTCATACGAAAGTTGTTAAAATGATGATGGTGTTTATCAGTAGGCGTAGCCGTATGATAATAGCCCCTTCGCGATGGAAGGGGTTTTTCTGTTCGACGTTATGTATCATGCGAAAATGAATCAAACATACTACATAAAGAATAGAAACGAACGCTTGCTAAATAACCATTTTTGTTTGGATCGAAACAAAAAATAGTCTATAGAACATAAATATTTATTCATGAATATAAAAATTTAAAATTTAAGGTAGATAGGACGGGAAAATGAAAAAGATTATTAAAGTTGAAGCAGTTGAAAAACATTTTGGAAATCAAGTGATTATCCCACCTCTTTCTTTAGATATTAAAGAGGGAGAGTTTTTAACAATTTTAGGGCCGAGTGGCTGCGGGAAAACGACTTTACTTCGTATGATCGCAGGATTTGAAACTCCAACTAAAGGGAATCTTTTATTAGATGATGAAAGAATTAACGATTTGCCACCATATAAGCGTCATATGAACCTAGTGTTCCAACATTACGCACTATTCCCACATATGACAGTAGAGAAGAATATTTGTTTTGGTATGAAAATGCAGAAAGTATCAGCAGCAGAGCAGAAAGAGCGTGCTGAAGAGGCAATGCGTTTAACGCAGTTACTTGAGTTCCGTAATCGTAAACCTGCTAAGCTTTCTGGTGGACAACAGCAGCGTGTTGCAATTGCAAGAGCGATTGTAAATAATCCGCGTGTATTACTATTAGATGAGCCACTTGGAGCGCTTGACTTTAAGTTACGAAAAGACTTGCAACGTGAATTGAAAAACTTACAACGTAATTTAGGAATTACGTTTATATACGTAACGCACGATCAAGAAGAAGCAATGAGCATGAGCGATCGTATCGTCGTTATGAATAAAGGACATATCGAACAAATTGGAACGCCGAAAGAAATTTATAATAAGCCGAAAACATTGTTCGTTGCGACATTCATCGGTGAAAATAATATTGTGAAAAATGGGGAAGGCTATGTAGCAATTCGCCCTGAAAATGTGAAAGTACGTTCGGTTGAAGAACCAATTTTAAAAGAATACCATCTTGGACATATTGAAGATATCGAGTTTGTCGGAAATATGGAGAAGCTTTATGTACGTGATGAGAAAACATCAGAATTACTAATGGCATATCAAACTGCTGAAGAGGCAGCGCAGTGGAGCATTGGAGATAATGTATATGTAGGCTGGGAGCAAGAGGACGAGGTGACCTTAAATTGAAAAAAGGGAAATTACTCGCACTACCTACAGTCGCGTGGCTGTTAATTTTCTTCCTAATCCCGCTCGTATTCGTATTAGGATTTGCCTTCATGCAGCGCGGAGCTTACGGGACAGTAGAAATGCAATTTACGCTAGAGAATATATCCCGTGTGTTTGATCCATTGTACTTAGGAACGTTATGGGAAACTGTTAAGATTGCAGTTATTACTACAGTAATATGTTTATTAATTGGTTATCCATTTGCGTATACAATTACAATTGTTGACCGCAAATATCGTTCTATTCTTTTATTATTGGCAACGATCCCGTTTTGGATTAACTTTCTTGTTCGTTCATACGCATGGATTGTTATTTTACGTTCACAAGGTCTTGTGAATACGTTGTTATTAAAACTCGGCATTATTAGTGAACCGTTAAATTTATTATATAATACGCCTTCTGTAATACTCGGAATGGTCTATTCTTTATTACCATTTATGATTTTACCAGTGTATGCAGCAATTGAGCAGCTGGATAAGCGTAAGCTAGAAGCGGCTTATGATTTAGGAGCAACACCAATAAAGGCATTTTGGAATATAACAGTGCCGATGACAATGTCAGGAATTGCGACTGGTTCTATTTTAGTATTCGTTTCTTCTATCGGAATGTTTGTTGTATCAGACGTGATGGGCGGATCGAAAGTAGCATTAATCGGAAACGTTATTCAAAACCAATTCTTAGGTGCACGTGACTGGCCGTTTGGATCTGCGTTATCGATTATCGTTGTTCTATTCTCTGTTCTGTTAATTTACTTATATTATCGTGCAACGAAAGTATATAAATATAATGAGAACGGAGGGGAATAGGCAAAGATGAAGAAGTTTTTAGTTTCTTATTCTTGGTTAATTTTGTTATTCTTGTATTTTCCAATGATGGTTTTAATGGTCTATTCTTTCAACGACTCTCGCATTAATGCGGAGTGGGAAGGTTTTACATTCCATTGGTATACAGATTTATTTCAAAAACAAGATGTTATTGATGCATTTGTAAATAGTATTACGATTGCAGTTATAACAACGATTGTGACAACGGTACTTGGTGTATTCTTTGCGATTGCTTTACATCGTTATAAATATCGTTTCGAAGGGGCTATTAATGGCCTTGTATATTTACCAATTTTAATTCCTGATATTTTAATGGGATTATCTTTACTAATTCTTTTCAGTCAGCTAGGAATGGAACTTGGACAAACAACGATTATTATTGCACATATTACATTTAGTATTTCGTTTGTTGTTGTTATTTTAGCTGCGCGTCTTTCAAGTATGGGACGTGACTTAGAAGAAGCTGCAAATGATTTAGGAGCAACGCCTTGGCAAACGTTTCGTTTTGTAACGTTCCCAGCAATTGCACCGGGAGTTATTTCAGCAGCATTATTAACATTCACATTATCAATTGATGATTTTGTAATTAGTTTCTTCGTATCAGGACCAGGATCAACAACATTGCCATTATACATTTACAGTATGGTTAAGCGCGGAGTATCACCAGAAATTAATGCTCTTTCTACAATTTTAATTGTTGCTATCGTAGGATTAATGGTTCTATCTGAAATCTTCCGTAACAAAGGTGCAGATGGTGAAGAAAACTCTGGAGGACACCTTCCTTTATAATACGAACGATATAGAAAGTACGAGGGGGTAATAAACCGATGAAATTAATGAAAAGAATAGCTGGCGCAGCAATTAGCTTTAGCCTTGTTGCTGGTGTGCTTGCTGGTTGTGGTGAAAAGAAAGAAGAATTAAATATTTATAGCTGGGCTGACAATTTTGATGAGCAAGTGCTAAGAGATTTTGAAAAGAAGTATAATGTGAAAATTAACTATGATAAGTACGCAAGTAACGAAGAAATGCTTGCGAAATTACAAGCTGGTGGCGCAAAGTATGATTTAATTCAACCATCTGATTACATGGTTAAAACAATGGCAAAAATGGATTTATTAGCGCCGTTAGATAAAAAGAATATCCCAAATATCGAAAACATGGTTTCTAATTTCAAAACACCTGCGTTTGATCCAGATAATAAATATTCTTTAGTGTACACTTGGGGTGTAACAGGGATTGCATACAATAAAAAGTATGTGAAAGAAGCACCTACAAGCTGGGCTGACTTATGGAATGAGAAATATAAAGGACATGTAACGTTATTAAACGATTCTCGTGAAGTATTAGGAGTGGGTCTTAAGAAGCACGGGTTCTCAAACAGTACAAAAGAAGATGCAGAGTTAAAGACAGCAGCAGATGATTTAAAGAAGCTGCTTCCAAACTTATTAGCATTTGATACAGATAACATTAAACAAAAATTCATTACAGAAGATGCTTGGATCGGAACAGTTTGGTCTGGAGATGCAGCATTTATCGCAAAAGATAATAAAGATGTAGAATACGTTGTACCAAAAGAAGGCGGCACAATTTGGGCTGATACGTTAGCAATTCCAAAAGGTGCAAAACATAAAGAGCTTGCTGAGAAGTTTATGAACTACTTACTTGATGAAAAAGTAAGTGTGAAAAACTACGAGTCAATAGGTTACAGTAATCCAAATGAAAAAGCTCATCCTCTTCATAGTAAAGAATACCGTGATAATCACATGATTTTCTTAACGAAAGAAGAGTTAGATCGTACAGAATGGCTTGTTGATGTAGACGATAAGTTAAAAGACTATGATCGTTACTGGACAGAGCTAAAAACAAAAGGTAAATAAGTAAGAAAATGCGGTTTCTAAAGTAGAAATCGCATTTTTTCATAGTAGGAGGAAATCGTTTGAAGAAGAAGTTACATCAGTATGAGGTAATATGTATCGGTTTATTATTTGCTGTATTTAGTATTGTTGCTTGGCGCGTACATGCAGGTGGCGTTACAGTAATGGATACATATGTCCGCGGATTAGTAAAAGGGCTACAAACGGAAAGTTCCCTTACATTTTTCTCGTACTTTACAAAATTGGGGTCAGCAATTGGGATAGCTGCTACGCTCGTTATAAGTTTGCTTGTTTTTTGGAAGAAGCGTTATTATGCTGCGATGATTGTGTATCCAATGGGAATTTTAATAACCCATCTTGTGAATAAAGGGATAAAAGAGATTGTAAAGAGAGAACGTCCGTCATTAAATGAAGCGTTAGATGCACTTGGATATAGTTTTCCTAGTGGACATGCAATGCTATCGATTATGACATTTGGATTTCTTGCTTATATCATTGCTGCTAATTTGAAAAGCATAGCTGGGAAATGTGTCATAACGATTTTGATGGGTATAGTAATCCTATCGATTGGATTAAGTAGAGTCATTTTAGATGTACATTACCCAACTGATATTTTAGCTGGTTACTGCGTAGGTGGTATTTTGTTAGTTATCGCTATTTACTATCATCGTTTACTTACTGAGAGATTGGGGCTTAATAAAGAGAGATAGAAAAAACGCCTGGAAAAACTATCATTATAGTGTTCCTAGGCGTTTTTTGTTTGTATAAAGATATGATACAGTATAAGTGACAATTGAATTATTTAAAGTAGGTGAAAATGTGTGAAGACAAATGTTCATAAAGTTGATAAGTGGGGGAAGTTAGGAGCTTTTTTGTATCAATTTCGTTATACAGTAATTGTAGCGTTACTGTTGCTTGCAATCGCACTTGGGATTTTTGCTCCAAAGCTACCGGGAGTATTAGGTGGTGACGGTTTCCAAACGGAAGGAGACTATCAAAAAACAAAAGAAATTTTAGATAAAGATTTTAAGAAGTCTCAAGATACGCTTCTGCTCGTTTTTGAGAAAAATAAAGATGCTTCGCATGAGGAATTTAAAAAGCGAATAGATGAAATTGTAAAGAATGTTCAAGAGAAAGAGAACTATGAATCTTTCCATCACCCAATCCAAAATAAAGAAATGCTACAAGATGACATCGGTTATGCAACAATTTTATTTTCCGGGAAAACAAATAAAGAAAGAATGGAAAAGACATTACAATTTGCTAATGAGATTGAGAAAGAAAGTAATGTAGCATTAAAAGTAACACCTACAGGATTTCCGAAAATTAATCAAGAGATTAATGAAAGAACGCAAAATGATTTAAAAGTAGCAGAAATGATTGGATTACCAATTGCGTTTCTTGTATTACTATTTTCGTTTGGTAGCCTTTTGGCATCAATTTTACCGATTTTGAATGGAGCGCTTAGTGTTATTAGCACGATGGGTATATTGTATTTCATCGGTGTGGATAAAGAACTATCTATTTTCGTGTTAAACGTTGCACCGATGATTGGACTTGCACTATCTATTGATTTTGCGCTATTATTTGTGAACCGTTTTCGAGAGGAAGTTGCTAAACGAACGGTAAAAGAAGCGATAGCAATTACATATCAGACGGCAGGACGTGCAATTGTATTTTCAGGATTATGCGTATTTGTTGGGTTATCCGGTTTGTTTTTCTTTAAGATAGATTATATTCAATCTGTCGCAATTAGCGGAATGATTGTTGTGATTATGAGTATTTTATTCTCACTCACACTTCTTCCAGCGTTATTATCGTTAATCGGTAAAAAAATATTAAAAAAGAATCAAGTAGCACATACGCCGGCAAAAGCATGGCGTAAATTTGCACAATTTGTGATGAAACATCCAATTGCAATGATTGTTGTTGTTACAACATTTATTGTTATTTGCTTATTACCGTTACGTACAGCTAATTTGCAGTTCCCTAGTGTTGAAGCTTTACCTGAAAAGAGTGATACAAGGATTGCATATGAAAAGTATGAAGAAGCATTTAATAAAACTGTCAAAACACACGCTGATGTTACGTTAGTTGTAGAGACGAAAAAAGATATGAAAGAAAAAGAAAGTCTACAAAAGATAGAAGAAGTCGTTCAAAAGTTAAAAGATGATAAAAAAGTACATGAAGTAAGAAGTTTATACGACGGGTTAACTGGAATGAAAGCAGATCAAGTTGCTGGAATATTGCAGTCGCCAGAAGTAGCAAAACTAACTCCTGTATTTGAAGCATACACAAAAGGGAATAAGACGAAGATAGAAGCTTTTTTGAAAACAAAACCACGTACAGAGACTGCAAAACAGTGGGTGCGTGACTTTAAAAAGAACTATAAAGAAACAAATGTTACGTATTATCTAGGCGGAATGACGACGTTTCAACAAGAATTAGAAGATGAAATTAAAGATAAAGTTGTAATTGGTATGTCTGTTATATTTGGATCGACCTTTGTTATATTATTATTTGCATTCCGATCTATACTCATTCCAATTAAGGCAATTATTATGAATATACTTAGTTTGAGTGCAACCATTGGAATTGTTGTTTGGTTATTTGAAGGTGGTCATTTCGGTTTAGAAGCGAGTCCGGTTCTGTTTGTCTTACCAATCTTCATTTTTGGCCTCGTATTTGGGCTTAGTATGGATTATGAAGTATTTCTTATTTCACGTATTCACGAGCTCTATGAAGAAACAGGAGATAACGATCAAGCAACGTTAGAAGGGCTCGTTTCAACAAGTAGAATCATTACATCAGCTGCATTAATTATGATTGTTGTAACGGGTGCATTCGCATTTACTGATATTTTACCAGTAAAGCAGATGGGGCTTGGCGTGGCATTAGCAATATTTCTTGATGCAACAATTATTCGTCTTATGCTCGTTCCAAGCTTAATGAAGTTATTTGGAGACTGGAATTGGTGGTTACCATTTCGAAAAAAACGAGAAAAATCATCGTAAAAAAATGCTCATCATATTGATGAGCATTTTTTTATGAATAGCAAGACCTACATTTTGCAAATAGTATGTGATAAGAACATTACATACAAGTAGGTGAAGGCAATGTTTCGTTATTTTAAGTTTAAGTTAAATGATACAGTACAGTTTGCAGAAAACGATGGGCATATGTATCGCATTGTCGGTTATCGGTTAGAAAAGGGATTTTATCCAAAAGATGAATGGACTCATATCATTTATGAACTACTTAGAGAATTTGACGGGTATACGATGGATGCAGAGGAGGAAGAACTTGTAAAGGTCGTTCAAGTAGAGGATGAGTATTACAAAATACAAGAAGTATCAGGTTATCGTTATCCAGTAAAAATGAAACAAAAACAACAAGTGATGAAAATAGAAAGGATGGACGATTTATTAGATGCTTACAATGACTATAAAAGGTTGGCGGATTTCTTTAAAGATTTATCGTATGAACAAAAAGCTGAAGAAGTATTGTTAGAAATGAAAAGACTTAGAGCTTGAGGGGCAGTCTATTATAAGACTGTCCTCTATTTTTGACGGTGCACCAAAGTGTGTTTTCCGTTACAATGAGAGAATCAATAGAAATAAGGTGATAAACAGTATGGAAACAAAGAAAAAGGGCGAATGGTGTGAAATTACCGTTCCAACTAAATGGAATGGTATAAGTATTGAATCGGTATTAAAAGTAGAATGGGAAATACCGAAAAAGCTATTACATCAGCTTCGTATGGAAAAAGGTGTTACGGTTAACGGAGAACAAAGAAGATGGAATGAGCTTTTAAAAGAGAACGATAAGTTACAAGTTCATATGTTTGCGGAGGAAGAGTACGGTGTGGATCCAGAATATGGTGAATTGCATGTAGTATACGAAGATGATCACGTACTCATCGTAAATAAACCAGAGAAAATGGACACACATCCTGCTGAAAAAGGTGGAACCGGGACGCTTGCAAATCTTGTTGCTTTTCATTTTCAAATGCAAGGTTTAGAGACGAAGGTGCGTCATATTCATCGTTTAGATAAAGATACGACAGGTGGTGTCGTATTTGCTAAGCATAGAATTGCTGGTGCAATTATGGATCGTTTATTAATGGAACGAAAAATTAAAAGGACGTACGCAGCGCTCGTTGAAGGGACAGTAAAGAAGAAACAAGGAACGATTGATGCTGCTATTGGAAGGGATCGCCATCATGCTACAAGGCGTCGTATTTCTCCAAAAGGTGACCAAGCTATCACATATTATAAAGTAGAAAAGTATTTTAAGAAGCAAAACACGACTTTCGTAACGTTACAATTAGAAACGGGTAGAACGCATCAAATTCGTGTTCATATGAGCCATAATGGTAATCCACTAGTTGGGGATGTATTATATGGTGGACAAACAAAATATATGTCCAGTCAAGCATTGCATGCGATGAAGATAAATTTCTTGCATCCAATTACGAAAGAAGCGATTAAAGTTGATGTGCCGTTTCCTACAAAGTTAGATAATAAAATAAGAGAATTTCAAAAAGAAAATGCGTAAAGTATAAGTTTTAATTTGAAAAAAGTAGATTTTTGCAGGGATTTCTCTAAAAGGAGCGAAGCCGTTAAGAGAAAAGAGAGGTGAGAATCACTTGATCAAATATAAGTATGTACTTGGAATATTTTTCGCTTGTCTTTTAGTTACTCTATGTCTCTATCCCTATTTACCAACTCGTATGGCAGTACATTGGAATGTAAATGGTGAGCCAAACGAGTTTATGAGTAAACAAGTTGTTGTAGCATTTATTCCTTGTTTTATTATTTTTTCATATGGATTTTTGTATATTATTTCACATAATATATTTAAGTTTAATGAAAGAGAGCATGGTATTATAGACGGATTTATAAAGAAAATCACGTTATTTATGTTGTTTATTCATATGCTTATCCTCTTTATTAATTTTGAGGATTTGATATCCTTTCAAACAGGATTAACGATTGGGATTAGTATGTTTCTTTTTATGCTGAGTAAAGAATTTAAGAAAATAAAAGGCAAAGAAAAAGACCCAATTAAATTACAAAAAATTCGTTTAGTAAGTAGACGGATTTTTCAAGTGATGGCATGTGGCATATTGTTTTCATTGTTTTTGAACTTAGAGTGGGGATTTTATGTATTGCTTAGTGTAATAAGCTGTGGATCTATGCTATTTATGTTATATATTTTCTATTCATACATAATAGAAAGTTATGAAACTTAAAAAAGAGTCTTCTCATTATGAGAAGACTCTTTTAATCTATTTACTTTGTAATAAATTGTTGTGTCCAGTAGTTGCCGCTTTCTACATAACCAACACCGATGTGAGTGAAGCCGTTATTTAAGATGTTTGCACGGTGTCCAGCGCTGTTCATCCAAGCTTGTACCACTTCTTCAGGTGTACGTTGGCCTTGAGCGATGTTTTCACCTGCAGATGTATAAGAAATACCAAATTTCTTCATCATGTCAAACGGAGACCCGTATGTAGGGCTGTTATGATCAAAGTAGTTGTTTTTTTGCATGTCTTCAGACTTAATACGTGCTACTTTGCTTAATTCAGTATCGATTTTTAGTGCTGGTAAACCTTGTTTTGCACGCTCAGCGTTTGTTAATTCAACAACACGTTGTTCGAACTCGCTTAAAGATTTTGCTTCTTCAGCAGGCTTTTGCTCAGCTGGTTTTTGTTCAGCAGGTTTTTGCGTATTGTTGTTTTCAGCAGGCTTTTGAGCTTCTGGTTTTTGAACTTCTTCAGCAGGCTTTTGCTCGGCAGGTTTTTGCTCAGCAGGCTTTTGAGTTTCTGGCTTAGCTGTTGGTTGCTCAGTTACAACATTTTCAGTAGGTTGTTGACCAGGAATGAAGCAATTTGGTTGGAAGTTTCCTTGTTGCCATTGTGCTAATGATTCAACTCCCATAGATTGTAAGAATGCTTGTAGTTCTTGTTGGCTCATTTGCTTCATCATCACTTTTGAATGCTGAATATTTTGAACCTTTACGTTAGATGGTTGTACTGTTGCAGCTTGTGCATCTAGAGAAGATACTCCTAAAGTAAGAGCTGTTGCAGCAGCTACAGATAATAAAACACGCTTTTTCATGATGTGTGTCCCCCTATATAAAGTTTTAATTTGTTTTCACACGATTTGTTTTTGACAGCCTGTCTGACTGACAAATTCATCGTAGCATATAATTTGCGAGAAAAAAGATGGAAAAAAATTCATAGACTTTAAAATTACCTAATTTATCCTAAGAGAAGAAGGGAGCAAAAATAAGAGAAATATAGAGTATAAAAGGAATTTATAGTGTTTTTATACTTGGTTTTAAGAGGGGGTTTTTGGATAAAGTTACCTAAATAGAAAATGAAGAATCCTATTGTATCAATGGTTTGAGCGATTTTTTGAGGAATATAATGGATTGATTTTTACAAAACTGTAATGTTTCTGTTGTTCTTTTTTATAATAAAGTAACATATTTTTAATGTTGTAGCAGACAAAAAAGCGGCTATCTCTTTACATAGACGAAGGAGATAGCCGTTTTCCTATTATTACGTATGTTACGAGTTATTACGAGTTAGTTTCAATTGCTTCTAATAATAAATCCACAATGTGAATTCCTCTCATTTTATGAGAAAGCCCTTCTCGCTCAATGCCCAATTTCATTTGTAATAAACAACCTGGATTTGCAGTAACAATGGTTGCTGCGTCTGTTTCATGCACACGGTCCATTTTGTAATCTAGAAATTCCATTGATAACTCTGAATGAACAATATTGTAAATACCAGCAGAGCCACAGCAGCGGTCGGCATCTTTCATTTCTCGATATGTTGCACCTTGGATAGCCTCTAGTAACATACGAGGTTCAGAAGATGTGCGCATAACATTGCGTAAATGACAAGAGTCTTGATACGTAATAACTTGCGGTGTGAGTCGTAAGTCAGTTCGCTTATGGAAGTCTAGTTCTACTAGTATAGCAGTAATATCTTTAATTTTAGAAACAAACTGCTTAGCACGTTCAGCCCAATCCGGATCATCCTTTAAAAGATAATCATAGTCTACGAGATAAGCCCCGCAACCACCTGCATTCGTAATAATATAGTCGATATTTAAATCTTCGAATGCTTTTATATTTCGCTTTGCTAATTCTTTTGCGCCACTCTTTTCACCAGCATGTCCATGCAATGCACCGCAGCAACTTTGTGTTTTCGGAATAACGATATCACAACCAGCTAATTGAAGAAGTTTCATCGTTGCGTTATTTGTTTCTAAAAACATCGTATCCATTAAACAGCCTGTGAAGAATGCAACTTGTTTTTTCTTTGTACTTTCTGCAGGTAAAAATGAAGGACGATCTTTCATGGCTTTCATTTTAGGGACTTTTGGTAAAACGAGATCCATCGTTGCAAGTGTTTCAGGGAATAACTTCATAATACCTGTTTTATGTGTTAGCGTTTGTAAACCAGAACGTTGATAAAATCCAATTAGTCCGGTTAATGTTCGCATTCGATTTTGATGGGGGAATAATCCTTCAAAAACGACTTTTCGAACAGCTTTCACTGGCATTGAGAATTTTTTATTTTGATTAATAATATCTCGAGCCTCTTCTAATAAATGTCCATAATTTACACCAGATGGACAAACAGGCTCACAAGCACGGCAACCAAGACAAACGTTTAATGTATTTTCAACATCTTCATCTGGTTCGATTAAACCATCAACGACTGCTTTCATTAATGCGATACGTCCGCGCGGTGAATGTGACTCTTTATATCCGGATTGAATGTAGGTAGGACAAGTAGGTAAACAAAAACCGCATCGCATACAGTTAAGTAGCTCATCTTCACTTAATCGTTCTTTAAATTCTTTTTGAATATTTTCTTTATTTAATGTGGTCATCGCTCAACCACCACTCTTTTTCGAGTGTCTTTCGCGAACATTTTTCCAGGGTTCATAATGTTGTTTGGATCGAAAGCTTGCTTTATTCCTTGCATAGCTGCAATACCTTCTTTACCTAATTTCATTTCTAAATATGGAGCTTTCATTGCACCAACACCATGTTCACCAGTAATTGTGCCACCAAGTTCAATTGCTTTCGCAAATATTTCAGCAAAAGCTTGTTCAGCTCGGTGCATTTCTTCTGCATTACGAGCATCTGTCATACAAGTTGGATGTAAGTTACCATCACCAGCGTGTCCAAACGTACAAATAGGAATATTATATTTTTTTGCAATGGCATTAATAGCTTCAACCATTGGAGCGATTTGTGAACGTGGTACAGTCGCATCTTCTAATATTGTAGTAGGTTTTAATCGTGCGAGCGCTGATAGAGCACTACGGCGAGCAGTACGAAGCGCATCTGCTTCTGTTTCATCTTTTGCAATGCGAACATCAACTGCATTCATAGAGCGGCAAACGTTAGCCATGTTTTCAATATCTCGATTGACTACTTCGGGCGGGCCGTCTTGTTCGATTAATAAAATTGCTTTTACGTCAGTTGGTAAACCGATTTGTGCAAACTCTTCTACAACTTCAATTGTCGGTTGGTCTAAAAACTCAAGGGTTGCTGGAATAATTTTATTTGCAATAATAGAAGAAACAGCACGTGCAGCTTCATTAATATCTTCATATAATGCAAGCATTGTTTTCTTTGTTTCAGGCATAGGAACAAGTTTTAATATAGCTTCTGTTACCACGCCAAGTGTTCCTTCAGAACCGATAAATAAACGAGTTAAATCGTAACCAGCTACATCTTTTGCTAATTTACCACCAGTGCGAATAATATCGCCATTTGGTAAGACAAGTTCAAGCCCCATTACATAATCACGTGTTACGCCATATTTCAAACCGCGTAATCCACCTGAGTTTTCATTAATATTGCCGCCGATTGTAGAAATTTTCATCGAGCTTGGATCTGGTGGATAAAATAAACCTTTTTCTTCTACCGCTTTAATAATATCAAGTGTAATGACACCAGCTTGTACAGTAATTGTTAAGTTTTCTTCATCAATTTCTAAAATATTGTTCATATGGCGGAAAATAAGGACGATACCGCCTTCAAGTGGACATGTTCCTGCGCAAAGATTTGTTCCAGACCCGCGCACATACACAGGAATTTTGTGAGTGTTACATACTTTTAACACTTCAGCTACTTCATTTGTATTACGAGGAGCAATGACTGCATCAGGCATTGCTTGGAAGTTTGGAGTGGCATCATAACTATAAGTTAAACGCCCCATATTGGATGTATCTACATTATCTTCGCCAACAATAGATACGAATGAATGAATAATTTGTTTTTCTAACATTGGAAATCCCCCTCAAACTGTTAACGTGTTTAGTTATAATAAACAACGTGGTAACAGTGCTTTCATTATAATGATAAAAAAGTCGAGGGATTCTTTCTATGTATAATCATCTAAAGATTAATCTGTTTTATCGTTCTTTTTTGTATGATCATCTAATAGGAGGAGTGCGAAGTATAAAACGTTTAAGTCTTTGAATTGTTTTGGATCAAGTCCTGTATGTTCTTCAATCTTTTTTAGCCTGTAATGTAATGTGTTAATGTGTATATGTAATTGTTTAGCCGTCTGTTTATAAGATTGGTTATAATCGATAAATAAGCGCAAAGTATGCATAAGCTCAGGAAATGATAATAACTTTTCGATGGTACGCTCTAGAAATTGTTCACGCGTTTCGGCAGAAATATCTTGTAAACACATTTCTAAACGTAAATCTTCATTAAATACAATTTTTTTCGTTTCCAATGATACAGAAAGAGCGCGTAATGCTTGTTCGTAACATATGTTCATATTGTTTGAGGTAACTGTTTGTCCAATCCCGATATATAAAGGAATAGAAAATAAAGTTTCGCAGTCTTGTTTTAACCGTTTTAAAAATTGATAAGTTTGCTCTTTGGAGCTCGTTGCTGTAAATAAAATAAAACGATCATTTCCCCAACGAACAAATAGATGCTCTTTTGTTAAAATATTACGTATGTGTTGCCATATTTTACGCTGGAGCATCGTGTCATTTTTGCCAATAGAAAACAAAATAAGTTGTTTTTTCTTATATAAATCAATGCCAAGTGTTTTGGCGCGATCAAGAAAACTCGGGGACCACTCTGTATTTTGAAGCCAATCAAAGACGAAAGCTTCATAAGAACGGTGCTCAAGTTCTAGTTGCTCTAAAAAGTAGTTTTCATGAATTAATAATTCGGTCATCTTACGCAATATTTCGCCGTAGCGTGAAATATTTTCAGGTTCTCCTGTAATTCCAATGACACCAATTACTTCATCATGAAATAATAAAGGAAGATTCATCCCAGCCTTTACACCTTGCAATCGCCTTTCATCTTCTTTTGTAATGATGACGGTTTTCTTTTGTTTGGCGCAGCGGAGTGCACCTTCATGAAATTGACCAATTCTTTCTGTATCTGTACTTGCGATAATAACGCCTTCTATATTAATGATAATAATATTTTCTGTAATTAGTCTGCGTACTTCTCGTACAATTTTATTCGCTAAATCAGGAAATAGCATAATTGACACACCTCAAATTCTATTTGTTGTACATTATATATGTAAATTGAGTAAGAAAGGAAAATTTCACACTTTCCACACATTTATTTGTTATTTTACAATTATAACGAAATCATCCGAAGATGGAGGGAATCTTTTGAGAAAGTATGTTTTTCTTCTCTGTTTTTTATTTCTATTAGTAGGGTGTCAAGGAAGTTCGTATACACCAATTGCTAAAGATAAAAATGTTATTATAACAACGAATATAAAAGAAGGCAGTATTAGTTTTATTGATAAAAAAGATAAAAAGTTAATCACGACATGGGAACTAAATGAGCCAATGGCCGGAATCACACTGCTTCCAAATGGTGAGGAAATACTTGTATACGGTAAGCAATTAGAATATATGTATGTATATTCACTAACGGAAGGAAGGCAAGTGGGAAAATATAAAACTGGAAAGGGCATTGTAAATGTGGTCGTATCAGAAGATAAAAAACAATTATTTGCTGCCGATCAAAATGTTCAAAAGGTAAGGTTCTTTACGATAAATGGGAAAGAGACAGGAAATGTTTCAACAGGCAAAGGACCTATAACGATGGTAGAGTATCATAATCGGTTATCTGTATTAAACTTTTATGATACGAAACTAACGACAATTGATACGAAGAAAAAAGAGGTTGTTCAATCCTTTATGATTCCACCAGCATCAGCAGGAGCAACGATTAGTCCTGATGGGAAAGAAATATGGATTGGCGGACATGGTGATGGAAATCAAGTAAATGAGAAAGTGTTAGTATATTCTTTGCAGGATGGAGAAATGGTACGTTCTTTACATGCTCCATTTATGCCTGTGAATATAACGAAGGATAGTAAGTACGTATATGCATTAAGTCATGGGTCGAATACACTTAGAAAGTTTGATATTAGCACATATAAAGAAATAGCTTCTGTAGAAGTAGGATCAAATCCATTTGCATTTTTGGAGAGCGGAGCAGAAGGATATGTAGCAAGTTATGATAGTGATGAAGTGTGCGTTATGGATATGAAGAATTTGAAAATAAAACAAACAATTAAAGTCGGAAAAGGACCGTTTCAACTCATAGAGAGGGAAGGGAAGGACAATGAATAAATATAGAGTACTAGTTGTAGATGATGAAAGTGATATGAGGCAGCTTGTTGGAATGTATTTGGATAACTTTGGATATGAGTGGGGAGAAGCTGAGAATGGAAAAGAGGCTCTTAAAAAACTAGAAACGGATCATTATGATTTCGTTGTATTAGATATAATGATGCCAGAAATGGATGGACTTTCAGTTTGTAAAGAAATTAGAAAAACGTCAGATGTGCCGATTATATTTTTAACCGCAAAAGGTGAAGAGTGGAATAGGGTGAACGGCTTACGTATGGGAGCAGATGACTATATTGTAAAACCGTTTAGTCCTGGTGAATTAGTCGCCCGTATGGAAGCTGTGCTAAGAAGATATACAAAGCAAGAACAGCAAGAAGAGATTCAATTTGGACCAATTCTTATCAATGAAAAAAGTAGAAGAATCGAGGCGGATGGTGAGTCGATTTCTCTTACTGTAAAAGAGTTTGATTTACTATATTTTCTTTGCCAGCATACAGGACAAGTATTTAGCCGGGAGCAATTACTTGAAAAGGTATGGGGATATGATTATGCCGGAAGTACAAGAACAGTAGATACGCACGTGAAAACGATGCGCTTGAAGCTTGGAGAAAGTGGAAACTACATTCAAACTGTTTGGGGTGTAGGCTATAAATTCGAGGTGTAACGCATGTTTACAATGGTACAAAAACTTTGGCTTACAGTAGTATGTGCAGTATGTGTAACAGTGTCCTTTCTTTATTTCGTATCTTTATACTCGTATGAAAAACTATACGTTGATAATTTAAAAGGTTCATTAGTAATGGAAGGAAAAAATCTTGCTGCTCAATATGATAAGCACGAAGGAATATCAACTTTTGAAGAGAAAGTAAGATCGTTTGATCAAATATCTAGTTCAGACGTTATTTTCGTGTCTAATCCGCGTGATTTAAGTGCATGTTTGCCTTTTGATGTGCATCATCATTCCCTTATAAGTGAAGGAGATAGGCAAACGCTATTAGATGGGAAAACTGTGACAAAAATAGGATATGAAGAACATTTTGACCGTAATATTATGGGGGTTGTCATCCCTGTATTAGAAAATAAAAAATTAGTCGGAATTGTCTATTCGTATATTCCTTTAAAAAGTATAAAAGATTTAATCTATGATATGGGTCTTATTTTAGCACCGTTAGCAATTGCTATGATTTTAATTACTATATGGGTTGGAAGAAAAATTATAATTGCAATTACGAAGCCACTTTCGCAAATGGAACGGGTTGCAAATCATTTGGCTACGGGAGATTTCTCGGAGCGGATTACAGTTTCTTCAGAGGATGAGATTGGACGACTAGGAAAAGCATTTAATAAAATGGCCAATTCATTAGAAACAGAAGATGTAAAGCGTAAGGAATTTTTAGCAAATGTTTCGCATGAACTTAGAACACCACTTAGTTATATAAAAGGGTATAGCGAGGCTATTTTAGATGGCGTTGCCAAGGGACCGCAGCAGGAAAAAGTAACGCAGCTAATTCATAAAGAAGCAGGTCGTATGCAGCGTCTCGTTCATGACTTGTTAGACTTAGCACAATTAGAAGGTGAGCACTTTCCGTTAAAGAAGCAACCTATCGTTTTTTCACAGCTGATTGAAGACGTATTAGATACGTATGAGATTAAGTTTATAGAAAAGGAACTTCATATTTCAACCAATTTAAATCCAGAGATCATTGTCATGATTGATGAGGATCGTATGCAACAAGTGCTTCATAATGTGTTAGATAATGCGATACGGTATACAAATCAAAACGGAAATATCGTTATAACTTTAGAGCAAATCGATGATTACTGTGAATTGAAAATAAAAGATACAGGAATTGGCATTGATATAGAGCATTTGGAGAATCTTGGGGAACGCTTTTACCGAGTTGATAAAGCGAGAAGTCGTCAACACGGTGGAACAGGTTTAGGCCTTGCTATTGTGAAACAAATTGTTCATATACATGGTGGACATTGGAAAATTGAAAGTGAAAAAGATAAGGGAACAACGGTTATTATTAAACTGAATGTACAGGATGAGGGGGGCATGTTCTAATTTTTAGGACATGTTCTTTATATTGAAGAAAATATTTATCCCGCTATTTGCCGGACAGTAAGACCTTCACCTCAAAATTCAACGGAAGCAAAGAAGTTAGGTGGAGGCCCTGCTGTCCGTAAAAGCCCGATTGGTGAGGGCTAATAATCAGTGGGGGATGAACAAAACCCCTACTGATTAAAGTTTCACTTTATACGTAAAAATATAAATTAATATGTAATAAATATCGAAAATTTGACTATTTTATGAACAAAACATTTGTACTTCTTATCAATTCGGTCTAAAATAGTTATGATGCAAAGTTCTTATAAATCGTTTCAATTGTTGTTTGGAAGATACTGAGGTGATTTAACTGGAGTACAAATCTATTAAACCGAAAAAAATTTACGAAGAAGTATCTGAAGCTATTTTAACAATGATTAAAAATGGTACGTTAAAACCTGGTGACAAACTACTCCCTGTGCATCAATTAGCTGAGCAGTTTCAAGTTGGTAGATCTGCTGTTCGTGAAGCGCTAAGTGCGCTAAGAGCGATGGGCTTAATTGAGATGAAACAAGGAGAAGGTACATATGTGAAGAACTTCGATTCTTCTTCATTAACGAAATCATTAAACAATAGATTATTAATGAAGAAAGAAGATATTTTGAATTTATTAGAAGTACGAAAGGTGCTTGAAGTGGGGGCAGTTCGAGTAGCGGCGGCAAAACGTACGGAAGATAATTTACAAAATATGAAACATTGGTTAGATGAAATGGCAAAGAGCATTGGAGATGAAAAGGCTGGCGAAAAAGCCGATTTTCAATTTCATATGGGAATTGCAGAGTCTTCGCATAATAGCATTTTGCTTGAACTCATGAATCATGTTTCAGAGATGATTGCTGAAACGATTGGTGAATCAAGACGCATTATTTTATATGGTGAACAAACGACATCAGAACGACTTATAGAAGAGCATCAAGTTATATATGATGCGGTGTTAAAACAAGATGTAGAATTAGCGCAGCAAGCAATGCTAGATCATTTAACAAATGTAGAACATATTGTCACAGGTAAAAACGATATAAATTCGTAATTTAATCTTTTAAAAATTTAATTTTCTGATAAAATAGAGAAAGATTAAGTAAGCGTTTTCTTTAGAAGAGGGAGAGGATAGGCCATGGTTGAGCCTATTTCTTCTCTACTCAATCATCTGATGACCATATGTTTGTTGGCGAAGTTGTAAAAAGGGGGAGTAATAGTTATGAAAGTTACTTTATTTGTTACTTGTTTAGTCGATATGTTCGAAACAAATGTCGGCAAAGCAACAGTTGAAGTGTTGGAGCGTTTAGGTTGTGAAATTGAATTTCCAGAAGCACAAGTTTGTTGTGGCCAGCCTGCTTATAATAGTGGCCATGTAGAAGCAGCAAAAGAAGCGATGAAACATATGATTGAAACTTTCGAAGATGCAGAATATATCGTTACGCCATCTGGTTCGTGTGCGACAATGTTTCATGAGTATCCGCATGTTTTCAAAGATGATCCAAAGTGGGCTAAACGTGCACGAAAAGTTGCTGATAAAACCTATGAATTTACACAGTTTATTGTAGATGTTTTAAAAGTTACAGATGTTGGTGCAAGTTTACCAGGGATAGCTACTATTCATAAATCATGTCATATGACACGTATGCTCGGAATAAAAGAAGCACCAGGAATTTTATTATCAAATGTAAAAGGATTAACTGTGAGAGATTTACCAAACGTGCAAAATTGTTGCGGGTTTGGGGGAACGTTTTCAGTTAAGATGACTCCAATTTCTGAGCAAATGGTAGACGAAAAAGTAGATAGTGTAATGGAAACAGGTGCAGATTATTTAATCGGTGCAGATTGTGGGTGTTTGTTAAACATTGGCGGACGTATTGAGCGTTTAGGAAAAGAAGTAAAAGTAATGCATATTGCTGAGGTACTGAATAGTCGCTCATGAAGGGGGAACATAAGCTATGTCTATGAAAATCAGTGAGAAAAAATTTAATGATCGCGTTGGTGATGGAATTCAAGATTCGTTTATGCGCGGAGCAGTTTCTTCTGCACAAACGCGTTTATATACGAATCGCTTAAAAGCCGCAGATGAATTAGGAAACTGGGAAGAGTGGCGAGAACTAGGTGAACAAATTCGTCAACATACGTTAGAAAATCTTGATTATTATTTAATGCAGTTAAGTGAAAATGTATCAAAAAGAGGCGGACACGTGTACTTTGCGAAGACGAAAGAGGAAGCAGCAAAGTATATTCAAGACGTTGCCAAAAAGAAACAAGCGAAAAAAGTAGTAAAATCAAAGTCGATGGTAACAGAAGAAATCAGTATGAATCATGCGCTTGAAGAGATTGGCTGTGAAGTGTTAGAGAGTGACTTAGGAGAGTATATCTTGCAAGTAGATAACGATCCACCTTCACATATTATTGCACCTGCACTTCATAAAAATAGAACGCAAATTCGCGACGTATTTAAAGAAAAGCTAGGCTATGAAAATTCTGATGACCCGTATGAAATGACAAAGTTTGTTCGTAAACAACTTCGTGAGAAATTTATGGATGCAGAAATTGGTGTAACTGGTTGTAACTTTGCTGTTGCAAATACTGGCTCTCTTTGTTTAGTAACGAATGAAGGTAATGCAGATCTTGTTATGTCAATTCCTAAAACACAAATAGCGGTAATGGGTATGGAACGTATGGTTCCGACAATGGAAGAATTAGATGTTTTAGTTGGTTTACTATGTCGTAGTGCAGTAGGTCAAAAATTAACAAGTTATGTAACAGTAGCGGGGCCAATTCAAGAAGAGGAAGTTGATGGACCTGAAGAATTTCATTTAGTTGTTGTTGATAATGGTCGCTCTCAAATTCTTGGATCTGAATTCCGTTCAGTATTACAATGTATTCGTTGCGCTGCTTGTGTTAATGTATGTCCTGTATATCGTCACGTTGGTGGACATTCATATGGATCGATTTACTCAGGACCAATCGGTGCGGTATTAACACCGCTTCTAGGTGGATATGATGATTACAAAGAGCTTCCTTATGCATCTAGTTTATGCGGAGCATGTACAGAAGCTTGTCCAGTAAAAATTCCATTGCATGATTTATTATTAAAACATCGTCAAGTTATTGTTGAGCAAGAAGGTCGTGCACCACTTGCAGAAAAACTAGCGATGAAAATGTTTAGTATGGGTGCTTCTTCAGCTGCTTTATATAAAATGGGATCAAAAATGGCACCAGCGGCAATGAGTCCATTTACATCTGGTAATCGTGTATCAAAAGGTGTTGGACCACTTAAAAACTGGACGGATATTCGGGAATTCCCAGCTCCAAGTAAAGAGCGATTCCGTGATTGGTATAAAGATCATAAGAAAGGCGGGGATAAATAATGACAGGATTAATTCAAAACCGTGATGCCTTTCTAGATAACATTGCAAAAGAACTTGGGCGCGCGCGTAAAACAGAAGGTGTAGAGCGACCAGTATGGAAAAGTAATGTGAATATAGAAACGTTAAAAGATTGTTCACAAGAAGAATTACTAGAAGTGTTTAAAAAGCAATGTACAAACATTCATACAACTGTAGTAGAAACGACAAATGACCGATTAGGTGAAGACCTTCAAAAAGTAATCATGGAAAACGGCGGTGGACCTATTTTATTATCAGCAGATGAGCGTTTTGATGCATATGGTTTAACATCTTTATTTAAAGAAGAACTTCCAAAGCGAGACGTTGAAGTAAACGTATGGGATCCAGAGAGAAAAGACGAAAATATGCGTTTAGCTGAAAAAGCGAATATTGGTATTGCATTTAGTGATTATACATTAGCTGAATCTGGTACAATTGTTGTACAAAGTCATAAAGGGCAAGGACGTTCTTTACACTTTTTACCGACTGTATATTTTGCTATTATTCCACGTGAAACACTTGTGCCTCGTATTACACAAGCAGTTCAGGATATGAACTTACGCGTAGAAAATGGGGAGACAGCGGCATCTTGTATTAACTTTATTACAGGGCCAAGTAACTCGGCTGACATTGAGATGAATCTTGTTGTCGGAGTACATGGACCATTAAAAGCAGTATATTTTATCGTATAAAAGAGGGGAAAGCAGGCCAGAAAATGGCCTGCTTTTTAGTAGAATAAAGGATAATATGAAGTAGAAGTTCTCTCCTTTTTTTGCTATGTTTTTTGGGAAAGGAGAGGAAGGGATGTTCACTTATTTATATGCACTGTTAGCAGGGATGGTGTTTGGTTCTTTTTTTATGCTAGTTGCGATGAGGGTTCCATTAGGTGCGTCTATTATTACCCCGCGTTCACATTGTTATTATTGCAAATATGTGCTAAGGCCAAAAGAACTAATCCCCATCATTTCATTTTATATACAAAGAGGCTGTTGTACGAATTGTAAGAGGAAAATTCCAATTATGTATGTAGCATTTGAATGTATAACAGGAAGTATATTTCTTCTTACCGTGTATATGATTGGAATAGAACGAGAGCTTATTATCATTTTATCCCTTTTTTCGCTACTTCTTATTATTTCAGTTACAGATTACTTATATATGTTAATTCCTGATTGTATTTTAATTTCGTTTGCCGTTTTACTCATTCTTGAAAGTGTTTTTGTACAATTAGTTACTTGGACAGATAGTATAGTTGGTAGTGGTGTTATATTCATTTTGTTATATTGCATGCAAAAGATATATCCAGAAGGGCTTGGCGGAGGTGATATAAAACTACTTTCGTTACTTGGGTTTATAGTAGGAGTGAAAGGCGTTTTTATCATTTTATTTTTAGCATCTTGTTTCAGTCTTTGTTTCTTTGGGGTGGGTATCGTATTAAAACGTATAGAAGTACGAAAACCAATTCCATTTGGTCCTTTTATTAGTCTTGGGGCAATATGTTATGTATTGGCCGCATATTCAAATTAGAGAGGGAATAGAAAATGAACGTATATATGGATGATTAAAGAAGTTGCCCGTTCGGGTATGTGCCCGCAACTACAGTAGAATGTGCTTTGCAAATGGTTCGGGATTATGATGTGAATATTCTTTCCCTTGATTTTAATATGGGGTGGGGAGCAAAAAATGGACTGGATTTTGTAGAAGCTTTTTGTACAGAGGGGTTATATGTAAATGAAATTCACCTTCATACGAATGATGTCATCGGTATGCACAAGATGAAACAGAGAATGGATAAGGGAAAGGAAGAAGGAGAAATTAATCCTCACCTTGTTGTTAAATACGTGGGAAGCTAAAAACTCCAAAGTAAAACTTTGGAGTTTTTAATGTTTCATATGTGCTTGTAAAGGAATAATCTCTTCTTGTTGAGCTGCTGCGATTTCAGTTTCTTCCTGTTGAATTTCAGGTGTTTTTTTTGTTAAGTAGTGGTATACCATACCGACAAATACTGATCCGCCAATAATGTTACCGATTGTAACAGGAATTAAGTTATGAATAGCACCTGAAAAAGAAATTGTCTCAGGATGTGGTGAAACTAAAGATAAAGCAAAGAGTGACAAGTTTGCAATACTATGTTCGTAACCAGATAAGAAGAATGTGAAAACAAGTAGCATCATGACCATTATTTTTGCCGTGTCGCCTTTAACCTGAGATGGTAAGAAGCAAGCAAGACATACGAGCCAGTTACATAAAATGGCTTTAAAGAATAACTGCATTGTAGGTGTGTTCATCTTTCCTTCAACGACTTTATTCATTAAGTGACCGTGATCAATTGCTTCAAAAATTCCAGTTGCGTAAAATAGTAAGGCAAAGAATAACGCGCCGGCTAAGTTACCTGCATAACAAGCAACCCAGTTACGAAGTGTATCAGAAATCGTTGTTTCTTTTCTTAAAGTTGCTACAGTAAAGTACATTGTGTTTCCAGTAAACAATTCAGCACCGCCATATATAATAAGTACGAGAGCAATCCCGAAAAACATAGAAGTAGCTAAATAAGTTGCTGGTGAATCTGCAATGTGAAAAAAGTTACCTAATTTAAAACATAGTACAATAATAAAACCGATATAAATACCCGCAAGTGCAGCACGAATGAAATATTGCATTGGGTTTGTATCTAGCATTTTCTTTTTGCTTTTAGCCAGTTTGACAACATAATCTAGTCCTTGTTCTAGCATGAGTAATACGCTCCTTTAGTAAATCTTCTATAAATACTCCTTATATGAATAAAGTACATGGAATTGTTCTCACTTTCAATAAGTTTGTGCAATGTTTCACAAAAAGGACATACATACGTTAAGAAAACGTTTACAAAAGATAGTATAATGGAATTTTTTCTGGACATTGAGAGGAAGAAAGGAAAAAGAAAAAGCGCTGTAATTACAGCGCTTTTTCGTCTAAATTCTTTTCTACTTTTACTTCTACTTCTTTTGAGAAGAACCAACCACCAACTGCGATTCCGACTAATACAATCCAGAATGTAAGCTTCCACGGAGTGGATTCTGGGAATGAATGTGGAATTACATTTAATGCAGGGTGTGCTAATGTATAAACTGCTAGCTTCACACCAACCCAACCTACAATTAAGAATGCTGCAGTTTCAAGTCCTGGTTTACGTTTTAAGATTTGTACGAATGCAGTTGCTGCAAATCGCATAATGATTAATCCGATAAGTCCACCTACAAAGATAACAACGAATTGCCCAGTATCTAGACTACCAATTGTACCTAATCCTGTTTTTGGTAAAGTCATTGCTAGTGCAACCGCAGCTAAAATTGAATCAACTGCGAAGGCGATATCAGCAACTTCAACTTTAAATACAGTCCACCAGAAGTTCTCTTGTTTTTTCTTTGCTTCTTTTTCTTCTGTTTCTTCATCTGTATTCTTTTTAACATATGTTTTAAATAAGTGATTACCAGCGATAAACATAAGGTAGATGGCACCGATTGCTTGCACTTGCCATACATCGACTAAGAACGAAATCATAAATAACGATCCAAATCGGAAAACAAATGCCCCCGCTAATCCGTAAAATAGTGCTTTCTTTCGTTTTTCTTCTGGTAAATGTTTTACCATAATTGCAAGAACAAGAGCGTTATCAGCCGCTAAAATCCCTTCAAGTGCAATTAGGATGAGTAATACCCAACCATACTCCAATAATAATGATACATCCATGTACATTCTCCTCTCATCTCTATAAGTTCTAAATAAGTGAAGAATTTCCCCACTATTTAGTTTCCCCATACTCCTGCCTATTAACTTTGGAAGAATTTGGAAATGAATACAAAAAAGACCTCTGCCGTTAATAGGCAAAGGTCTTGCTAGACATATGTAATAAAAATGCCAACAAAGCCGGAAGAACTAAGTTCTACGTAATGACGACTTTGTTTCCAAGAAATATTCTTGGACGCTACTCCCCTTTGGAGATATGTTATTGTATTCTCATTATATGGATAATTGATACGGTTGTCAACCTGTTAAAATATCTTCATTAGGATATTTTATTTTCCGGTTCTTTTTACGAGCAAATGAAAAAGCCAATGTTAAAGGCCCCATTTTCCCAAAAAACATCATAAAGATAATAATAGCTTTTCCGATTATAGTTAAGTGGGGTGTTAAGTTCATACTGAGGCCAACAGTCCCGAATGCTGAAAATACTTCGAAAGCACTCATCAATAGAGGAACTCGCTCAGTAATACTCAAAATTAAAATAGCAAAAAAGATAAATGAAATGGAAATAATAGTAATGGTTAATGATTTGACAATGAGAGTATCTTTAATGGATTTTTTAAATACGACAATATCCTCTTGTTCTTGTAAAAATTTAAATACGCCAAAAAATATGATTAAAAATGTTGTTAACTTAATCCCACCACCCGTTGAAGCACTACCAGCACCAATAAACATAAGGAGCATCATTAATAGGAGGGAAGGTTTTGACAATGTAGAAATATCAACAGTATTAAACCCGGCAGTTCGTGTTGAAATTGCTTGAAAATAAGAGGCCATTCCTTCTTCAAATGGGGTAAAACCTCTCATAGAAAGGGAGTTATGGAACTCGAATATAAAAATAAAAAGGGTAGCAATAATGTTGACGATTAGAGTAGAAGTGAGCATAAGTTTTGAATGTAGTGTAAGGTTTTTAAAGTTTTTCTTTCTTTTTATGTCTACAATTACTGTAAAACCAATTCCACCTAAAATGATGAGAGAGGAAATGACGAAATTGACAAGAATGCTATGAGAATGGGACATTAAATTATCGCTCCACACAGAAAAACCAGCATTGTTAAAGGCTGAGATTGAATGGAAAAAACTATAATAGATCCCTTTGGCAACCCCATATTTGGGTACCCATTCAAAAGAAAGAATTAAAGTAGCGATACATTCGACTGTAAAAGAGAATAAAAATAATGCTTTGGCAAGACGGATAACGCCGCCGATATTCGTTTGATTTAATGCTTGTTGTAATAAAATACGGTTTTGAAGACCGATTTTTCTTCCGAGCATAATAGCAATTAAGACCGCAAAGCTCATAATGCCAAGCCCGCCAACTTGTATAAGCGTTAAAATGACACATTGTCCAAATAAAGTAAACACTTTTCCAGTATCCACAACACCAAGCCCAGTAACAGTACAAGCGGAAACGGTTGTAAATAAGGCATCGAGCCATGAAATGGACGTTGTCGTAGCAATTGGCAGTTTTAATAAGCATGTGCCGACAACTGATAATACAATAAAAGATAAAGTAAGAACGCGGGGAGGGCTCATGCTAATATTAATCCGTTTCATGTCACATATTGCTCCTTTCGTTTTGCTTTGATTAGTATGTGAAAAAGCACTATTATGTATGTTGAAAATAGAAAGAGGCAGATAATATCTGCCTCTAAGCCATATGTTATATAATTATCCACGTAATTGTTGTTGAGCTAAAGCAACAAGACGTTTTGTTACTTCACCGCCAACTGAACCGTTAGAACGAGATGCTGTATTAGAACCTAAGCTTACACCAAATTCTTGTGCAATTTCATATTTAAATTGTTCAAGCGCTTGTTCTGCACCTGGAACTAATAATTTGTTTGTTTTTACCATGTTGATACACATCCTTATGAGTAGTCCAGTTCAGCTAAGTTCTTATCTAAACTGGTAACGTTATTTTATGTGGAAATGACATACTCATACGCGGAAGTAATCGGTGCGATTAGAAGTTCTTGGATAGAAAAAAAGAGTAGCAACTTTGCTACTCTTTTTTTAGTATTGTCGCTGTTCCTTCCACGACAATATCATCTGATTGATTATATATGTTTGTTTGCAACGTAATGATTTTTTTATCGTCACGCTTCTTAATAACCTCTGCCACAACACGAAGTGTATCACCGATTTTGACAGGGGCACGGAATGAAACATTTTGGGATAAATAAATCGTATTTTTGCCTGGGAGTTTCGTTCCAAGGATAGTAGAAATAAAACTCGAAACGAGCATACCGTGAGCAATACGTTCTTTAAACATTGTCGTTTTTGCAAAAGAATCTAAAATGTGAATAGGATTCACATCTCCAGTCAATTTTGCAAAATTGATAACATCTTCATCTGTAATTGTTTTTGTAAGGGATGCTTGATCACCGACTTGAATCTCATCATAACGAAGCTCCGGAACAGTTTGTGCTTCTTGAAATGGATTCATTTTGTCCTCCTTCTTTTCCATATCGAAAAATGTTAGCCATCTTGATGTAGTAGGAGGAAGAAAGAGTTTTGTTTGTGCTGCAGTTAGCTCCCACATTTTTCTTACTTGATGGAAGTAAATAGATTTTTTGAGTTTTCCTCGAACTTTTTTGCGAGTTCCAACTGTTTTGACTTGAACTCTTCCAAAAAACCCTCTAACTGTTTTTGAGCCTCTTCACGTTGTAATTGTTGTTGCTCAATAAATTGTTTTGTTGTTTCTTCAAATTGACCGCTTGTTTGTGTCAGAATTGACAAAGATGTTTTTGTAGGAGAAACAGTAAGCTGATGCATATGAGCAGAAAGTTCTTTCCACTTGTCTTGCCACTCGTTAATTTGATCATTTAAGGAGTTACCAGTTAATTGTTTCACGTAATCTGTATATTGGTTATTGAACTGAGCAGTGATTTGTTGTAGTTCTTTTTCTAGTTCATCTACTCCTGATGTTAATTTATGCAAAGCATCTTGTTGTTGTTTTAATGTTTCTAAAGTAAGTTGCTCTAATTGTTTCCCAGCTGAAGAAAAAAGGGAAAGTGATTGAGACCAGTTTTTCCAAAATGCATCGACTAATTCGTATGGTTTAGTTTCCATTGTTTGACCCCCAAATGTTTTTTTGCATATTGTGAACGCAGATTACTCTGCTGTACCACCAGGTGAAGATGAAGAATCCTTTTCATCCTTTTCTGGAGAAGTAGAAAATGGAAAGAATGCATTGGTGTATAACGTGAAAAACGTCCGCAACATATTTTGATAATGTTCAAAAGAAGTCGCACATGTTGTTAAATATTGCTCTCCATATTCAGTTAAAGAATAAATTCTTTTTGCCGGCCCTCCATCGCTTGTATCCCAAGTAGAAGAAATAAGGTTTTCTTTTTCTAATTTGCGTAGTGTTCTATAAACATTACCTTGGTCAACAGAAGAAAAGCCGATATCCATTAGCATTTGAATAAGTTTGTAACCATGAAGACTCCAGTCTTTTAGACAGAGAAGTAAGAAGGGAACTAAGAAGTTTTTTGGCATGGAGTTTGGTTGTTTCGCTTGGTTGTTCTCCAAACTTTCGCGTTGTTCTGGTTCATTTTGTAGCATGATTGTGCATCACCTCATGAATCAGTTAGATGGAATTTTTTGCTTATAAGTGCAATTTACACCTATCTGTTTTTAAAGTCAACACATTTGTTAGAAAATAGAAAAAAATAAAATATAGACTTGAAGTTTTATTCAGAATATTAGAAAATAGTGAATAGGTTGAATTGTTTCAAAAAAGAAAAAGGGAGTGTAGGTAAAGTGATTGATCAAAAATTCGATCCACTACAAGCATGGAAAAATGCTTATGAACAAACCGAAACATTTTGGGGAAAAGCGCTCAATGAAACAATTAAAACAGAAGAATATTCTGCTTGGATGGGCAGCGTTCTAGATTTGAATTTGTTTTATCAAAAAGCATTAAATGATACGACAAAAAACTATTTAGAACAAGTAAATGTGCCGACGAAAGAGGATATCGCAAGAGTGGCTACGCTTGTTATTAACTTAGAAAATAAAGTAGATAACATTGAGGAGTTTCTAGAGGAGAAAGTAGATTCTTTAGGACAAGCTCCTACATTAAAGCGTGATGTGACAAAAGTGAAACAAGATATTCGTACGCTTGAAACAAAAGTAGATCAAATTTTAGAATTGCTAGAAAAGCAAAATGCAGTACTAGCTAAACTACAAGTACCTGTAAAAGAAGAGATAAAGCCTGCGAATAAGCCGGAAAATAAAAAATGATAAAAGCGCTTGTTTATAACAGGTAAAAGAGAGAGGGAGAATCTCTTTTCACATGTAAACAGCGAAACATAATTATATAGGGACTCTACAGTATGAGTACCAAAATGATTCATAACAATCGTTCACAAATTCATTTAAGGGGGAAAAGAAATGGTTCAATTAAATGGCAAAGTAGCAATCGTAACAGGTGGAGCAAAAGGGATTGGAAAAGCAATTACAGTAGCATTAGCACAAGAGGGAGCGAAAGTAGTTATTAACTATAATAGCAGTAAAGAAGCAGCTGAAAACTTAGTAAATGAACTAGGAAAAGACGGACATGACGTTTATGCAGTGCAAGCGGATGTTTCTAAAGTAGAAGATGCAAACCGACTTGTAGAAGAAGCTGTGAATCATTTTGGTAAAGTTGATATTCTTGTTAATAATGCTGGTATTACAAGAGATCGTACATTCAAAAAGTTAAATCGTGAAGATTGGGAGCGCGTAATTGACGTGAATTTAAGTAGCGTATTTAATACGACAAGTGCGGTTCTTCCATACATAACGGAAGCGGAAGAAGGAAGAATTATTAGCATTTCTTCTATTATTGGTCAAGCAGGTGGATTTGGCCAAACAAACTACTCAGCAGCAAAAGCGGGTATGTTAGGATTTACAAAATCATTAGCGTTAGAACTTGCAAAAACAAATGTCACTGTAAATGCAATTTGCCCAGGATTTATTGATACTGAAATGGTAGCAGAAGTGCCAGAAGAAGTACGTCAAAAAATCGTTGCAAAAATCCCGAAAAAACGTTTTGGTCAAGCTGATGAAATTGCAAAAGGTGTAGTA
Organism: Bacillus sp. ME78; assembly: GCF_903970865.1. Classification (NCBI taxonomy): domain Bacteria; kingdom Bacillati; phylum Bacillota; class Bacilli; order Caryophanales; family Bacillaceae; genus Bacillus; species Bacillus sp. ME78. The sequence continues at coordinate 36,093 of NZ_CAJCKK010000002.1, forward strand.
TACCTATGCCGTGACGGTGCGTATATCACAGGTCAGCAATTAAACATTAACGGCGGATTATATATGTAATGAAGTAAGAAAAAAGTGCATATCCATAGCAGGAATGCACTTCTTTTTTTAAGAAGGAAATCGACCAAAAAGGAGATAAAAAAATGACTACATTCGCAACAGAATGGGAAAAGCAATTAGAGCTATACCCAGAAGAGTACCGAAAAGCATACCGCCGAGTGAAAAGGGCGAGTGAAATTTTATTACGTGAACCAGAGCCACAAGTAGGATTAACGCCGAAAGAGGTTATTTGGACGAAGAATAAGACGAAGCTTTATCGCTACATTCCAAAACAAGAAAAAACACAAAGAGTTCCAATTCTGTTAATATATGCTCTTATTAATAAACCATATATTATGGATTTAACTCCTGGAAATAGTTTAGTGGAATATCTAGTGGATCGTGGTTTTGATGTGTATATGCTTGATTGGGGCACATTTGGTTTAGAAGATAGTCATTTGAAATTTGATGATTTCGTGTTTGATTATATTGCAAAAGCAGTAAAAAAAGTAATGCGAACTGCAAAATCGGACGAGATTTCTTTACTTGGTTATTGCATGGGTGGAACGCTAACTTCTATTTATGCAGCACTTCATCCGCACATGCCAATTCGTAATTTAATTTTCATGACAAGTCCTTTTGATTTCTCTGAAACAGGATTGTATGGTCCTTTGTTAGATGAGAAATACTTCAATTTAGATAAAGCGGTTGATACATTTGGAAATATTCCGCCAGAAATGATTGATTTCGGAAACAAAATGTTAAAACCAATTACGAACTTTGTCGGTCCATATGTTGCTTTAGTAGATCGTTCAGAGAATGAGCGCTTCGTCGAAAGCTGGAGATTGGTTCAAAAGTGGGTTGGTGATGGTATTCCGTTCCCAGGTGAATCATACAGACAGTGGATTCGTGATTTTTATCAAAATAATAAACTGGTTAAGGGTGAACTCGTTATTCGCGGACAAAAGGTAGACCTTGCAAATATTAAGGCGAATGTCTTAAATATTTCCGGGAAACGTGATCATATCGCTTTGCCATGTCAAGTAGAAGCATTACTAGACCATATTTCTAGCACAGATAAACAATATGTATGTTTACCGACAGGGCATATGTCTATCGTTTACGGTGGAACGGCTGTAAAACAAACATATCCGACGATTGGAAATTGGCTTGAAGAGCGTTCTAATTAAAAATAAAAAATCCAACTAGCCTATGTTAGTTGGATTTTTTTATGGAAAATAACAAAACATAGAAAGGAGAAACTTATATTTTAGGAGTATAATTATGAAACTTATGAACGGTAAGTTGTTTTGGAATACAGGAGTTTCTGTACCTTGTTATCCACTGTTAGAAAATGATATGATATGTGATGTGCTCGTAGTCGGAAGCGGCGAAGCTGGTGCTCATATAGCGCATTCGTTAGCGAAAATTGGCATGAGTGTTACGCTTATTGAAAAAAGAGCAATTGGGTGTGGTAGCACAGCTGCTAATACAGGTTTACTACAATTCCTTCATGATAAATCGTTAACCTCCCTTATCCATACATTTGGTAAAGAAAAAGGGGTACGAGCATATAAGCTTTGTTATGAAGCGCTAAGAACAATGGAAGAGGTTATACCGACTTTTGATATTGATCCCCATTTTATTCCGCGAAATAGTTTATATTATGCAAGTAAAAGTGAGGATGTCTCATTTTTACAAGAGGAATATAATACGTTACAGAATTATGGATTTCCAGTTGAATATTTTACAGAAGCTGATATTAAGAAACGTTATTCTTTTGCAAAACAAGCAGCGTTATATACGCAAGGTGATGCTGAGGTGAATCCGTATTTATTAGCGCATAGTTTTTTGCATAAAGCAAACCAAATAGGAGCTAATATATATGAACATACAGAGGCAATACATATAAAAAAACGCCAAAATGATTTAATTTGTTACACGAAAACAGGAAATCAAATTGTAGCAAAGAATATTATTATGGCGACAGGTTATGAAGCGCTTTTTGGAAAGAAAGAAAAAAATACAACAGTAGAAACTTCTTATGCAATTGTAACAAATGAAATAGATCAGTTTGAAGGCTGGCATGAGCGATCGTTAATTTGGGAAACGGAACGGCCTTACTTATATTTTCGAACGTATCGAAACCGCATTATTGTAGGCGGATTAGATGAAGCGATGCAAATTCAAACAATCGGTGATACGAAATTATTGCATAAGCGTGATATCCTTATTAATATTGTAAAAGAGATGTTCCCGCAGTATAAAAATATACAGGCAGACTACTATTGGGCAGCCGCATTTGGTGGTACTCATGATGGTGTTCCCATTTTAAAAGAAGACGAAAAGATACATAATTTGTTTTACGCATTGCCGTATGGAGGTAATGGGACTGTATATGGAATGGTCTTTGCCAAATTATTTGAACAGTTATTTACAAATAAAGAAAGGGAAGATTTTTCTTTATTTAATCGATAGAAAAAAGGTAGCGAAGTGATGGAATGAGAGATATAAAAAAGTTTTTACAAAAATTACGTCCAGTACAACTCATTGTTTTATTTTATTTATTAGCAGTAGTTGTATCGGTAATCTTGCTTAGTTTACCGTTTGTTACGAAACCTGGTGTGAAATGGACATTTATAGATGCCCTTTTTACATCGGTTAGTGCGGTAAGTGTTACGGGGCTGTCTGTTATTACGATTTCAGATACGTTTACTACAGCAGGAATTATTGTTTTAGCCCTTATTTTACAATTAGGCGGCTTAGGAATTATGGCGCTTGGTACATTTGTTTGGATCATTACGGGGAAAAAGATTGGTTTGCAAAGAAGAAGATTAATTATGGCAGACCATAATCAAGGAAATTTATCGGGTCTTGTAGAATTGATGCGTTCTATTTTAATTGTAATTATTTCGATAGAACTTATTGGAGCAATCCTATTAGGTACAAGATTTTTACTTTACTTTCCGACTTGGCAAGAAGCTTATTTTCACGGTTTCTTTGCAGCAGTTAGTGCGACTACGAACGGTGGATTTGATTTAACAGGACAATCGTTAATTCCGTATAAAAAAGATTATATTGTTCAAATGATCCATATGTTACTAATTATTTTAGGAGCGATTGGTTTCCCTGTGCTAATGGAAGTGAAACAATTCCTTAGTAAAAGAGGACAACAATTATTTCGTTTTTCATTATTTACAAAATTGACGACAACAACATTTTTTGCACTCGTTGTTGTTGGTACAATTATGATTTTTTTACTGGAGAGAAATCACTTTTTAGTAGGAAAGTCATGGCATGAAACGGTATTTTATACATTATTCCAATCTGTGACGACGCGAAGTGGTGGACTTGCTACGATGGATATACGTGAATTGTCACAACCGACGCTTTTATTTATGAGTATATTAATGTTTATAGGGGCATCTCCCAGTTCGGTTGGGGGCGGAATACGTACAACTACATTTGCTGTTAGTATATTGTCACTATACACCTTTGCAAGGGGCGGTAGAACAGTTAGAGTCTTCAAACGTCAGCTACATGAAGAGGATGTACTAAAAGCATCTGTCGTTATGACGATGGGGATTTTGTTATGTGCTACTGCGCTATTCATTTTATCTATTACGGAAAATGTACCGCTTATGAGCTTAATTGTTGAAGTTTGTTCTGCTTTCGGAACGACGGGACTATCAACAGGTGTTACGCCTGATTTAACAACTGTTGGGAAACTTGTACTCATTGTGCTTATGTTTATCGGACGCGTTGGTATTTTAACATTTATTTTAGCTAGTGGTGGAAGGGAACAACCACCTCGCTATAAATACCCGAAAGAGCGGATTATTATTGGATAGTATGAAACCATTCTACCTACGTTAGGTAGAATGGTTTTTTAGTCGTTAATGCCAAATTGTGGATGCATAAAAGCTTCATTTTTATTATCCACTTCGTTTTTTAGTAACTCTTGATTTTCTTCTGAAATCCACCCAATATCATTTGTCGGATGGATCCACTCATCGCCAGCCATAATGGCAGGATCTACTTCATCACTCCAATTGTTAAGCGGACTGTTCTCGGAATTATATTTACTGTCTCCAATTACAACATTATATTGATTCACAAAAGGTTGTTGCATCGTTTTTCCTGTTCCTTTAAAAGATGGAAAATTCATTTGATGCGGGAGCGTTTCGTCTAAAATTGGTGATTGAATCTTTTCTTTTTTCTTCAAAATTATCGCTCCTTTTTATAATGATTTCTTCATATGTAGTATTTCCATCTAACGCCCCTTATGTACTTGTTAACACTTGCCAGTAATAATTATTTTAAGTTGTTTCAAACTAGAGTAGAAAGTGATTTCTTGAGAGCAGGTGAATGTATTGGTAAAAAGAAAAGTGAAACAAAATGCGGCAATCAATAATAATAAAACTCCGAAAGAAAGCTTACCAGATGCAGAATTTGCATTAGAGTATGAAGGAGAAAATAGCGCAAAGTATGCTAATCGTAATTCAAAAAAAGGGAAACAAAAATGAGGCGTTTTTTACAAACGCCTCATTTTTTTGTGGGATTATAAAGGTTTTTTTAATTATTTGTAAATTTAGTGTTTTCTATTAGCAGAAAAATGCGAAAAAACATAGAAGTAGCAACGTATTACACAAAAACAAACAACAAACAAAAGATTAATGTTGGTTTAATACTGCTTTTACACTAGTTGTTTATATTTGAGTTGTACATAAGATTTGTAAAAGGAGAGAGAAACAGTGAAAAAAACAATCTTTAAAGCTGTAGCGACTGGAATGGTATTTTCGTTATTAATGGGGTGTGGTGCAAAGAAGGAAGAAAGTGCTGGAGCGAAAGTGAAAGATGACAAATTATCTGGATCATTAACTGTTTACACAGCAATTGAAGAAGAGCTTGTACCAATTTATCTTGATTCCTTTAAAAAGAAATATCCTGATGTGAAATTGAACATTGTACGTGATTCAACAGGAGTTATTACTGCGAAATTGCTAGCTGAAGGGAAAAATACACAAGCAGATGTTGTATGGGGAACTGCGGCATCAAGTCTATTAGCTTTAGATAAAAAAGATATGTTAAAAGGATACTCTCCAAAAGGAGCAGATCGTGTTCTTCCACAATTTAAAGATGATAAGCAACCTGAAAAATGGGTAGGAAATACTGCATTTATGACGGGGATTGCTGTAAATAAAGAAGAGTTAAAGAAGAAAAATTTACCGATGCCAGAATCATATGAAGATTTAACGAAACCAGAGTATAAAGGAACACTTGTTATGCCACATCCAGCATCATCTGGAACAGGATTTTTAACAGTTTCTGCATGGCTACAAATCATGGGTGAAGATAAAGGCTGGGATTACATGAAGAAACTTCATGATAATATGGCAAGTTATACGCATTCAGGATCAAAACCAGCGAAATTAGCAGGAGCAGGTGAATATCCAGTCGGTGTATCAATGGTTTATAGTGCTTTAAAAGAGAAACAAAAAGGTGCACCAGTTGAAGTTGTACTGCCGAAAGAAGGATTAGGGTGGGAAGTAGAAGCGAACGCACTTATTAAGAAAGATAATGCGAAAAATGATAAATTAGCACAAGCATTTTTAGATTGGGCAATTACTGATGATGTAATGAAGTTATACTTTGAGAAAAATGGATTTGCGACAATTAAAAATGATTATAAACTTCCAGAGGGATTCCCGAAAGATGTTACTGAAAAATTATATAAAAAGAATGACTTTAAATGGGCAGCAGAAAATCGTGATAAAATTTTAGAAAAATGGGAAAAAGAGTTTGGCCAAAAAGCAGAACCGAAAAAGTAAGTGAGTGGGAGAGAGAAAAATGAGCGAATATTTATCAATTCAACACATTCAAAAACAGTTTGATGCATTTACAGCGTTAAAAGATATTTCTTTTACTGTGAACAAAAATGAGTTTGTTTGTTTATTAGGCCCGAGTGGCTGTGGGAAAACGACGTTGCTTCGCATTTTAGCGGGACTAGAGGAACCAACGACTGGCAGTATAGCTGTGAATGGAAAAGATATTACAGCATTGCCTCCTGGGAAGAGAAACTTCGGAATGGTTTTCCAATCGTATGCTTTATTTCCGAATTTAACAGCACTTGAAAATATTGAATACGGCTTAAAGACAAAAAAATATGGGAAAGCAGAAGTGAAAGAGAAAGCGCTAGATGCGTTAAAACTTGTAGATTTGCTGAATGTAAAAGATAAATATCCTGCTCAAATGTCTGGTGGACAACAGCAGCGAGTAGCACTTGCACGTGCGCTCGCTCTGTCTCCAGATATTTTGTTACTCGATGAGCCGTTATCAGCTTTAGATGCAAAAGTGCGTGAAAAATTACGTAGGGAAATGCGTGATTTGCAAGAGAAAATAGGAATAACGACGATTATGGTAACGCATGATCAAGAAGAGGCATTAACGATGGCTGATAAAATTGTTGTAATGAATCATGCGGAAATTATGCAGATTGGAACACCAGAGGAGATTTATCAAAGACCAGCCAATCCGTTTGTGGCAGATTTTATTGGTTCTATTAATTTCTTTTCGAAAAATAACGAAGAACATGCAATTCGTCCTGAACATGTAACAATTGTACAAAAGGACGGTATTAAAACAGTTGTGGAAAGTATGGAATTTCGCGGATCTGTATATCGGACGGAAGTGCGAGTCTTAGAAGAAAACACACACCTTTATAATGAGAAAATTGTAGTGGATATATTAGCATCAGAAGTAGAAGCAACGGCCATTAGAAAAGGAAAGCCGATTCAAATCTCTTTCTCAGAAAATCATATGTTGTCATATGGAAAGAAGGTCATTGTATAGATGGAGATGTTAGAAAACTATAAGGTAGAAAGTACGAAAAAAAAGATTAAGAGAAGTATAGGGAAAGAGGAATGGATCCAAAGGCTCGTAATTATCGGTATGATTCTTTCCTTTCTTATCATACTTGTATTACCACTATTACAACTATTTACACAAGCTTTTTATAATAAGGATGGAGTTTTCATTGGTTTAGCCAATTTCAGTAAATATTTCACAACACCAACTTTAGTTCAGTCTTTACAAAATACAGTATGGATTTCGGGCGTAACAACAATTATTTCAGTTGCAATCGCATTCGTTTACGCATATGCAATTGCCCGTACGAATGTTTTTGGAAAGCGCGTATTTCAGTATGTAGCGTTATTACCATTGTTCGCACCAACGATGATGCACGGTATAGCACTTACATATTTATTTGGTAATCAAGGGCTAGTAACGAAAGGAATGTTTGGTTTATTTGAAGGTATACAAATCCCTTTATATGGACCAGTAGGAATTGTAATAGCTGAAGTTATGTATACATTTCCGCAAGCCTTTCTCATATTGCTAATTGCCTTTCAAGGATCTGATTATCGTTTATATGAAGCTTCTAATATGTTAGGGGCGAGTAAAACGAAGCAATTTTTCACGGTTACTTTACCTAGTGTAAAGTACGGATTAATTAGTGCAATGTTTGTTGTGTTTACACTTAGTTTTACTGATTTTGGGGCACCCAAAATTGTTGGTGGGCAATATAATGTGCTTGCTACTGACGTATACAAACAAGTAATTGGACAGCAAAATATGCCGATGGGTGCAACTGTCGGAATGATTTTATTAATCCCAGCTATATTCGCATTTGTAGTTGATCGTATTACGCAAAGAAAGCAGGCGAATTTCTTATCTTCAAAAGCAGTACCATACAGAATAATAGCTAATAAGAAAAGAGATGTAATCTCATTCATATATTGTAGTGTGATTACCCTTATGATCATTCTATTATTTGTTGCAGTTGGTATTGCTGCAAGTGTGAAAGTATGGCCATATAATATGAGTTTTACATTTGAGCATTTTAATTTTTCAAGTTTAACAGGAGATGGACTTGAAGCATTTAAAAATAGCGTAATTGTTTCAGCAGTTACAGCAGTTATTGGGGCGATCTTAACATTTGTATTCGCATATGCAATTGAGAAAATAGACCAGCTACAATTTTTTAGAAAAACAGGTTACTTTTTCTCTATAGTGCCGTTAGCGATACCAGGTTTAGTACTCGGATTAGGATATGTCTTTTTCTTTAGTCAACCAACGATTCAAATTCTTGGACTATCAGTAACGAATCCGTTTCATTCTTTATACGGAACAATCGCTGTATTAGTACTAGTAAATATCATTCATTTTTATTCTGTAACATTTGTCACGGCAACGACTGCCTTAAAGAAATTAGACCGAGAGTTTGAGCTTGTTTCGCAGTCGATGGGTATTCCGTTTTATAAAACATTCTTCCGAGTAACAGTACCAATGTGTTTACCAGCAATTTTAGAAATGGTAATGTACTACTTCGTAAATTCAATGGTAACTGTATCGGCAGTTGTGTTCCTATATGCAGCTGATTTTAAACTAGCTGCCGTATCAATCGTAAATATGGATGATGCAGGGAATGTAGCGCCAGCAGCTGCAATGAGTGTACTTATTGTTGTTACAAATATTGTAGTGAGAGTTGTATATGAATGGGGAACGAAAGCACTTCGTAACCGAACTTCACAATGGCAAAAAAGATAAGTAAGAAGGGTGATGGACAGAATGAAAATTGAAGCAGTTATTTTTGATTGGGCAGGCACGACGGTTGATTACGGATGTTTTGCACCACTAGAAGTATTCATGAAGATTTTTCATAAACGCGGCGTTGAAATTACAGCAGAAGAAGCACGTAAGCCAATGGGATTATTAAAAATAGATCATGTAAGGGCACTAACAGAAATGCCTCGTATTGCGGATGAGTGGAAGCGTGTCTTTGGTCACTTACCAACAGAAGCAGACATTCATGAGATGTATGAAGAGTTTGAAGAAATTCTCTTTTCTATTTTGCCAAGTTATGCTAATCCGATTGATGGGGTAAAAGAAGTAATCGCTTCTTTACGTGAGAGAGGCATTAAAATCGGTTCAACAACTGGTTATACGAGAGAAATGATGGATATTGTAGCAAAGGAAGCAGCTTTACAAGGATATAAACCTGATTTTCTTGTTACGCCAGATGATGTTCCAGCAGGCCGCCCATACCCATGGATGTGCTATAAAAATGCAATGGAACTTGGTGTGTATCCGATGAACCATATGATAAAAGTAGGGGACACAGTATCAGATATGAAAGAAGGTAGAAATGCTGGAATGTGGACAGTTGGTGTAATTCTTGGAAGTAGTGAGCTCGGTTTAACGGAAGAGGAAGTGGAGAGTATGGATTCGGTAGAGCTTCGTGAAAAAATAGAAATAGTTCGTAATCGGTTTGTTGAAAATGGGGCTCATTTTACGATTGAAACGATGCAGGAGCTCGAAAACGTAATGGAACATATCGAGAAACAAGAACTTATTATTTCATAAAAGGGGTACGGGATCATGAATGAAAATCACTACTTATTATTAACACCAGGACCATTAACGACAACAAAATCAGTAAAAGAAGTTATGCTATACGATTGGTGTACGTGGGATGTTGAATATAATACGATGGTGCAAGAAGTAAGAGCTAAACTTGTATCGTTAGCGACGAAGGAAGAAGAGAAATATACAACAGTGTTAATGCAAGGAAGCGGTACGTTTTCAGTTGAAGCAGTAATTGGTTCTGTTATTCCGGGAAATGGGAAGCTTCTCGTTTGTACAAATGGTGCGTACGGTAAGCGCATTGTACAAATGGCAGAGATGTTACAGATTGATGTAGTGGTCAGCCAAACAGAAGAGTGGGAACCTACTAATATTGTAGAAGTAGAAAAGTTATTGCAAGAAGATAAAGAGATTACGCATATTGCAGTTGTTCATTGTGAAACAACGACAGGCATTATAAATCCAATTGTAGATGTATGTAGATTAGGAAAGCAGTATGGAAAGGTTACAATTGTTGATGCGATGAGTAGTTTCGGCGGGATTGAAATAGACATTGCTGATTTACAAATTGATTTTTTAATTAGTAGTGCGAATAAGTGTATTCAAGGGGTTCCTGGATTCGGATTTGTAATCGCAAAACGTGATGAATTATTGAAGTGTAAAGGGCAAGGACGATCTTTATCTCTTGATTTATATGATCAATGGGAAACGATGGAAAAACAAAATGGGAAATGGCGTTTTACTTCACCTACACATGTTGTACATGCTTTTTATCAAGCACTACTTGAACTAGAAAAAGAGGGTGGAGTAAGAGCGCGTTACAATCGATATTACAACAATCAAAAACTACTAGTGAATAGAATGGGAGAAATCGGATTTAAGCCACTAGTAGATGAGAAATATCAATCTCCTATTATTACATCTTTCATTTATCCAAAAGGGGAGTTCGAGTTTCAACAGTTATATAACGAATTAAAATGCTATGGATTTGTTATTTACCCTGGGAAAATTTCGAAAGTAGATACGTTCCGGATTGGAAATATAGGTGATGTACATGAAGAAGATATTAATCGCTTAGTTGATAGTATTGCTAAAGGAGCTGTTATTGGGTGAAAGTATTTTGTTTAGGTGGAGCAGGTAAAATTTGTCGTGAAGCTATTTTGGATTTAGTTCAATTTTCATCTTTTGAGACGATTACTGTAGCCGATTTTAACGAGGAAGAAGGCCGTAAAGTAGTAGAATGGCTCAACGATTCTCGTGTTGATTTTGTAAAAGTAGATGTAACGAATCACGAGGATACGGTTGCAAAAATGAAAGGTTATGACATTGTATTGGACGGTACGACGATAAAGCTAAACGGATTGTCGACTCGCTGTATTGCAGAAGCAGGCTGCCACGGTGTGAACTTAAATGGATTTGGTGAAGAAAATGAATCGCATGCTATATTTGTTCAAAATGAAAAAACATGTTTGCCTGGGTTTGGCATGACGCCAGGTGTAACGCAAATGATGGCAATGCATGCAGCAAATCAACTGGATACTGTAGAGTCTGTCCGCGTAAGTCACGCTTCGTATCGTCCGATTGCTTTTTCTGCTTCAATTACAGAGACAACGACATATGAATATGATCCACATTTACCATCGCGTACAGTGTATGAAGATGGTGAATTTAAACAAGTACTTCCGTTTGCGCGTCCGAGAGAAATAGAATTGCCAGCGCCTTATGGTAAGGAAACGCAGTATATCATTCCGCATTCTGAAACGATTACGTTAGCAAAGGCACTAGAAAATAAAGGTGTCAAACTGATAGAGACGAGAGGAACTTGGCCAAAGCAAAATATGCAACTTGTACGTGCTTTATATGATTACGGCATATTGCGTAATGATCAGATTGAAATAAACGGGAAAGAAATAGGCATTATGGATTGTATTTCGCAGTATTTATTGCAATCGAAAGAAGGACAAGAAACAGAGCTTTATGGTTATGCACTTCATGTAGAAGTAATAGGTATGAAAAATAATGAGAAGCAAAGACATGTGTTATATCATACACATCCGTTATCTGATGGTTCTGTTGTAGGATGGGAAAAATTAAGAGCGTATACGAGAAACGTCGGTATTCCATTTGGGATTGCCGCAGAGTTAATTGCAAATGGAAATGTAAATAGGGTGGGTGTTGTTACGCCTGAAGAAGCTTTTGAAAATCCACAATTAATTTTTGATGAGCTAGCAAAGCGCGGTATTCATATTCATGAAGAAGTTTCTACTTACAAAGAAAATTATAACTTTGTATAAGTAAGAAAGTTTATGAGGGAGATATAAATGAGGTGAAGCTATGTCTGTAGTAGGAGAAGAAAGAAAGCGAACCATTCTTGAAAAGGTAGAATTTAAAGGGAAAGTAAAGGTTTCAGAATTAGCGAGAGAATTTGCTGTATCAACAGAAACGATTCGTCGTTATTTAGAAGAATTAGATCGTGAAAAGAAGCTGAAAAAAGTGTATGGTGGAGCTGTTCAACTTCCAGGCGCTGGGGTAGAGGCACCGATGTTAGAAAGAGAAATGTTACATATAGAAGAGAAGAAAAGAATTGGTTATAAAGCAGCGACATTTGTAGAAGATGGTGATGTCATTGCAATTGATGATGGAAGTACACCGCTTCAAATGGTTCCATACCTTGTTCATCGTAAAAACTTAACGATTGTAACAAGTTCATTTCCAGTCGCAACACAATTAATTTCTTCTATTAATAAAAAGATGTTTCACGGTGAAGTTTTATTTATAGGTGGAAAAGTATCTCCAAAGCATTCGCGTGTATCAGGGTCTATTTCTCAGCAAGTAATACAGCAATTCCATTTTCATAAAGCGTTCGTTTCGATTGATGGGTTATTACCTAGTTTTGGAGTTTCCAGCTTTGAATTAGAGAAAGCGAAATTGTCAGAGGCGATGATGAAATTAGCTGAGAAGACATATATTTTATGTGATCATACGAAGGTAGGCGTGAAAGGGAATTATCGTATAGCAGCATTTTCACGTATTCAACATGTAATTTGTGATAAAAAAATGCCATATAGTTTTGAAGAAGAACTTATGAAGCATAATATTCAGTGGACAGTTTGTTAAATAAAGTGAAAGTACCTAAACTCCCGCCTAATTTTTAGGAGGGAGTTTTATTGTCTGCAAATCGTAAAATAAAAGATTTGCATTTATGCAAAAAGTGGACACATTTTCTCATCTCTTTCATATAATTTACCAATACAAAAAAAGTTGGTCGAAGGAAAGAAGGGAGAACATGTCAGAACGAATATATAATAAACTTGTATTGTACGCGAATATTTTGCAAAAAATTGGTATCATCAATGAGAAGGAAAAAAGTGAAATTCTTCATACGATAGGTAAAAAAGCCCTTTGAATAAAGGGCTTTTTATTTTTTATCTTTAAAAATATAAATTTAATGTAATATTCTCATTGACAATGATAATGAGATTCATTATCATTTATTTGTGGGTAATTGATAAGGGTTATCAATTATAAAAATTATATATGATAGGGGATATTATTTTGAAAAAAAATTATATGAAGGCGCTAGTAGTAGCGACAACATTAGCGATTCCATTTGCTACGTATTCTACTCCAGCATTAGCGGCATTAAAAGTTGAAGCAAATCAATCGGTAGCAGCAGCGAGTGATCGCACGTATGATACTGAAATTAAAATATATAAGGACCAAAAAGACGAGCCATCTATGGTTTCTCAATATATAAAAGATCCTAAAGTAACGATTGCAGCTGGCAAAAAAATTGTCACTGTAACAATGCAAGATAGCGATTATTTTCAATATCTTAGAATAGAAGATAGAAACCAGCCTGGTGTATTTCATGATGTGAAGGTTTTATCAGAAGATAAGAGGAAGAACGGAACGAAAGTAGTCCAATTTGAAATTGGCGAGTTTGAGAAGAAGCACAATATGCAAATGCATATACTTATTCCAGCTATTGGATATGATCACAAATATCAAGTTCAATTTGAAATTAAAGATCCAACTGTAGGTAACAAAGAAACAGAGAAACCAGATGATAACTCTAATTCAGGCAATAGGGAAACGGATAATCCAGTTGATAATCAAAATATGATAACAGATAACAAATTAAGAGAACTTGTGAATAAAAAAGTATTTAATAGAAAAGATTTAAATACACCAATTACGAAAGAAGAGTTATTACAAGTAAAGGATTTATTTTTAAATACAAATGAGATACTTGATTATAGTGCATTAAAATATATGCCAAATTTAAAATCTTTAACAGTTGCGAATGCGAAGATAAAAGACCCGTCGTTCTTTGCGAACTTAAAGCAATTAAATCATTTAGCTTTGCGTGGTAATGAATTTGCAGATGTAACGCCACTTGTTAAGATGGATAATTTAGAATCTCTTGATTTAAGTAATAATAAAATTACAAACGTTGCACCACTAACTGAAATGGAAAATGTAAAAAGTTTATATCTATCAGGCAACCAAATAGAAGATGTAACAGCATTAGCGAAAATGGAACAACTAGATTACTTGAATTTAGCAAATAATAAAATTACGAACGTTGCTCCATTAAGCGCTTTGAAAAATGTAACATACTTAACTTTAGCAGGTAATCAAATTGAAGATATTAAAGCGTTATATTCATTACCTTTAACAGATTTAGTATTAACACGTAATAAAGTTAAAGATTTATCCGGCATTGAGCAAATGAAGCAATTAGAAGAATTGTGGATCGGGAAAAATGAAATAAAAGATGTTACTCCTCTAAGTAAGATGACACAGTTAAAACAATTACACTTACCTAACAATGAGTTAAAGGATATTACGCCATTATCAAGTCTAGTAAACTTACAAAAGCTTGATTTAGAAGCGAATTATATTTCAGACTTATCATCAGTGAGCAATTTGAAAAAATTAGTATTTCTAAGTTTTGTTGCAAATGAAATCCGTGATGTCCGACCAGTTATAGAACTAAGTAAGACGGCTTATATTAATGTCCAAAATCAAAAAGTATTTTTAGAGGAAACAGAAGTAAATAAAGAAGTAAAAGTACCTATATATGAAAAAGATGGTGAGGTTTCTACGAAAATCCGTCTGAAGAGCGATAACGGTACGTATAGTAATGGTGTAGTGAAATGGAGTACACCAGGTGAGAAAGTATATGAATTTGGTGTGAAAGATCCATTCGCGGATACAGGAATCTTCTTTACAGGATCTGTTATTCAAAATGTAGTAGAAAGTAAAGACGGTAATACATCTAAAGAAGATGAGAAAACAGAAGTGGTAGAGTTTAAAGATGTGCCAAAAGGACATTGGTCAGAAGAAGCAATTAATTACTTAGCGAAAGAAAAGTTATTTATAGGCTATGGAAATGGTGAATTTGGATTTGGGGATAACATTACTCGTGGACAAGTAGCACTTCTAATACAAAGGTACTTAAAATTAGAAAATAATCTAAAACCAAAAACGACATTTACAGATACGAAAGGAAATATGTATGAAACGGCTATTGATGCAGTAGTTCAAGCTGGGATTATGACAGGGTATGGAAATGATACATTCCGTCCAGATGGAGTATTAACTCGATATGAAATGTCAGTAGTACTACAAAGAGTATTTCAGTTAAAAGAAAATGAAAATAGTGCAGAGAACTTTAAAGATATACCAAATGGCCATTGGGCGAAAGGATATGTGAAAGCTTTAGTAGATAATAAAATATCAAAAGGTGACGGGGAAGGGAACTTTTTAGGAGATAATTTCGTAACACGTGAACAATACGCACAGTTTTTGTATAATGCAATAAAGAAATAAAGTGAAACTTTAATCAGTGGGGGTCTTACTGCCCGGTAAATAGCGGGATAAAAAATGAGGAAAATACGCTATTCTTTAATTAAAGAATAGCGTATTTTTTTATGTGCAAAATGAAATAGGAAATAGATAGGAGTATAGACATATGAATAGCCTATTTTAAAGAAGAACCACGAAACTATATTGACAAAAAAGCGTTCTCATGTGATAATTCAATTAAATTTTTAGAATAATCAAAAAATATTCCTTTTACATAGAAAGGATTCGAACCTTATATGAATATTATGCCGGGGGTGACGAAATGTTATTTTTTCTGAAGAAATGGAATGAATTAAAAGATGTGAAATCTGAATTGGCACTTCGTGATTGGTTTTATGGTACCAAAATTAGTTTATCGCTATGTACGTCAAAAGAGCCGTTAACATTCTTAGTAAATGTTGAGGGAAGAGATAAAGGGCTATTTTCGGAAGAAGATTTTATTGTCGTAAATTGCATGTGCGAGTCAGTATTTGAAAATGAAGAAAAACCAGCTGCAGAGTCATTTATGCATGCAGATATTTATAAAAAAAGTAGTGCAGGATGTATTTTACAAGTGCAGACTGTAGATAGTCATTTAATATCAGAGTTATATGGAGAAGAAGGAGAAGTAACGTTCGATAAACGCAGTGTGGAGCGTGTTTTCGGAAAAGAAGGTATAACAGAAATGACAATTCCAATTGTAGAAGATGAAAAAAAATTCGCTGATTTATTAGAAAGTAATGTTCCGAATTTCATTGAAGGTGGGGGAGTAGTTCTTGTTCATAATTACGGCATGATTGTGTGGGGGAAAACGCCAGAAGAATCGAAAAAATGGCTAGAGGGTATAGAATATTTAATGAACTATCATGTAAAGTTATTAATGATTAAGGGCGCAAGGAGCTCTGTTATATAAAAATGTATGTGATATGGATACAAGTTAATAAATAAATGAAAGCGTTTTAAAAATAATTTCACTCATAAAATATAGGTCTCCTTATTATATATAGATTACATGTTGACATGTAAGGAGGAACATATTTTGCGAGTTAAATATCATTTTCTGCCAAAGCAGCAAGTAACATTTTGCAAAATAAATGATTCTGGTGAAGAGGCACTGCAAATGATGAACGAAACGGGATTTCGAGCCATCCCGGTATTAGCAGAAGATGAGAAGAAATTCACGGGGATTATTTATAAAGTAGATTTATTAGAAAAAAAATGCAATAGCGGATTAGATCATGTAAGTGCAGGAGATATGCTTGACAATTCCAATGCATTTATTTTTGAAAAGGATTCCTTCTTCAGAGCCTTTTATGTAATTCGTCGGCTTCCGTTTTTAGCCGTGCTAAATGATTATAATGAATTTGTCGGTATGTTAACGCATTCGAATATATTTGATGTTATTGAAGATTCATTTGGTATGCGAACAGGTGGTTATATATTAACAATTGCAACACAAGATTGTAAGGGGACGATTAAAGAGCTTGGGACATTGTTAAAAGCATATAATATCGGTGGTTTGTTTACACTCGATAACGGTGATCAATATATCCGTCGGGTTATTGTAAATATATCAGATGAGTTAGATGAAACAAGATTAAAGCAATTAATCGGAAAAATAGAGAAAAAAGGATTCAGAGTGAGTCATGTAGATTATATTTAAGTTAAAAAGAAAAGTACCTATCTGTTATATACAGATAGGTACTTTTTTGTCCCGTTATTTGTGGGCGGTAAGATCCCCACCTCAAAATTCAGTGAAAGCAATGGGGGGCTTCCCGTAAAAGCCCGATTGGTGAGGGCTGATTATATGTGAGCAATGAACTTTATTTTGAAACAGGAGGCGGGGATAATGCTAGATCAGATAAAAAAATAAAGTCTGCATGCTCACGAATTTTAGGGATAGAAGTTTCAATAACGCGTGATGTAATTTCACCTGGGGGGCCCACATGCCCGATAGCTACCATAATAGGCTTTTCTTGAATTTTTTTGATGAGTAATTGGGCTTGTTTTGAAATATGTCCTGCTGTATACACATCATCAAAAAATAGTTGGTTTTCAATAATAGGAACTCCTAATTCTTTTCCGATTTTTGGGACGACACTATTAGGATTCGTTTTACTATCTAAGTAAAATAAACCGTGTTTTTTACAAGCAGCAAGTATAAGGCGAACAATCCTTTCATCTGCTGTTACTTTTGACCCCATATGATTGTTCATTCCAATTGCATGCGGAACTTCTTGAATTGCTTGTTCAAGTCGGTTGTTTATTTCTTCATCGCTTAAATCGGTTGTAATTGCTTTTGGTCCAAGCCATTCTTTTTTACCTTTAATAGGTTCCATTGGCATATGTATAATAACTTCATGACCTTTCTTATGGGCAGCTATTGCATCTTCTTTTGTGGAAGGAAGAAAAGGCATAACAGCAACAGTTAGTGGAATTGGAAGTGACAACATTTGATTAGTCCCCTTCATATTATTGCCGAAATCATCAATGACAATAGCAACTTTATTCGTATGAGCAGTTGCTTGAATGGGAAATAAGAAGGACGGTAAAAACAAAACAATGATGAATAATGCAATCGTATATTTTCGCATATAAATATTTCCTTTCTATTGTTATCCCGCTATTTGTGGGTAGTAAGACTCCCACCTCAACATTGGGCTGGATAGGTGGGAGATTCACTGTCAATAAACGCCCGATTGGTGAATGCTAATAATCAGTGGGGCTGAACAAAAAACACTGATGAAAGTTTCACTTTATCAATCATCATTATGTTTTGCTTTTTTATATAAATTAAACAAAAAATGTCGAAGAAAAGTAGGTGGAAAATTAAGAATCCCCGGTTTACGTAGAATTTGTAAAAAAAGAAGATGAAAAAAATGTCTATTATTGCGAATGTATTTACAAAGATAGAATAATTTGTAATAATTCTCAAAGTGAGGGTAAAGATTTGTAAATTACAGGGAGAAAATGTTAAATTTTCTGATTCTTCAAATTTGCATATTATTAAGTAGTTAAAAAAGTCAATGGAGAAGTGAACTTGAGAGCATGGAAGTATAATAAGGGGGATATGGATGTTTACTGTAAAAAGGAAGTACACATTAGAAAAGCTTTCACGTGATATTCATATGAAACGTGAAGAAATGATTCAACTAGGATTAACAAGTGGGCTAAATAGTAAGGAGACAATTCAAGTTAGTCAAGAATTGGACAAGCTTATTTTACAATATCAGTGTTATAAAGAAAAACAAACACCGAAATGGTTTTCAATTATAAAAATACCTATTTTCCAAATCGGGTATGAAGGAAAATCAAATAATTTTTGGCGAATGCTTGTCGCTGGTTTTATGAAATAAGTATAATTACCCTTATAGGATAAGGATAATTATACTATGTGTAACGGAATTTCGATATGAACTGTCGTTCCTTCGTTTTCTGTACTGTCAATAAAAATATGCCCATTATACATCTCTACAATTCGTTTACATATGACAAGTCCAAGACCTGTTCCAGTATCTTTATTAGTAAAGAACGGATGAAAGAGGTGTTTTTGAATATGTTGTGGAATCCCTTTCCCAGTATCTATAATCTGCAATTGTGCGTGTGTTTCATTGTTTTTTACTACAATGGTTAGTGTATCACTAGAAGTCATAGCCTCAATTGCATTTTTTGTAATGTTTAAAACCACTTGTTTCATATGGTCTTTCGAACAACGGATATGAACAGGATGGTCTGGCAAATGTAAATGGAATACAATGTTATGTAAATTCGCCTCAGATTGAATAATTAATGCTACCTCATTTAGAATTGTTCTTACATCATACGTTTGTTCGATGATGGCGGTTGGCTTTCCGAGAATAAGAAATTCACTTACAATTTCATTGATTCGCTCTATTTCTTTTTCAATTACGGAAAAGTAGAACTGATCTTGCTCATCTTTATATTTCTCTTTTAATAGAGCGACGAGCCCTTTAATTCCAGTAAGAGGATTACGGATTTCGTGTGCTGTACTCGCTGCAAAAGTTCCAACTAATTCAATTTTCTGTAGTTCATTTTGTTGTCTTTCAAGTTTTGTTTGCCGTTTTAACAAAATATATTGAGCAAGTAAAAATAAAATAGACATTAAAAATAAAGTAGCTATACACTCTATTGTAACCCACTGGTATAAGGTTTTTTGATGAATAGGTAATGGAGAAACAGAGACCTTCCAATTTAATCTTTGGAGTGGGGTAGTAAGCATATTAGAATGCGTATCACTTGTGTCGTTATTATCATCGGTTAGAAAAACTACATCATGTTTATCAGTTACCTCAAAATGGTATTGTGGTTTAATGGCATTTAAAGAAGATGAAATGTAATCAAAGCGTAAACTAGCTAATAATAATCCTGAGAGCTCCTTCTGTTTATTAAATATGGGGGCAGCAATTATAATAGCTTTATGTCCAAGAACGCGATCAGTAATGACTGATGATACAGTGGTTTTTTTAGTTTGGAGCGCGTCTTGAATATATTTACGGTCTGAAACATCTATAGGCTTTGATTCATCTTCAGATGCGATTGTAATGACTCCTTCTGGTGTAGCGTAATATAAACCAGAAAAGCGTGCATCGTTTCCATCTGTATCATGTACAATTTGTTTAATCCCATTTATATTACCAGTCTCGGTGCCTACAACTTTTGCAAGCATGTCTAAAGCAGAAATTGCTTCACCAAGATGATGATCCAAATAATCTCTATATAAAAAGAGAACTGTATGAGCAGATAATTTGTTTTCCTGTTTCATTTTATATGTATGATACGAATAAAATGTAGCACCAATCCCTATTGTCGGTAGGATAACAAGCAATATATATATAATTATGCTTTGGAATTTGACTTTCAAATGTGGTACTCCTTCTTTTTTTATTATCATTATATATAAACTATGTTAAAATTGTCATGTTTTTATTCAAGAATGATTCTTAATATATTAGGGGAGAGGAAATGGATGAGTGAATGCTCATTCGGAATTCACATGAAGTATGAAGTGGCATTTTCTTTTTATTGCTGAGAATTTAAGTGAAGGGTTGAAAGTTGTATGACATCAAATAATGAACGAGAAGATATTTCTCAATCTTTAAAAGTATTTATTGCATTATCTCGTGTACATCGTTCTGTTATGGATACTACAAATAAATCTATACAAAGTAACGGGTTAAATCCAACTGAATTTGCTGTATTAGAACTGCTATATCATAAAGGCGGTCAACCACTCCAGCAAATTGGTGAGCGCATTTTAATAGCCAGTGGCAGCATTACATATGTTGTAGATAAGCTGGAGAAAAAGGGATTAGTAAAGAGAATCCCATGTCCGAATGATAGACGTGTTATTTACGCGCAATTAACTGAGTCTGGCGAGAACTTTATTGCTTCTATTTTTCCGGGGCATGAGAAAGTTATACATCAGTCTTTTGAAATGTTAACGAAAGATGAAAAAGATGAATTACTTGATCTATTAAAAAAAATTGGGAAGTATGAAAAATAATAATATGTTCCAAAGGAGCTTTGGATAAATAAATCCAGGGCTTTTTTATTTGCAATGAACTCAGAGTAGTCACTGCCGAATTTTGTTGAAAATTAAGAGGGAATTTGAGAATACGTATTGAATTATAATAAAGGTATGTAATGGAGAGGAGGCTCGTTCATGTCATTTAAAGACTATGAATATAAACGCCCAAATATTGAAGAGTTAAAAGAGAAATTTACTGTTGCTTTAGAGAAGTTTGATAACGCAAAAACTGTAGAAGAACAAAAACAAGTCATTCATTCAATTAATGAAATTCGCAACGATTTTGGTACAATGGGAAACCTTTGTTACATTCGCCATTCTGTTGATACGACGGATACTTTTTATAAGGAGGAGCAGGATTTCTTTGATGAATACTCTCCAGTTGTACAAGGATATGGTACAAAATATTATAAGGCACTTATTAATTCTCCATTTCGTGAAGAATTAGAGGCGTATTATGGAAAACAATTATTTGCTCTAGCAGAATGTGATTTAAAAACATATTCAGATGAAGTCGTGAAAGATTTACAATTAGAAAATAAATTATCGTCGCAATATACACAGTTATTAGCATCCGCAAAAATTGACTTTGCTGGAGAAGAAAGAACGTTATCGCAATTGATTCCGTTTATGCAAGGAAAAGAAAGAAGCGAACGTAAAGCAGCAAGTGAAGCATACTACGGATTTTTAGCTGGAAATGAGGAAGAACTAGATCGTATTTATGATGAGCTTGTTAAAGTGAGAACGAAAATCGCAAAATCTTTAGGTTTCAAAACCTTTGTTGAACTTGGATATGCAAGAATGTACCGTACAGATTATAATGCGGAGATGGTGGCTAATTACCGTCAGCAAGTGCTGGATTATATCGTTCCCGTTACAACGGAATTAAGAAAGCGACAACAAGCACGTATCGGTGTAGAGAAGTTAGCTTATTACGACGAAAACTTTGAGTTTGCTACAGGTAACCCAACTCCAAAAGGAGATGCGGATTGGATTGTTGATCATGGAAAGACCATGTATAAAGAGTTATCGGCTGAAACAGATGAATTTTTCAATTTCATGCTAGATAACGATTTATTAGATTTAGTTGCGAAAAAAGGAAAAGCTGGTGGCGGATATTGTACATATATTGAGAATTATAAAGCGCCATTTATTTTCTCAAACTTCAATGGAACATCTGGTGACATTGATGTATTAACACATGAAGCAGGTCATGCTTTCCAAGTATATGAAAGTCGTAAATTTGAAATTCCAGAATATAATTGGCCAACATATGAGGCATGTGAAATCCACTCTATGAGTATGGAATTCTTTACATGGCCATGGATGAAGCTATTCTTTGAAGAAGATGCAGATAAATATTACTTCTCTCACTTAAGTTCAGCACTTCTGTTTTTACCTTATGGTGTATCTGTTGATGAATATCAACATTATGTATATGAAAATCCTGAAGCATCACCTGAAGAGCGTAAGACAGCATGGCGTAACATAGAGAAGAAATATTTACCGCATCGTGATTATGAGGATAATGATTATTTAGAGCGCGGTGGTTTTTGGCAACGTCAAGGGCATATTTATAGCTCACCTTTCTATTATATTGATTACACGCTTGCTCAAATTTGTGCGCTACAATTTTGGAAACGTGCAAGAGATAATAGACAAGAGGCATGGGAAGATTATGTGAATCTGTGCCAACAAGGTGGAAGTAAATCGTTCTTAGAATTAGTAGAAGTTGCAAATTTAACATCACCATTTGCTGAAGGCTGTGTGAAAAGTGTTATTACAGAAATTGAAGCATGGTTACATGCGATTGACGACACAAAATTGTAAAAAACATGCGCTTTTTTTCACATGTTTAACATCGACATAATGGGAAAATGATGAGATAATAAAAGAAAATTCAGAATACTAAAGAGGTGTTTCTAATAAGGAGCACCTCTTTTCACCAACAAAAAGGGGGAAAGAAGTATGCTTCAATCTAATATGGATGTGAGTTTAGAAAGTTTAGTAAGCTCATTACAGTCTACTCGAAGCACGCTATTATCAGAAATTGAAATGTTAAATGATACAGAAGTGAATGTAAAGCCACGCCGTGATAAATGGAGTATTATTCAAATTTTACACCACTTGCATTTAGTTGAACAATCTGTCACGTCTGCCCTTGTATATGCTTTACAAAAAAATGAAAGAAACATGACTCCATTTAAAGACCTCCAACTTACGCTTGATCGCACACATAAACGAGAAGCTCCTCAGCAAATGCAACCAACAGAAACTTTAATGAAAAAACAGCAAGGAATTCAATTACTAGAACATTCACGACAAGAACTATTACATGCGCTTCATAGTGTTATAGATGAAAAAGATCTATTTGAAAATGGATTAAAGCATCCTGTTTTTAATGATCTGAATTTGTATCAATGGGTTCAATTTCTTGATTTGCATGAACAAAGACATCTTACGCAATTAAAAGAGGCGAAACATGCAATTTTGCAGCGCTAAAGTGGAAGAAGTGGGAAACCACTTCTTTTTTGATACGTGCATAGTTTTCTTTCTTATTTTGGAATACTACATGGAGAAAGAAAAGAAGGAGTTGAAAAAATATGTCTAAGAAGAAGCGAGAAGAAGAGCGCGCCTGGAAAGCGCGTAAAGAAAATCAACAACCGCACGGAAAAGTGAAAGCTTTTGCTGAATTAGTTGAAGGAACAGAAAAAACGTGATGATTATTTCATCACGTTTTTTGTATGAGTGGAAAAGTTAATAAAAAGGTTGTACCGATTCCTTTTTCACTTATAATATCAATTTTTCCATTCATAGCTTGAACAACACTGAATACGACCATCATTCCAAGTCCAGTGCCTTTTTCTTTCGTTGAATAGAAAGGCGAGCCAAGACGTTTTACTTGTTCTGAATCCATACCGACTCCTGTATCTTTTATATATAACTGAATATGCTTATGATCAGGAACTAATGTGAAATAAAGATCACCGCCTTTTGGCATAGCCTCAATGCAATTTTTTAAAATATTTAATAAACATTGATTTAGTTTTTGCTTTTCTCCAGCGATAAAAAAAGAAGTGCTTTGCTTTATATAATGAGTACGTACATTTGTTAAATTAGCAAGCGGTGTAATTAACGACAATGCATGTAGTAATTCTTCTTCTAACTGTAATGTTTGTTCTTTTTCAATGCTTGGTTTAGCAAAGGTTAAATAATCTGTAAGAACATGATTTGCTTGTTCAATGCCGTTAATGGCAATGTCGATATATAATTTTCGTTCCTGCTCAGTGCATGTATCTGATTGTAACAGTTGTAAAAACCCTTTTGTTGAAGTTAATGGATTGCGAATTTCATGAGAGATAGACGCTGCCATTTCACCAATTAAATGAAATTTTTCAGCATTTATAAGTTCGTTTTGGAGACGAACTTGAGTTTGTAATATGTGTAGTAAATATAAAATTAGAATCGTACCAAGCATTGAACATAACTCATACACAATAATATGCGGTATATAATCAGTCTTATTTGTAACCTTTGAAAGGAAGAAGGGTATCCAACTAAATCCGTATGTGAGACTGTAGATAATAGCAAGTGTTATTTTTATACGATTAGAAGTTCGATTGAAAAATTTATATGTTAATAGTAGAACAATAAATAGAAGAACAGAACCGATAAGAGATGGGAAAACACCGATCCCACCTAATAATAAGCGATATATGTTTAATACAACTAAGATAGAACCACCAGCAATAGGCCCTCCCGTTAATGTACCGACAATTAATACAATATGGCGCATATCAAATTGAAAACCATTATTTGTTTTTGCTGCAAATGTAATACAGAGTACGGTAGCGAGGCAACAGAGTACAATGAATATAGCTGAATTTAATTTAGGAGAGCGTTTCCCTTTTTGATTCCAAAATAAATGATATACGAGCATTGTAATCAGGATGAATAATATATTTAAAAAGAGATAAATAATAAAGGATTTCAGTGGGATGCCTCCTCTCTTCTTATATTAAATTAATCATACTATAAAATGAAAGAAATGAAATGATAAATAGCGGAAAAATCAGAAATTTTTACGCTAGTATACAATATGTTACAATAAGCTGTGTCAATGAAAGAAGAAATTCCGTGCACCGCGCGGGAGAGGTTCGCGAACTCCCTCTATAAAAAACTATGGAAACAACAATATCCTTAGGTATTGTTTTGTTTTTTTATTGTGACAGTTCAAGAACGTTCTTTCTTCTTATTTATAGTAGAGAAGGAGAATGAGTGAAATGAAAAAAGAAAAAGCAGTTGTTGTTTTTAGTGGAGGACAAGATAGTACGACATGTTTATTTTGGGCAATAGAGCAGTTTGCAGAGGTAGAAGCTGTAACATTTAATTACAATCAACGTCATAAGCTAGAAATTGATTGTGCAGCGGAAATTGCAAAAGAGCTAGGAATAAAGCATACGGTACTAGATATGAGTCTATTAAATCAACTTGCTCCAAATGCGTTAACGAGAACGGATATGGAGATTACACATGAAGAAGGTGAATTGCCATCGACATTTGTAGATGGACGAAATTTACTCTTCCTATCATTTGCTGCTGTATTAGCAAAACAAGTTGGAGCACGTCATATTGTAACAGGTGTATGTGAAACTGATTTCAGTGGTTATCCAGACTGCCGTGACGTGTTTGTGAAATCGTTAAACGTTACTTTAAATTTATCTATGGATTACCCGTTTGTCATTCACACGCCACTTATGTGGATTGATAAAGCTGAAACATGGAAATTATCAGATGAACTTGGAGCATTTGAGTTTGTTCGGGAAAAAACATTAACATGTTATAACGGAATCATTGGTGATGGTTGCGGTGAATGTCCAGCATGTCAACTTCGTAAAGCAGGATTAGATACGTACCTACAGGAACGCGAAGGAGCGAACAACTAATGGATAACTTTTTTGGATTTCGCATCGTAGAGAATTTGCAAAAAATGGACAAGGATATTCAGCGTAAACAACTCAAATACCATAATAAAAGAGTAATGGTCAGCAAGGAATTTACATTTGATGCAGCACACCATTTACACTGTTATGAAGGGAAATGTAAAAACTTACATGGTCACACATATAAAGTTGTATTTGGAATTAGTGGATATGTAAATGAAATAGGTCTTGCAATTGACTTTGGAGATATAAAAGAAATTTGGAAGAATGAAATCGAAATTTATTTAGATCATCGTTATTTAAACGAAACGTTACCTGCAATGAATACGACTGCTGAAAATATGGTCGTTTGGATTTATGAAAAGATGGCAGAAGCACTAACAAAAGAGAATCGAGTGAACGAATATAAAGGAGCTCGCGTTGAATTTGTTCGTCTATTTGAGACGCCGACTAGTTATGCGGAAGTAAGACGGGAGTGGATGCTTGATGAGTAAAATCCCTGTCTTAGAAATATTCGGTCCGACTATTCAAGGTGAAGGAATGGTTGTAGGGCAAAAGACAATGTTTATCCGTACAGCTGGTTGTGATTATAGCTGTGCTTGGTGTGATTCTGCTTTTACGTGGGATGGATCAGCTAAAGATCAAATTAGACAGATGACACCAGAAGATATTTGGGATGAGCTTGTTGCAATTGGAGGAGAAAATTTTTCTCATGTTACGATTTCAGGTGGAAATCCGGCATTACTGAAAAATATTGAGTTTCTTCTTTCAATATTAAAAGAAAATGGAATGCGAACGGCAATTGAAACGCAAGGGAGTAAATGGCAAGATTGGTTACTTCAAATTGATGAGGTAACAATTTCTCCAAAACCACCAAGTTCGACGATGAAAACAGATTTTCAGAAGTTAGATGCTATTATTCAGAAACTAGCAGGAAAAGATATTAGTTTAAAAGTAGTAGTATTCGATGAGCATGATTTTGAATATGCAGTTAAGATGCACGAACGTTATCCAGGTGTACCATTTTTCCTGCAAGTAGGAAACGATGATACAAAAACAGTGGATGATGCGATGCTTATTAAAAAATTATTAGATAAGTATGAGTGGCTGATTGATAAAGCTGTAAATTGTAAAGAGATGAATGATGCAAAAGTATTGCCTCAGCTTCATGCGTTAGTATGGGGAAATAAACGCGGCGTATAACGAGAAGGGATGTTTAAAATGACTGGAAGATTAGATGAAGATTTAAAAGATGTAACATTATTAGGAAATCAAAATACAAAATATTTATTTGAATATAGCCCAGAAATATTAGAGATATTTGATAATAATCATCCAAACCGTGATTATTTTGTAAAATTCAATTGTCCTGAATTTACAAGTTTATGTCCGAAAACAGGACAACCAGATTTTGCAACAATTTATATTAGCTATATTCCAGAGCAAAAAATGGTAGAGAGTAAATCTTTAAAGTTGTATTTATTTAGTTTCCGCAATCATGGTGATTTCCACGAAGATTGCATGAACGTTATTATGAACGATTTAATTAAATTAATGGATCCACGTTACATTGAGGTATGGGGGAAATTCACACCACGTGGTGGCATTTCAATTGATCCATACTGCAACTACGGTCGCCCAGGGACGAAGTATGAACAAATGGCTGACTACCGCATGATGAACCACGATCTATATCCGGAAACAATTGATAATCGTTAATAGAAAGAAAGGGCCTGTATACTATACAGGCCCTTTCTTTCTATTATATTATGCATTTTGATTAATGACAGTATAGTTTTTATGACTTACAACTGTAAGAGGTTCCATATCTAGTTCTCTAAAATTCTTCATAATTGTTATATCAACAATAACAGAGTTTTGATTTACTTTTTGAACACGGCCTTGCATTCCACCTTTAAATTCGATGATATCTCCAGTTTCTGCGATCTGCATAAGCAACTCTCCTTGTTACAGTTTTCCCAAAAAAAGAATAAATTTGGGTTTTTTTTATTTCCTCCTATTTTGAACCATATTTCCTACTTTGTAAATGTTTCCAAAGTAAAAATTCGAAAAATATTCACTTTTTGTAAGAAAATATGTAGAAAATCCATGTTATTTGAAAAAAATAGCAAAAATGCGGGAATCTTTATATCGAGGTATAATGAAAAAGTAGAATAACCTGCTGAAGTGGGAGAAATTAGAGGCGGTAAAATGATGTTTGAATTTGTGGGGAGTGTTATAGCTTTAATTTTATTTTTATTTTCTTATATGCATTTAAAAAAGATTCGTCAATATGATACGAGTACATATTTTGATGGGATGGATGGTATCCATGCTTCGATAACGCATGATAGTGGTGGGGAGATGTAAAGGTATATGACTTTCTTTTCTTGCGTGGTATGATGTTTAGAACTAGTGCATAATAGAGTTCGTAAGTGATGAATGGAGAGTGAAAAGAATGAAGATTTCTTTTATTCGTCATGGTTGTTTAGGTCGTATAAGAGAACCGATGACAATTAATTCATTTCACGAATGGATGAAACAGTATGATTCCGAGTCAATGATACAAAAAGCTAAAATGCCGATAGAAACAATAGAGGCAATTGAAGCAGCGAAATTTGTCTTAACAAGTGATCAAAGGCGTGCTGTACAATCAGCAGCTGAATTAACGGATTCTTTATCTTTTATGCAAAACTCTCTTTTTAGAGAAGCTGAAGTTCCTTCATACTTTTTTGCTCCGAAGTGGTTGAAATGCACAATTAAGGTATGGATGTTCATTGGGCGCACATTATGGATACTTGGCTACCATAAAGATGTTGAGTCTTATAAGGAAGTAAGAGAGAGGGCAAGGCAAGCGGCTTACCTGTTACATCGTTATGCTCTCGTACATGGAAGTATTGCTCTTGTAGGTCATAATTATTTTAATTCGATGATTGGAACGGAGCTGAGGGCAATGGGATGGTCTGGTTCTCCTATTTTGCATAGAAAGCCATGGGGATGTACAACATATACGTTTCACGAGGCGATGGATGGAAATATATTAAATACGAATTTAACATAAAAGCACACGATTTATATAAATCGTGTGCTTTCTTTTTAAGATATAGAAATTTTGACGTTTAATGGTTTTACGAGATGAGCATAAGGTTCGCCTACTAGCATAACAATTTCATCTTTTTTATAACCTAACTTTTCGTATAGTGAATAGGCGCGTGTGTTTTCTAAATTAACAAGTAAAGCGATTTTTTCATGCCCTTTTTCAGTTGCATAGATTTCGGCAGCTTCAATTAATTTAGAACCAATACCTTTTCCACCGTGTGCACTTGAAACTGATAATGTATCAATGTAATACTCATCAAGCTCAGCTTCTTTTTCTAACGTAATCGATTCATCTTTATGTAATTCTCTTAAGTGATGTACAATTGGTGCGTCAAGCTGTGTTGCTTCACTACCGTGATAAGCGACAATAATTCCAACTGCACTCTCGTCTTGTTCATAAATAAAACAGTTTTCGTAGCTCAGACGGTTATTTTCTTTTGAGAACCATGTCTCAAGTCCTAGTAATACTTCTGCTTCAACTGTGCTACCTGTGATTTTTTCAGCAATTTCATGCAGAGCATTATACAATAAAGGAGCTATTGCCATTGCATCTGTCTTTTTTGCTTTCCGAATCATAGTATCCCTCCTAGTTCTATTTGTATATTGTAGCATAGTGGTATGGAACTTTGCATAATTGAATGCCGAAATGTTTGATATAGAGAAGTAGCTATGTTAGTATATGATATTTAGTGGACATATAGTAAAACGATATTGTTTGCGAAATAACGAAAATAAAATCATGGCATAACAACAAGATAAAGTGAAATGTTAATCAGTAAGATTTTTTGTTCATTCCACGACTGATTAGTAGTCAATACCAATCGGACTACCCGCAAATAGCGGGATAATTTTACAGTTGTTGACCTATAGAATATACGATAGAATAAAATATTGCAGAGAGGTGAAATACATGGATAAAGAATTAGCAAATACAATTTTAGATCAGCTGAAAAATGGTGAAATAACGGAGTATGTTGTTACGAAAGATGTATTTTATACGTTCAGAGAAGTTGTTGTAAATAGAGAAGACTTTAAGCATTTCATTGGTAACGCACAGCGAGGCGGGCAAGTGATTTATACATATTCAGAAACGCCACGTTCATAAAGGGGAATTTTGATCAGCAGGGCATCCCTCACTGATTAGTAACCTTCACCAACTGGACGTTTAATGTGGGATAAATAAAAGATAAAGGAGAGGGGAATTATGGGCGATTTTAAACAAGGCATTTTACCACATTGGGATTATATGTGGAAAGATAGAGCCGGCAATAGATTTATGGGAATGGTTATGTATCCAGAGAAACGAAAATGTTCAGCAAAAATGCTTCAGAAAATAAAAAGAGCATATGAAGAAGCGATAGAAATTAAAGTAACTGTACAAGTTCAACATACATATCAGTATGTTGAAGGAATGATTGTATACTTTGATGAAGAGGCTCCTGTATGTACAATGCTTGATAAAGATGAAAATCCACATCACATATTTGTAAAAGATATTTTGCGTATTGAGCACTCTGAATAAACTTTTCATAAATAAATTGAAGTTCCATAATAATAATCTTTTTCTATAATAGTTATCTTTTAGTATGTAACGAGAGACGAAAGTATATGTATAATATATTTAATAAGGTAAATTTGATAAATGTAATCGTTTTTTAGAGCAGATTATCGTTTTATATCTGTTCTTTTTTGCGTGATGCTGGAGAAATATATTTCTTCAGCATCTACCGTTTTATGACAAAATATATTGTTAACTTTTTTAAAAATAAGGTTAAATTCGTTGACAACTTTTTTGAAAAGCACTTTATTGACATGAGTTTTAGAATGTTGTTTCATAGTCATTGTATTGAAAAAAAACGGCTATCATGTCGAAAAGTAAAAGTTAAAAAAAGAAAGAATTTATACATATATCTTGTGTCTTATTTTGAAACGTAATACAATATATAGAGAAATCAAGAACAACATATAGAGAATATAGATTTGAGAGGGAGGGTCGGAAATGTTAGTTGCATATGATTCTATGACAGGAAACGTGAAGCGTTTCATTCACAAATTAAATATGCCGGCCGTTCAAATTGATGAAGATCTAGTAATAGATGAAGACTTTATTCTTATTACGTATACAACAGGTTTTGGCAATATACCAGAACGTGTTTTAGACTTTTTAGAGCGCAATAATGAAAAATTAAAAGGCGTATCTGCAAGCGGCAATCGTAACTGGGGAGACATGTTCGGTGCAAGTGCTGACAAGATTTCTACTAAATATGAAGTGCCTATTGTATCAAAATTTGAGTTATCTGGAACAAATAACGATGTAGAATATTTTAAGGAAAGGGTGCGGGAGATTGCGACACATTGAACTGAATAATGAAATCACGCAAATGCAGGACGGTTTTTATCAGCTTCATAAAGATAAAGAGGCATTAGAAGTCTTTATGGAAGAAGCTAGAGAGAATACCGTTCCTTTTAATAGCGTGGCAGAGCGAATGGAGTATATGAAAGAACATGATTACTATTACAACGTTCTGGACGAGTATAGCTTGGAGGAAGTAGAGGAAGTATATAACATCGCTTATGGTGAAAACTTCGAGTTCCAATCTTATATGGCAGCATCTAAGTTCTACAAAGATTATGCGTTAAAAACGAATGATCAAAAACAATACTTAGAAAGCTATGAAGATCGTGTAGCAATTGTTTCATTATACTTAGGACGCGGTGATGTTTCGAAGGCAAGACAATTCGCAAGCATGATTGTAAAACAAAACTACCAACCAGCGACACCAACCTTTTTAAATGCGGGAAGAAGCAGAAGAGGAGAAATGGTGTCTTGTTTCTTGTTAGAGATGGACGATAGCTTAAATTCAATCGGCTTTAACATTAATACTGCGATGCAATTATCGAAAATCGGCGGGGGAGTAGCTTTAAACTTATCTAAGCTACGCGCACGCGGTGAGCAAATTAAAGGTATCGACAACGCTGCAAGTGGCGTAGTACCTGTTATGAAGTTGCTTGAAGATTCGTTTTCATATGCGAATCAGCTTGGTCAACGAAAAGGTGCCGGTGCAGTATATTTAAACATTTTCCATTGGGATATTATTGAATTCCTTGATACAAAAAAAATAAATGCCGATGAGAAGAGCCGTATTCAGTCTCTATCAATCGGAATTATCGTTCCAAGTAAGTTCTTTGAGCTTGCTGAGAAAAACGAACCTTTCCATGTTTTCGCGCCTTATACGGTTTATAAAGAATATGGCAAGCATTTAGATGATATTGACATTGATGAAATGTACGATGAATTAATGAGCAATCCGAAAGTGAAGAAGAAGCCACTAGATATTAGTGCACGTGATATGCTTATTAAAATCGCTATGATTCAGCTTGAGTCTGGTTACCCATACTTAATGTTTAAATCAAATGCAAATAATCAACATCCATTGAAGGATATTGGAACTGTGAAGATGTCGAACTTATGTACAGAAATCTTCCAGCTTCAAGAAACTTCAGAAATAAATGATTACGGTACAGATGACATTATCCGTCGTGATATTAACTGTAACTTAGGATCGTTAAATATCGTAAACGTAATGGAAAATAAAGAAATTCGTGAAGCAGTTCATGCGGGAATGGAAGCTTTAACAGCTGTTTCTGATATGACGATTATTCCGAATGCACCAACTGTGAAAAAAGCAAATGACGAGCTTCATTCAGTTGGACTTGGAGCAATGAACTTACACGGATATTTAGCAAAAAATAAAATCGCTTATGAAAGTGCAGAAGCGAAAGAATTCGCTCGTACATTCTTTATGATGTTAAATTACTATTCTATTGAGAAAAGTATGGAAATCGCTACAGAAAAAGGCGAGACATTTAAAGACTTCGATAAATCTGATTATGCGAATGGCACATACTTCGAAAAGTATGAAACAACAGATTACAGCCCAGTAACTGAAAAAGTTCAGCAACTATTTGAAGGAATTCATATTCCAACAAAAGAAGATTGGACAAGTTTAAAAGAGCAAGTGCAGAAGAATGGTTTATACAACTCATATCGTCTTGCTATCGCTCCAACACAATCAATCAGTTACGTTCAAAATGCAACTTCAAGCGTAATGCCGATCGTAAGTCAAATCGAATCAAGAACATATGCGAACGCGACAACATATTATCCAATGCCGTATTTATCAAAAGATACGTTCTGGTACTATAAATCTTCTTACGATATAAATCAGTTTAAATTAATTGATTTAATCGCAGAAATTCAAGAACATATTGACCAAGGAATTAGTACAATTCTTTACGTTAATAGTGATATTTCAACACGTGAATTAGCACGTTACTACATCTATGCACATAAAAAAGGCTTAAAGAGTCTGTATTATACGAGAACACGTAAATTAAGCGTAGAAGAGTGTGTGGCTTGTACCGTTTAATATAAAAAGTGAGACATGATGAGCAGGGTTTTCTGAACCCTGCTCATGCTTAGTTATCATATTTAGAGAAGGGGCGATTTAATGCGTGCGGTAAACTGGAACAAAAAAGAAGATGATTTTAGTTTAATGTTTTGGAAGCAAAATATCGCTCAGTTTTGGACAGAAGAAGAAATCGCGGTATCTTCTGACAAAAATACTTGGGCACAATTATCAAAAGAAGAGCAGGTTGCTTATAAGCGTGTATTAGGTGGTTTAACACTGTTAGATACGAAACAAGGCGGCGAAGGGATGCCACTTGTACTTGTTCATCTTGAAAATTTACAAGCAAAAAGTGTATTAGCTTTCATGGGAGCTATGGAAGAAGTACATGCGAAGAGTTACAGTCATATCTTTACGACGTTAGCTACTGAAGAAGAAATTGATGATATTTTTGAATGGGTAGATACTCATCCATTACTTGAGAAAAAGGCTGGTATTATTACTGGTTACTATCGTCGTTTGTTAAAGCCTGAAGTAACGAAAAAAGAGTTATACATGGCAATGGTAGCAAGTGTGTTCTTAGAAAGTTATTTATTCTATAGTGGATTCTTCTATCCGCTTTACTTAGCTGGTCAAGGAAAACTAACAGCAAGTGGTGAGATTATTAACTTGATAATTCGTGATGAGTCAATTCACGGCGTATTCGTCGGTATTTTAGCACAACAAATCTTCGCAGAACTTTCTGCAGAAGAGCAACAAGAAGTGCAAAAAGAAACACAAGAGTTATTAATGGAACTATATGAAATTGAAATGGCCTATACAGAAGAAATTTACACTTCTATCGGTCTTGTAGAAGATGTAAATCGTTTCGTTCGTTACAATGCGAATAAAGGGCTTATGAACTTAGGACTTGAGCCGAAGTTTGAAGAAGAAGAAATTAACCCAATCGTTTTAAATGGTTTACGTACAGATACGAAAAACCATGATTTCTTCTCTGTAAAAGGAAATGGTTACGTAAAAGCAACGAACGTTGAAAAGTTAGCTGACGATGACTTCGTGTTTAACTTTTAATATAGGATTATAAAGAAAAGCTGTCTTATTCATTGATAAGACAGCTTTTCTTTATAATTTTGTTTACATAACACTATTATTTCTATATAGCGATTTATGTTTGGGAAGTTCTATTCGGTTAACGGATAGAACTTTTTGTAATTAAATGGGTATTTACAAACTTTTTGTATCGGTGTATTATTTAACTAGTACACCGATACAAAAGGAGGGAAGAAATGAAAATAGAGTTTTCTCCAAATATACCAATTTACATTCAGGTAATGGAATACATAAAAAAAGAGATCGTAACAGGACATTTATTGCCTGGTGATAAAATTCCCTCTGTCCGTGAATTAGCGAGTGAATTACAAGTGAATCCAAATACGATTCAGCGTACATTTCAAGAGCTAGAACGGGATGGAGTTGTTATAACACGTAGAGGAATGGGACGGTATGTAACGAATGAAGGGGAGAAAATTATGGAGCTGCGAAAAGAGATGGCGAAAGAATTACTTCATTCTTTTATAGATGGAATGGACAATTTAGGTTTTTCAGAAGAAGAAATTCTTACAATTCTTCGTTCTTCATTACATGATAAGAGGGAGGAGAGCCAATGACAGAGCTATTAAAAATAGAAAACTTATGGAAGAGATACGGATTAAAAGCAGTGATCCGTGAATTAAACATAGAGATTACGGAAGGGAAAATCGTTGGGCTTGTTGGAGATAACGGGAGCGGGAAAACGACGTTATTGAAAATGATTGCAGGCTTGCAACACCCTTCTGAAGGTAGTATCACAATAGACGGTAAAAAGGTAGGATTACAGACGAAAGAAATCGTTTCATTCATGTCCGATAAGCCAGTCTTTGATGATTGGATGACTGTAAAAGACGCTTTATTTTTCTACCGGGATTTTTATAAAGACTTCGATATTCAAAAAGCGGTAGATACGATTGCAGAATTTAAAATACCGTTAGAAGAAAAAATTACAGCATTGTCAAAAGGTATGATAGAGAAGCTGCAAATCATTTTAACATTTTCTCGAAAAGCGAAGCTATACGTACTGGATGAGCCATTGGGCGGGATAGATCTTGTTTCTAGAGAACATGTACTTGAGTTAATACTTAAATTTTATCGTGAAGATTGTACGCTACTTATATCGACTCATTTAATAAGAGAAATCGAAAATATATTCGATGAAGTAATCTTTTTGAAAGATGGAGAAATAATATTACATGAAAATGTGGAAGAACTACGATTTCAAAAGGGTAAAGCAGTACATGAGCTGTTTAAGGAGGCCTATGAGAAATGAGTCAGCTTTTTCTTTATCTGTATAATTGTAATAAGAGAAAGATAGCCATTATTTACTTTGGTTTTATTACAGTTTCATTAATTCTTTTATTTAATATGAAAGGAGTTTCAGGAGTTAGAATTTCAGGTAGGCAAGATATAATTATTATTATATTCTTTATCGTACTAGGTATAAATGGATTTGCAATTCTTTTAACAGGTATATCGTCTTTTCGGAAAATGTTAAAAAACTCTATGCTACGTTATACTTCTATTTCAGCAAAAAAGTATATATGTGCAAATATTTTATTCTGTGTACTACTCTTTATGATTTTGCTAGGAATAGGAATCATTTTTCTATACTATTTTTCTTTAAATATTTACAATGGAAAAACTAATTTAGGTATTCAGCAAGCAATACACAGTTTATATAATTATGGAATATTACATCATATGTTATCTATTTTATTATGGGGACTAGATTTTCTTAATATGCTAGTTTCTATTTATTTTATTATAGTAATTGTAAAACTATTAAATGTGAAATCATCGATGAATAAAGTTGCTTGTTTAGTTTTATTCGTCATTTTTACCGCATTTAATGGAGGAATAACGTATATTTTTCAGCAAATAGAAAAGTATGTGTTTGCTATAAATAATATTGGATTTATAGATCAAAATGGTTTTTTAAATACATCATTTTATTCTGGTACAGAGATTACAATTTTAAATCTATTTTTTAATTGTTTATTAACAATTATATTACTAGTAGTTACAGGTCACATAGTCGATAAAAAACTAGAAGTCTAAAGGAGGAATCAGCATTGGGAAACGTAGTAGTAAAGTTAGAGAATGTTCGAAAAAGGATTGGTGGAACGGAAATTATTCGTGGTTTATCATTTGAGGTTCGTGAAGGAGAAGTATACGGATTCCTTGGGCCGAACGGTAGCGGTAAGACGACGACGATCCGTATGATGACAGGTCTTATTTCAATGACAGAGGGCGATATTACAATTTGTGGACATAGTATTCGCTCGGAGCGTGAAAAGGCACTAGAGCAAATTGGAGCGATTGTAGAAAATCCTGAACTATATGA
This sequence comes from Bacillus sp. ME78, assembly GCF_903970865.1. Lineage (NCBI taxonomy): Bacteria > Bacillati > Bacillota > Bacilli > Caryophanales > Bacillaceae > Bacillus > Bacillus sp. ME78. The sequence goes on from NZ_CAJCKK010000002.1 coordinate 72,855, forward strand.
TTATATGACAGGAATGCAAAACTTAAAGCATTTTGCGAACATGGCCATTACTCCAATTAGTAAAGAGCGCATTGCTGAGATTGTAAAGCTTGTTGAATTAGAGCATGCGATTCATAAAAAGGTGAAAACATATTCACTTGGTATGAAACAACGTTTAGGAATTGCACAAGCATTACTTCATCAGCCGAAAATCTTAATTTTAGATGAGCCGACAAATGGATTAGATCCAGCTGGTATTCGCCAAATTCGTGATTATTTACAACGTTTAGCGAAAGAAGAGAATATTGCTGTAATCGTATCAAGCCACTTATTGAGTGAAATTGAATTAATGTGTGATCGCGTTGTTATTATTAAACAAGGTGAGTTTGTACAAGAGTACAACTTACATAAAAAAGTGAAACATGATGAGGCAGTCGTTGTAGCGTTTGAAGTAGATGAAGTTCAGAAAGCAAATGAAATCATTAAAGGTAAAGCAAAAGGGAATGTAATTGTAGCATCTGTAACAAAAGACAACATTCCGCAACTTGTAAAAAAACTTGTTCATGCTGATGTGCTTGTATACGGAGTTACTGTTCAAAATAAAACGTTAGAGGATGAGTTCTTAGCGATTACTGGGGAGTGAAAGCGTAATGTTTAAATTAATTCAAAATGAATTTTTAAAGTTGCATGCGAAAAAAGGTATGTATATTTTAATTGGTGTCATTGCGGCACTCGAAATTTTAGGTACTTTAGCAATGTTGAAGTGGGGAAAAGGTGATGAGTTTAAGGGATCATATTTAGATTATGCAAACTCAGAGATTGGCTTAATTGTTTTATTTACAACGATTTTTGGGATTACACTTGCTGCCCGTACTCTTACTGATGAGTTCCAAAAAGGTACAATTAAACAATTGTTAATCCGTCCAAGAAAAAGACTTGCAGTTTTATTTTCTAAATATATTACAGTGTTATTAGCAATGTTATTTATCGTATTAGCTGGTATGCTAAGTGCAATGATTATTGGCGGTATTGTAATGGATGGTAGTAAAACAGAATTAACGTTAGGAATCGTAATGAAGTCCACTTTATATCAACTACTTTCACCATTCTTTTTTGCAACACTTGCATTTTTCCTAGCAAATGTCTTTAGAAAGTCTGTATTACCATTAATTATTACGATGTTCCTATTCTTCTTACAAGGTGCAATTAACATGGTATTAATAATGTTTGCAAAAAGTGTAGCGAAGTTTGTAGTATTCAACCATTTGGATTTAAGAGCTTACGATAGTAATAAATTAATCAATGGTGGAATGGAACCAACATTTACAGAATTTACGTTTACAACTTCATTATTACTTGTAGCTGCATACTTTGTTGTGTTACTTGTAGCATCAAGTGCATTATTCCAAAAACGTGACGTATTATAATAAAAGAAATCCCCGCTTGTAAAAACGGGGATTTTTATTACATAAATTTCACTTGGATTGCAACTTGAAGAACAGCGATATGGTATTTTAAGAGCTATGCTGTTTGAAATGATTTGAGAAAAATAGGAAGGATTTCAACTATATTCATATTATAATTTAGTTATCCTGCTATTTATAGGGAAAGGATTGCCTATAAAGTACTGATTAAAGTTTTATTTTATTTTTACTATCTTTGGGGGTGTTCTATATGCACTATGCATTTTCACGTATAAGGCTACGTAGCTTTTTTGGATGGATGATTATAGGGGTGTTCCTTATAATGATACCATTAGGTCTAGCAAATGTTTCTGAGAATACGATGGAGGTTATTTCACAAATAACTGTATTTTTTGTATTTCCGTTACTTTGGCTATACGTAAAAACAAATAAAAATAATGTTGTATTTAACAGTTTTTTTGATAAGCCAGGGCGTTTATCTTGGGGATTAATTGTATTAGCAACGATAATGGGGATGATTTTTTCAGTTGGCATATCTCAGATTCAATTTTACATATTAGCACATACGTTACCGAATTTCTTAGTTACTATGCTAGAAGACGGAAATGTTATTAATACGAGTAACGTATATATGACGATATTTACTTTCATTTCAGCATGTGTGTTAGCACCTATTATGGAAGAGGTTATTTTTAGGGGATTTTTCTTACAGCGGATGGCTCATAAATGGGGAATTAAAAAAGCTGTAATTATATCTTCAATTATTTTTGGCCTAGGACATTTTGATGTTATTGGTGCGTTCATGTTTGGTGTCGTTATGTGTCTTTTATACATAAAGACAAAAAATATATGGACGAATATAGCTGTGCACGCTCTAAATAATTTGATTGCAACAAGTATGCAATTTTTCGGTGGAGAAGAAAGTGGTACAATCTCAATTACTGAATTACAAGCGCAAAGTAATTTATGGATTGGTATCGGTCTTACAGTTGTTGGATTACTATGGTTAATTCCGTATGTTTGGAAACAATGGCGTACAGTAAAAGAAGTTGGCGTGCCACCAGTACGTTTTATAAATGAGCAAAAAGTAGTGAATTCATCACAAGAAAATGAAGTGTATAGTCAAGTGATCGTAACCGATAGATTGATGGCCATAGAGTTACCAGATGAGGCTGTAAATAAGCTTCGGTTAGAAGAAAATGATTATGTAACAGTAGCTGTAGAAGAAGATAAAATCGTTATAAAGAAAGCACATAATAGATAATTAAAAAGTAGCTCTTAGGAGCTACTTTTTAATTTGTAATAATTTCTACACGAAAATTATTACCATTCTTTACATATTTAATATCTGTAACAGTGCGGACTGTCTTTAAAATCTCCACTTTTTCACCAATTCGCGGGATGGTCGGAACATTGTCCCAAATACCAAGCAAGTCATCTAATTGTGCCGTTTTTTCATAAAACCAGATTTTCAATGTAAAGCCCCTTTCTCGAATTTTATGTATTTTAATACATAATATATTATTTTTATTCTTATTGTAAGGGGTTTTTTTATAATTTATGAATAAAAATAAATTAATCTTCTGGGAAGATATGTTCAATATCAGGAGTAAGAGATACTTCTGATAATACGATATGAGAAACTGTCGTTGCATATGAAGAAACATCATTGATAAATTCTTCAAGTTCAACGAGTGAAGGAACAGAAATTTTTACAATGTAGCATAAGCTTCCTGTTACTCGGTAACAAAAACTTGCAGATGGATAAGACTGAATAAACTGTTGCATACGTGTTGTATCACCATTTTTTAAAGTGATTTCTAAAATACAATCTAAAACTAGTCCTGCTTTTTTATAGTCGATATCGATTGTATATTTTTGAATAACGCCTTCACTTTCAAGTTTACGAACACGTTCTGCAGTAGACGGAGCAGATAAGTTTACTCGTTTCGCCAATTCACGCATAGAAAGGCGACTATCATTATATAATTCATTTAAAATTTTTCGATCAACACGGTCTAGTTGCATTTGTAAATATACCTCCAGTAAAATAATGATTTTTGTAAAGGAAAAATATAAATTAAGATTCATATGAAATGTAAAGTGAACGTTATTTATTTTACAATAAAACAGAAGGAAATAGGAGGGAAAATGATGGAGAGAATTTCATTATCAAATGTAGGAGATACAAAGTTTCAAAAGTTATTAGGGCATAATTCGGATATATTACACTCGTGGAGTAAGTTAGAAGATACACTGTACAATAAAGGAACTCTTTCAGCAGAGTTGAAGGAGCAAGTGAGAAGAACATTAGCGTATGGGAATGAATGTCCGTACTGTATGGCAAAGGGAAGACCTGATGATGTGCAAAAGGCAGAGGAGATTGGTGTAGCCGTTACTTTTGCGCATACATTTGTTCATAACCGAAAAGCAATAGATGATACTATGTTTCACGTATTAAAACAATATTGGACAGAAAAAGAAATTGTAGAGCTTTGCGCCTATGTTTGCTTTATTACTGCGTCACAACAACTTGGTTTTCTATTTCAATTACAGCCAAATTAAGGGGGAAATGATGACAAATCAAATAGCACTTATCATAATCGATGTACAAAAGGCATTTCAATTACCAGATTGGGGCGAGAGAAATAATATTTTTGCTGAAGAAAACATGAGAATTTTGTTAGAAGAATGGAGAAAAAGGGAACGACCAGTTTTTCATATTCAACATGTAAATAAAGAAAATGCTCAGTCAATGTTTTATGAGAGAGCGGAAACGGTAAACTTTAAAGAAGAAGTGCAACCACTACTTGGTGAAGTGGTTATTCAGAAATTCGTTAACAGCGCGTTCATTGGGACAAATTTAGAAGAGCAATTAAGAAAGAACAAATGTAATGCAGTAGTGGTTGTAGGATTAACGACAAATCATTGCGTGGAAACTACGACACGAATGGCAGGGAATTTAGGATTTACAACATATTTAGTGAGTGATGCAACGGCTACTTTTAACCGTATAGGTTTAGATGGTAAAGAGTATAGTGCAGAAGATATTCACAATATGACACTTGTAAATTTACATGAAGAGTTTGCTACGATTGTGACGACAAAAGAAGTGTTAAAATTATTTTAAGAAAATAATTGCGAATTATGTAGAAAAAAATAAGAATATTTCGTATAATCTAAGTACAATCATTTTGAAAATAGGGGTGGCATCATATGGAGCAAATTTCAGTAAAGAAATTAGAAGAGGTACTTGTTGTAGCAGGGGATGATAAACAGAAGCAAAAGGAATTTTATGAATTGCTCTTATCTACTGAGTTTTATGTTGCTGGTTCACTAGAAGCAGAGGACGGGGCAACAGAAGGAATACTTCGTTTGCGTCATTTCCAAGGAGAAGGTAGATGGATCGTTCCGTTCTTTACACAAATGGAATTTGTAAAAGATGTGTTGCCAGAAGGAACGCCCCTTATTACGATACGTGGGAAAGAGTTATTTGGTAGCATTGAGAAAGATGCTACAGCTGTATTAAATGTTGGCACTGATATAAGTAAAACATTTATTCCAGAAGAAATTGCAGATATCGCATCTGGACGAATTTTTAATTATTATAAGTAAAAGTAAAAGGAAAAGCGTAATCGCTTTTCCTTTTACTTTTTAATTTGAATATGAAGTGGTTATACCAGAAGAAATAGAGACTGTTTTATTATTCGTGTTTATTGTCGCTGTAGCTCCAAGTGGAATACCGATGTTTGGACTTATATGTCCAATTGGTAAATCGAATAGGACAGGTATATGATATGGCGCGAAATATTCATATAATATTGTTTGCAATGATTGAGATGGCTTTGAAGGAGTGCAGTCGTGACAACTTGTGAAAATAACGCCCCTGCATTCATTAAACTTTCCAGATAAAAGTAGCTGATTTAACATACGGTCAATGCGGTACGGTTCTTCACCAATGTCTTCAAGTAATAAAAGTGTATTGTCCGTATTTATCTCGTAGGGCGAGCCAATTATACTTGCTAACACAGCTAAATTTCCTCCAACTAACGTACTTGTAACTGTACTGTGGGAGCTAGGTACGATACATTCTGATGCAGATAAAATGGTTGAATACGGATGGAATAGCTGATTAAAAGAGGATAAAGATAGGGAATCAATACCTTTTCCTAGTTCTTCAATCATCGGACCATGAAATGTTATAAGCTTTGCATAACGTGAAACAGCAGTATGTAAAGCTGTAATATCGCTATATCCCCAAAAGATTTTTGGATTCTGCCTAATAACTTCATATTGAATGTGAGGAAGAAGACGAGCACTTCCATAACCACCTCGTGCACAAAAAATTGCCTTCACTTCATTATTTGTAAATGCTTCATGTATATCGTCAAGCCGAACTTGATCACTTCCGGCTAAAAATCCATATTTCTCGTAAACACTCTTCCCGATTATTACGGATAACCCCATCTCTTGTAATACATTCACACCTTTTAATACATTTTCGATTGTAGGTGGACCAGATGGTGCAATAATCATTACTGTATCACCTTGTTTTAATGCATTTGGATAAATCATTAAGCTCAGCCTCCTTCTCTTTCAATATATTCGCTTCATATGAAGTTCAACCCTTGCAAAAGCAGGGGAAAGCTTATCAAATAAAGAAGATATAAGGGAAATAGGAGGGAAAATGATGTTTACAAGTCGAGTAACAGACATATTAAAAATTGAGTATCCCGTTGTTCAAGCCGGTATGGCAGGCGCGATTACGACGCCAGAACTCGTTGCAGCAGTAAGTAATAGCGGAGGATTAGGGACGCTTGGGGCGGGCTATATGAGCCCAGAACAAATTGGTGAAGCGATTTATAGAATAAGAGAACTAACAGATAAGCCTTTCGGTGTTAATTTACTTGTAACGAAAGAGATACAAATAGAAGAAGAGAAGGTAAATGAGGCGAAAATATTACTAAGCGGAGTGAATAGAGAATTAGGTATAGAAGTAGAAGGAACGTTAAAGCTTCCAAAAAGCTATAAGGAACAATTACAAGTGTTATTAGAAGAAAAAGTACCGGTCGTTAGCTTTGCATTTCAAACGTTAGAAAAAGAAGAAATAGATGACTTAAAAAGAAGTGGAATAAAGGTTATCGGAACAGCTACCCATGTGACAGAAGCAAAAGTACTTGCAGAATTAGGGGTAGATATAATTGTCGGTCAAGGCAGCGAGGCAGGGGGGCATAGAGGAACATTTGTCGGGAAAGAACAAGATGCTATGATTGGTACTTTTGCGTTAATACCTCAGTTAGTAGGGGCTGTTCCGCATATCCCAATTGTCGCAGCAGGTGGTGTAATGAACGGACAAGGGCTTGTTGCGGCATTGGCACTAGGAGCAGAAGGTGTTCAAATGGGATCGGCCTTTTTAACAAGTGAAGAGAGTATTACGCACGATGTGTATAAAGAAGCGGTTTTACATAGTACAGATACGAGCACAACGGTAACTCGTGCGTTTTCCGGGAAATATGCACGGGGTATCCGGAATGAATTTATAGAGAGACATGAAGGAAAAGAAGAAGGGCTTCCGATGTATCCAGTGCAAAACGTATTAACTTCTAAAATACGCCAAGAGGCAGCGAAGCAAAATAAGGAAGAATATATGTCACTTTGGGCAGGACAGGCAGCATCGTTGGCACGAATCGAATCAGCTCAGCATGTAGTGGAGCGAGTTATGAAAGAAGCGGAGAATGCAATCGAGCAATTACAAAATATATACAAAAAGACCACTTGAGTAATTCAAGCGGTCTTTTCATTAGTTTGCTTTATAAAATTGTTGGATGGCTTCGTCGATGTAAACCCAGCCTTTCCAACCTAAGTGCATATGATCTTTTAAGAAGTATTTATCGTATTCATGATTTGAGAAGTCGGCAATTGGATAACCAGCTTTTTCGATTTGCTCATGAACTTTCTTATAGTATGCTTCGCGGCGTTCTTTCGGGAATCCAGCGTAGTCGTACCAAGGACCTTTGACAGGAACAGAAATGAAGAGTGGTTTTGCACCAGATTGTTTTAATAAATCAAGTACAATTTGTAAATCTTCATATTCTGGCGATTGGTCATAAGCATCATTTTTTAAGTAACCTTCACGTTGCTTTAATTTTTTCTTAATTTTGCTATTGAAATAATCATCTTCAATACCGTATTCATTAGATCCAGATTCTACTGCACCTGTTTGATCCGCATGTTTACGAGCCTCTTCCCAGTTCATTTGTTTTAATGAAGGATCAAGCTTTTCTTTGTGCGGTTTAATATTAAACATAGCTGTAAATAAATCTTTACGATCTAAAATGTTACGATAAATATAAGCGAAAGGTTTAGCAGCAAGTGCTTTTACTTTATACTTCGTATCATCATAAGCAATGCCTTCAAGCGAAATTTTTAATAAAGTTTCTTTTTTTACAATCTCAAAGTTTAATAAACGCTTTGCAATTTGTTTTTTCATTTCAGGTTTTAAATCATTGTTGAAAATGAAATGGTAACCTTGTTGCTTTGAAAAGTTAGGTGCAAAGTGCGTTTCATCAATACCTTGTGGTACAAACCATTGCGGAGAAAGAACGAATACCATTTTCTTATCTTTCAATTGATCCATTGTAGATGCGAAGTTTAACACATGTACAAGGTCTTGTGTTCCGCCGCGTCCAAGAAGGAATGGCGTAAATCCTTCAGGCTTTACTTTAAAATAATTAGATGGATGGAAAGCATCCATACGTGCGAATTCCGATGAACCGTACATCGGAAGATATTTTGGATCTGCTAACATCTTTTGCTGTAAAATCATACTTTGAATTTTTTCTTCTTTTAAAGAAGTAGCAGCTTGTTCTACTTTTTCATCACTTAAAAGTGGAAGTAGGAAGCGCGTTGGAATAAGTAAGAATACAGCAAAAAGGGCCAATGCTAAAAGCATCGGACCAAATTTTGCTTTGTTCATCGGATTTCTTCCAACTTTTTAATAACCATGTTTGGTGTAGCCCACTCGTCACGGTCAAAATCAGAAATAGAAACTTCAATATCTAAACGCTCTTGGAATTCAACTAATAAAGATACTACAGCGAAAGAATCAAGGATACCTTCTTCAAATAATTGAACATCTAAGTTTTCTTTCACAATATCGTTTTCACATACTTCTTCTAAAATATCTAATACTTGCTCTTTGAATTCTGCCATTTTTAAAATCTCCTTTATATCCGAAATATATTATATGTGCAACTTCTTAATGGAATAAGAAGGGTGCATTAAAAGTATCTGTTAAGGTGTCCAGAGAAAATTAGGAAACCGAAACATACAACGTGGAACGTAATTACAATCGCAAGGATGCGTGTAAATTTATTGTTTGGCCAAAACTTATGCTTTTTGTTTTTTCGTTCGAAAATATCAAATAAAATAAACAGTGCGGCATGATATAGACCATAAATAATATACTGCGCAACAGCGCTTCCTTGGATATGCCAAATTCCCATAATGAAAAAGTTTAAAAATGCACCGATATACGAAATTGTGTAACGGTTCTTAATTAACTTTTTCTTCGTTGCAAAAAAGACGAAACGCATGTAAATAAAATCACGGAACCAGAATGATAAACTCATGTGCCAGCGGTTCCAGAAGTCTTTAATATTACGACTAAGGAATGGCTTATTAAAGTTTTCTGGCGTTTTAATTCCCATCATATAACTTACACCAATTACAAAAGAGCTATAACCAGCAAAATCAAAGAATAGATATAAGCTATAGCTATACATGTAAATCATATTTGAAAAGATTGTATCGTGTTGAGCGAATGCTGGATCCATACAATATTGCTTTATTAAGTAAGCAATAATAAATTTATACAAGAAACCTTGGAAAATACGATTTAGTCCTGTATATAGTAAATTTTGATATTCTTCAGCGCTAGGTGGCTTTTGAATATCTTTTTGGAATCTTCGGTAACGATCGATAGGTCCTGTTGAAATCGCAGGGAAGAATAAAACGAATTCCCAGAAGTTAAAGAAAGAAAGCTCTTTAATTAAACCATCGCGAACTTCAAATACCATTTGAACTGCTCTGAATGTTACGTAAGATATACCTAGAAAAACAACAAGTTTTAACTCAGGTAATAACGATGCAAATGGTGCGATTTTTGCCAAAATAAGAGGCAAAATCGATAAAATAACAGCTATGCAAAATGTGAATGTACTATTATTTTGTTTTCTTAAAATTAAATAGCCTTTAATAAGGACATATTGCCAAATAATAAATGCAGCTAACATCATTGCTTGCTTCGGTTTATCCGAGAAGATAATAGCAATCATGACTAATGTTAAAACGGCATTATATTTACGCAACATTTTACCTTTTAATCCAGCTATGATAGTAGGTATTAATAAAATGCCCACTATAGCGAAAAAATAAAATGATCCATATGCGGTCATGCTGTAACCTCACTCAATAATTTTTTGCGATCTACCTTTCCATTTGGTGTCATTGGAATAGAAGATTGATACATGAATTTACGTGGAATCATGTAGTTTGGTAATCGCTCATTGAGTTCTTTTTTGATTGCAGATGTTAATTTGAATTCTTTTTCAAACGAATGCTCCCCAGGAACAACAACCGCTAATAAATAATCGTATTTCTCACCTTTTTTAATTGGAACGATAACTGCTCCTTCTACGTAAGAACACGCACGAAGGTGATGCTCAATTTCTTCTAATTCCATTCGATAACCATGCAGCTTAATTTGGAAATCAAGACGACCATTATAGAATAGAAGACCATTTTCAACATAGCCAGCATCGCCTGTTTTATAGGCACGCTCACCGTCAATCATAGTAAATGCTTTTTCTGTTAATTCAGGGCTTCCTAAATATCCAACGCTTACGCTTGGACCGACAATTACGATTTCACCTTTTTCACCATCAGGTGCAATCGTGCCATCTTCTTTCATAATAAGAAGGCGACAGTCTGATTTACAATAGCCAACTGGAAGTGATTTGTATTGATCAAGCACTTCTTCTGTCACGTGAATACCTGTTACAGCGACAGTAGCTTCTGTTGGACCATACGTATTCATAATTGTTGCTTTCGGGAAACGCTCAATTAATTTTCTAGCTACTTCATTTGGTAACACTTCACCGCAGAATAAGAATGTTTTCATGTTCGGTAGCATATTCTCAGAGAAAGATGCTTCCATTAAACACATTTCAGCGAAAGAAGGTGTGGAAGTCCATACTTGAATATCCGATTGCTCTAAAGAAGCAAACAAGTCTTTTGGACGCGCAATCATATCTTTATCGATTGCCCAAAGTGTACCACCTGTTACTAATGATGGGTAAATATCCATTACAGATAAATCGAATGAGAAAGGTGCTTGGTTTAAGAATACTTGCCCTGTTTGTAAGTTGAAATCTTCTACAGCCCATTTTGTAAAGCTAACAAGGCAGTTATAAGTAATCTGAACCCCTTTCGGATTACCTGTGCTTCCTGATGTGTAAATAATGTAGAAGTTCTCATCACCTTTTACCGCATGTTCAGGATTTGGAGTGTTCCCTTTATGAGTAAAGAAAATATCTTTTAAGTTGTCTTCACTTACGATGCGAACTGGTAAATCAGTTACAGTTACTGCTGTTGCCGATAAAAGTAATTTCGCACCAGAATTTTCAGCAATACGTTGTACACGATCAGCTGGGATAGATAAATCTACAGGAATGTAAGCATGTCCAGCTTTTACACATCCTAAAAAGTTAATAATCATTTCAGGTTGCATATGGCCATACACCATAATTGGTGAACGATCGTCTGGATACTCAGAAGAAATCCAATGTGCTAACGCATCAGAATCTTCCTTTAATTGTTTGTACGTAATTTTCGCATCTCGCCAAACAAAAGCGGTTTGATCAGGCGTTTCTGCAGCCCACTTTTCAATTTGTTCTAATAACTTCATAACGTTCCCACCCTAGAATTCATTGTAAATAAATGTACTTGTGTTTGTATCATGGAATCCATACAACCAAAGTAATGCAAATAAAATTGCAAGATAATAAACCGTCTTTGCAACCCATTGTGTGAGTGGTCGAGACCATATCTCTTTTAATCTTTCCATGTCTTTCCCTCTCTTAATGAAATAATAGCTCTTTGTAGGTATCATGTCCTACATTATTGTGAAAAAAACAAAATCCCACATTTTAGGTAAAAATAAGTCAAAAGGCTCTTTTCTGATATTAGCACTAAATACTAAAAAAGAAAATCCCTAACTTAGCAATTATATTACATTCAGCATGAATTTGTAATGGGTTTGACATGTAAATAGAAAGTGGATTGTGTGAATACATAAAAGTGGACTATAAGAATACGTAAAAATGCAGTATTTGTTTTTATTAATCATTTAAGACGGAGTAAAATTTTAAATTTCTAGTTCTTTTGAAAAGGAGGAAATTATCATGAATAGAGTGTGGAAGAGTCTAATTTCGGAAGAAAATATCGTGAAATGGAGAAGGCATTTTCATAAGTATCCGGAATTATCATTTCATGAAAAAGAAACTTCGCAATTTATATATGATACATTATGCTCATTTTCTTCTTTTGAAGTAACGAGACCGACGAAGTATAGTGTACTAGCAATCAAAAGGGGTGTGAAGCAAGGGAAAGTAATTGCGATTCGAGCTGATATAGATGCTTTGCCAATTCAAGAGGAGACAAGTAAATCTTATACATCTGTGAATAAAGGAATGATGCATGCATGTGGGCACGATGCTCACGCAGCTATATTATTAAGTACTGCAGAGGTGCTTAATAATATGAAGGAAGAGTTTGTAGGAGAAATTCGTCTATTCTTTCAGCATGCAGAAGAAGTATACCCTGGTGGTGGACAAGAAATGGTTGAGGCGGGTGTTATGGACGGTGTTGATTATGTAATAGGTTTACATGTTATGTCTGGCTTGGAAAGCGGGAATGTAGGAATTGTATATGGACCGATGATGGCAGCACCAGACGTATTTACAGTTGAGATCCAAGGCAAAGGAGGGCATGCGGCGCGGCCAGAAGAAACGATTGATCCTATCGCTATCGGAGCGCAGATTATTACAAATCTACAACATATCGTATCTAGAAATACAAGTGCTTTCATGCAAAGAGTCGTTTCAGTTACGCAGTTTCATGGGGGAGTGGCTGACAATATTATTCCTAGTACAGCAACTTTAATGGGAACTGTTCGTTCATTTAATCAAGCATTGAGGGTGGAAGCAGAAGGGAAAATCGAAAAAATTGTGAAAGGAATTACAGAAGCACATGGAGGATCGTATACATATACGTATCGATATGGATATGATCCGGTTATTAATGATGAATATATTACGAAAATAGTAGAAGAAAGTGCACTACATTTGTTTGGGAATGAGCATGTTGTGAAGCTTGAACCTTCTATGGGTGGGGAAGATTTTTCAGCATATTTAAGAAAAGCACCCGGTTGTTTCATTAAATTAGGAACAGGTAATGAAAATATATATACTTGTTATCCACATCACCATCCGAAATTTGACGTGGATGAATCAGCATTAATTTGTGGAGTGGAGCTATTTTTAGAGACGACTATAAGATTACTAAAATCATAGAAAAACAAAAAAAGGCAACTGCGCTCTATCGCAGTTGCTTTTATTTCTTTCCGTCAGAGAGGGCTGAGAAAGAACTATGCTCATTTATAGTATATGAATAGCTAACGGACAAGCTTGTACATTTTAATCATTTTTTTAAAAATAGTTGTTGACATTGATAATCAATGTCAATTAATCTAAATATAGTTGAAATTGATAATTATTATCAATAGGATGGATGCGACATGTTAATGAGAAAAAAATTTCACCTTCTACGGAGGGGATTAAAAGATAAAAATAAAGATGTTGATCAGCATATGGAATGGCAACGAAATGTAATTCGGTCTGAATATGTAGATGAGAAGAAGAGCATTCAAACAGAAAAAGAGATACAAAGTAAAGGGAGAGGTTCAGTTGAGTAAGTTAGTAATGATTTTTGCAAGTATGAGTGGAAATACAGAGGAAATGGCTGACCATATTGCCGGCGTAATTCGTGAAACAGAAAATGAAATTGAAGTTATTGATATTATGGATTCACCAGAAGCTTCTATATTGGAACAGTATGATGGAATTATTTTAGGTGCATACACATGGGGAGATGGTGATCTTCCTGATGATTTCTTAGATTTTTATGATGCAATGGATTCTATTGATTTAACTGGGAAAAAAGCGGCAGTATTCGGATCATGTGATTCGGCTTATCCGAAATACGGAGTGGCGGTTGACATTTTAATAGAAAAGCTACAAGAGCGCGGGGCAGCAGTTGTGTTAGAAGGACTAAAAGTAGAATTAACGCCAGAAGATGAAGATGTAGAAAAATGTTTACAGTTTGGAGCTGAATTTGTAAAACACCTTTCTTAATGGCAGAAGGGAGCTGAAGAGCAAGTGCATGAGAAAATCTCAATCAAAACGATGACAGATTATCATTTGTATGATTTTATGCGGTGTCCGCATAAATTTTATTTTCGTCATATAAAAAGAAGAGAACCTTCTTCATTTGAATGGCAACAAATAGTGCAAATGATTGTGAATCAAATTATTAACGAGTATTACACGCTACCTGCGGGTCAACAAACGAAAATTGTACTTTTAATATTAATAGAAAAGTATTGGAAAAAAGTAAGGATTAATATGTTTGCTTCGAAGACGGAGTACTATATTGTATTAGCGAAGCTAACGGATCACTTATTACAGTTTGTTGAAAGGGATGATAGTCAGACACCACCATTGTTTTTATACGAGAAGTTTCAAACATATATGGAAGAGTTAGGTGTCCACATGTCATTGACATTTGAAGTTGGTGAGTGGAATGCTGAGTCGTTTGTAATTAAAAAGTATGTTGTCGATGCGGATGAGGAAATGCTTGCTCTTTGTCAGAAGCTAATGACAGTATTCAGTTATAAAGCTTTCGGCGTTCTTCCAGGAAAAATTGAAGTTATTAATTTAATAGAAGGAACTAAGTATGAGTACATTCCGAAACAGGAAGATATTATAACTGGAATGGCTGAGTTATCTAGAATGAAAGAAATGTTACAGCAACCTGAGCATTATACAGAGCGTCATTTTCGTTCTGAGTGTATAAGTTGTGCGTTTCGTAGTGAATGCCAAGGGGAAGAAGTAAAGAAAGAAGCGAAACAGAAGAAAAATATAGTTCATTAAAGGATGCAACTTTGCATCCTTTTTTGTTATTGACATGAAAAGCTTTTCATCATTTACGGTATATTTGTAGCAGATTTTAATAAAGTGAAACTTTAATCAGTGGGGGTCAATCGGGCTACCCGCAAATAGCGGGATAAAGGGAGGAATAATCAATGAAAGATGAAACGAAAGTATTTCAATGGTTAAAAGAACAAAATGCTCCTTTTGAAATTCAACTGCAAATTTTACAGGCATTTCAATTGTATAAAGTTATTGTTGAAATGGATAAAAAGTTAATGATGTATGAGGAGAGAGTATATAGGGAGAGAATGTAATCTCATCCCTGTAATATCGTTTTTAGTTGTTCTGTACTTGTAATGAATTCGAGTTCATTCTCTGATTCAAAGTTATAAATAATATTATGTAGTAAAGGACTATATTGATAAAAGGTAGTAATGCGGTGAATGAGTAATGGATCATGATGAGAAATAAGTGTACTGTACTGTTCATATACAGATGTAGTAAACTCATGTCCGAAATCATAATATAGTCCTGCAAAATCAAAAGCAGGATCGCCAATTTGCGCATCACCAAAATCGATAACACCTGAAATGCGTTTGTTCTGCTTGTTAAATAAAATGTGATGATGTGTAAAATCAGCGTGAATGATTGTATTTTGAAATTTAGATGTAGCTAGACAGGCAAAGAAATTCTCGAATAAACGATTTAAGGCTGATTTCTGGAACGAAGTAAGATTGTTAGTAACATACTGATTTAATTTAGTTTGTAGCTCTTTCCAGTAGGTAAGTGTTTTTTCAATAGGGAATCCTAACGCTGTAACACTTTTTAGAGGAATACTATGTAGAGCAGCAAGGAAAGTAGCTAATTGTGTAATAATTGCTTGCAGCTCTGTATCCTCCAGCGTGGCAACTATTTCTGTTTTTAATGGTTCACCATGAATGAGAGTATAGTAACTACAAATAGGAACCTCATCAGATTCATTTTTATAAATTAGGTGATATTGTGGAACTTCGATTTCTTGTAGTGATTGAGTGAGAATTGTGCATAGTTCTTTTTCTAACGGAATTCGCATTGCAAATTCCTGTTTTCGCGGGAAACGAAACAGTAGCTCATCATTTACTATAATTGCTACATTATCCCAACCTTCTTCATTTTGTTTATATGAATGTATAGAAAGATTAGGCAAAGCTTCTTTTATATAATGTTTGTAAGAGTCCATAATTGTTCCTCGTTTCTGAGTTAAGTTATTCTACTTTATAATATCAGAATTTTCTTTCTATATGTTAAAATATAGCTATCATTATGAAGAAGGGCGGGGGTATTACGAAAAAAAGACTGTTAATCATTTCTCTATGTATCGCTTTTGTATTGTTTTGGTCATATGAAGAGGAGGTTTTTGCTACCTTTAAACCGATTGATCAGTACGGATTAAATAAGGAGTTAAAGAATAAAAGTATAGAAAATTTAACTCATAATGAAATGAAAAAGGTAGGAGAGCATTTTGTGACTGAACAACTATCAGTGTTTGAGTTTAATGATAAAGAAGATGTGAAACGAAAAGGTGAAGAAATATTTTTAAATAGAGGGTATGAACAATTAATGGGAAATTATTATCCAAATCGTTTTCAAGAGTTAGAGTATAAATTTACAAACGAGGAGATACGTGAAGAGAAAGATGAGAGTTTTCTCTATCAAGCTGTAGCGTACGTTGCGGGTACTGAAAATGGTAAGAGAAGCGAAATGAAATTGAATTATGAAGTGAAAATTGTAAAGGTTAATAATATATTTATGGTGCTAGAACAAAAGCAGCGCGTACAATAAAGGAAATTCATTGCTCAATAGATCATTTTGGGGTGTACTACTTAATGCGGAATAAAAAGGCCCTCAAGGAATCAAGGACCTTTAAAGATTTTCATTTTGTTGACCAAGTTCTTTTTGAGCAATATATAAATTTCCTTGCTCCACTTGTTTAAGTGTATGAACAGAATCGCCTGCATATCCTTTTTGTGTTTTAACAGTTCTTTTGGAACGATTGGAATTTTGTTTCTTCATATAATAGGCCACCTTTCATCAAAAATAAACGAAAATGATAAGTATGAGTAATACAGCAGCGAAAATGGTAATGCCCATTAAAAACGAAGTGTTTTTATATTTAGGTGGCTTATGTACATCTTGCCGATATCCAGGTGAAATTTCAGGGGCAAATTCTTCATCGAATGATTGCTTTTTTTCTTTGTCGTCCATATGTACCCACCTTTCTTTTTCATTATATTATACGTTACAAGAAAAAATATGCATAAAGAAAACAGCCGCTTTATTATTAGCGGCTGTTTTGTGTTGTATATTTTCGTTGTACTTGAAAGAGACGGATAAGGAGGAAGGCAGCGCCAAATGCTAGACCGATAATAAGACCGATCCAATAACCTTTTGCGGCCCATTCTGTATATGTTGCTAATATGTAACCTAGTGGTAGACCTATTATCCAATAAGCAATTAAAGTCATAATTAGAGCAACATTTACATCTTTATAACCACGCAGAGCTCCTTGTACAGGGGTTGCAATTGCATCTGAAATTTGAAATAAAATCGCAAAGATAAGAAATTCTTTTGCTAAATGATGAACTTTTGCATCTGTCGTATAAATAGAAGCAATTTGATTATCAAAGAAGTAGAGAAGAATTGAATATAATAAAGCAAAGGCAAGGGCTAATCCAATTCCAATCAGTCCGTATTGTTTTGCATTATCGTAACGTTTTGCTCCAACTTCGAATCCGACTGCAATAGTCATTGCCATTGCTAAACTGAGCGGAGTCATATATAACAAGGAAGCAAAGTTCATAGCTGCTTGGTGAGCTGCAATAGTTGTCGTACTAAAATTACTCATCATGAGCGTTACCGCAGCGAAAATACTCGTTTCAAAAAAGATAGCAAATCCGATAGGAACGCCAAGCTTTAAGAATGCTGTCCAACTAGAAAGAGAAGGGCGATATAATTGTTTGAAAATGTTGAAAGAGGCAAAAGGCTCTTTCGTCTGAATAATAATGACTGTAATAATTAAAATGCACCAATATGTTGCAGTGGAAGCAATTGCTGCTCCGACACCACCAAGCTTTGGGAAACCGAAGTTACCAAAAATTAATAGGTAATTTAATATTACGTTAATTGGTAATGATAGTAATGTAATAATCATCGTTGTTCGAGTTTTTCCTAATGCATCAATAAATCCACGTAAAACAGTGTAAGTGAATAAAGGTATAATTCCTATTGCGATAATACTTAAAAATTGAGCTGCAATTCGTTCCACAGGTTCTTCTAAGCGCATGCCGTTTAAAATAGGTGAAACGACGAAGAAACCGATGAGGATAACAACGAAGCTAGCACAAATTGCTAAATAAACTGCTTGTATGACAACGTGGGGAACGTCCTTTTTTTTCTTGGATCCGACGAGCTGTGCAACAATGGGAGTAGTAGCCATTAAAATTCCTGTTAATCCCGTACTAACTGGAAGCCATATACTTGTTCCAATTGCAACACCTGCTAAATCAGTTGGACTTGCATGTCCTGACATTGTTGTATCAAAAAAACTCATCGCAAATAATGACATTTGCGTTACGAAAATCGGAAAAAATAGTAATACAAATTGCTTTAACTTTTGTGAAAATGAAGTAGTTTCTTTCATAAAATCCCCTTTCCATATAAAAAAACAAACTCTTACTATCATACAATTTAATCAAAGATTAGAAAAGAAATACGCGCCTACAACATATGAAACCAATAAAAAAAGGATGCACTTTGAAAAGGGATAAGGTATTATGATAAGGTGTGAAAAAATTACATATTATTTGTTATTAAGGAGGCACTACTTGTGGCTGATTGGTTAATTGGTTTAATCATGGGTGCTGTTGAAGGGTTAACAGAGTTTCTACCAGTATCATCAACAGGACATATGATTTTAACAGGACATTTAATTGGATTTGACGATGAGAGAGCGAAAGTTTTTGAAGTTGTTATCCAATTGGGATCGATTTTAGCAGTTGTTGTTATATTTTGGAAGCGTCTATGGTCGTTAGTTGGAATAGGTAAAGTAACAGACGGACCATCGTTAAATTTATTACATATTATTATCGGGATGATTCCTGCCGGGATACTTGGCGTATTATTCCATAGCACTATTAAAGAGGTTTTATTTGGTCCAGGACCAGTTGTTATTAGCTTAGTAGCCGGTGGTATTTTAATGATTGTTGCTGAGAAGTTTTCAAAACCAAGTACAGCAAGAACGTTAGATGAAATCACATATAAACAGGCATTTACAATTGGAATGTTTCAATGTTTAGCTCTTTGGCCAGGATTCTCTCGTTCTGGTTCTACAATCAGTGGTGGTTTATTAGCTCGCGTGTCGCATACAGCGGCAGCTGAATATACGTTCATTTTAGCGGTACCGATGATGGTAGCTGCAAGTGGATTAGATTTAATTAAAAGCTGGGATGTATTAAGCTCAGCAGATATAACGCTATTTGTAACAGGATTTGTAACTGCATTCGTTGTTGCGATGCTTGCAATTGTTTCATTCTTGAAATTATTATCTCGTGTGAAACTAACACCGTTCGCTTATTATCGTTTCATTTTAGCTGCGGTATTCTATTTCTTCATTATGTAATAAAAAAACCTGCCGAGCTCGGCAGGTTTTTTTATTTTACTATTTTTTCCACCATATTTTCCATTACATGCTCCCAAAGAGAAGTATCATCAGCTAATGTAGCACGGAAATTAGCATACATTTCTTTTTGTTTTTCTTCGAATGTTGGATCTTCTTTTTCAGGTAATGTAGCGCGCATTGAAGTTACTAATTCTTGTACTTTTGGAGCGCGTGGTCCAAAGACGGCTTGTTCATTTCCATCTTTATCAATGAAAATAAAGATTGGAATCGCACGTGCTGTTCCATTTGTTAAATATTGATCCATTAATTCTAAGTTTTCGTCGCGAATTAATAAACTCATTTCAATATTTGCAACTTCAGAAATTCGTTTCATAACAGGTACGCATAAAAGAGCATCGCCACACCAATCAGCAGTTAATACGATAACACGCCAGCCGTCATTTTGACGTTCTTCTAATACAGGAAGTAATTCATTTGGAATTAAAAAGTTATTGTAAATGTGTAGTAGCTCGTATTGGTTTACTTGCATTTCATTCACATATGTATCAAAGGACATACCTTTATCAGCCCATTGTTGTAAGTTCATAATTAACACCTCTTTAGTAAGATTTGCTTTCATTGTACCAATTTTTATATAGAAAAGCTTGTATTCTTACTCTTTCTCGTCACTTAATAATTTATTTAAGAGGAAAAAGAATAGTACGACACATAATTCAGCTATGTTGGACATTTGTACGCTTTCTATCCAATCATCAGCAGTATGAATGACGAACCAATCTAGTGTAATTTCAATGAATGAGAAAAGAGTAATAGAAATCCAATTTGGCATGTTTTGTGTCAGTGGATATAGCAGCGCTTTGAAGAAACTGAAGATGAAAAATGTAATACTGTCTAAGAAAGTGATTAATAAAAAAAAGAGAAGTAACGCAGTACGTGAACTATACTCGATACCTGTAATTTGAAAGATTCCTACATATACAAAAAATATAAATGCAAAAATTATAATGAGAAAAAGAGCAATAATACTAATGATAATCGTTTTATCTTTTAGGCTGAGATTTGAGAATTTCTCCTCCTCATGCATTAAAATACCCCCTTTTTCTGGAAGTTAACTTCATTTTATCATGAAATACATATTAAAAAACTACGAATTATGGGAAAATAAGGTGACAAAAAGTAAGATTTCATGTAAAATTATTAATAAGGTTTTTATTTAACTAAATGAAATAAAAGGAGCTGTCAAAGTTGTCTCAAAATCGAGAGCAATTAATGGAAGAACTATCGACAAATGTGTTTGCTATGTTTCGCACATTGCGTAATGATATCGGAAAAATATTCGGTGGTTACATACCGTGGAATGAATTCATCGTCCTGAGAATATTAAATCGTACGAATAAAGAAATGGTATCGCGTGTAGCAAATGAATTAAATGTGTCGAATAGTCATATTACAGCTGTTACAGAAAAATTAATTAATAAAGGTTTTGTAACTCGTTCACGTTCTACATCAGATCGCCGAGTTGTGTATTTAGAGATTACAGAACAAGGGAAAGATTTAGTTGCGAAAATGGAAGACGCGAAAAAACAATATTTACAAGAAAGATTCTCTACACTTTCAGAAGATGAAATGAATGTAATGATTTCGATTTCCAAAAAACTTATTTAAGTGATTATAAACAAGAAAACGCTTACGTGATGAAAGAGAAGATCTTCCTTATATATGGAAGGTCTTCTTTCGTGTGTAATAGATGTTAAAAAATAAAATGTGTATGAAAAAAGATAGAGCGCCATACTACTAATACAAGGAAGGGAGGGAGAAATATGACGAATCGTAACGGTAGTAAAGGGAGCGGTAATCAAGGATCACCAAAGTCTGGCCAGTTTAATCAGGAATTTAGCACTGAATTTGAAACTGGTAATGATAATAAAGGGAAAGAATATCGTTCTAAAAAAGGGAGTAAATCAAAAAAGGAGTGATCTGCCTCACTCCTTTTTTGATTTACGATGCTGCCGATTGATCAGTATTATATTTTTCTTCTGATTTTGCGACAATCATTGCGCAAATAGCATCCCCAGAAATGTTTACAGCTGTTCTAGACATATCTAGAATACGGTCAATACCGATAATTAAAGCGATACCTTCTACTGGTAGATTTACTTGATTTAAAACCATTGTAAGCATTACAAGTCCAACACCTGGTACACCAGCAGTACCGATACTAGCTAGTACAGCGGTTAATACGACCATAGCTAATTGCGGTAATGTAAGTTCAACTCCGTATACTTGAGCGATAAATACAGTTGCTACCCCTTGCATAATGGCAGTACCATCCATATTAATAGTTGCCCCTAGTGGTTGTACAAATGAGCTTATCGCTTTTGGAACGCCAAGCTTATCTTGTGCTGTTTTCATTGCAAATGGAAGCGATGCATTAGAGCTAGATGTACTAAATCCAATTGCCATTACTGGTCCGAAATGTTTAAAGAAACGAACAATACTTTCTTTTGCTAATACCTTTAATAAGCCACCATATACAAAGACCCCGTGAATAATGAGTACTAACATAACGACAATCATATACTTGAACATCGCAGCGACGCCTGCAAGCCCCATTTTACCAACGGATGAAGCGAGCAAACCGAATGTTCCAATTGGGGCTAATTTCATAACGAGATTAACGAGATACATCATTAATTCGTTGCCCTGTTCAAGTAATGAATGGATACCTTGAACTCGTTTTCCTAAAATAGCTATACCGAGTCCAATCAATACGGCAAAGGCAATGATTTGTAACATGTTTCCGTCAGCCATCGCTTTTGCTGGGTTATCTGGTACGATATTTAGCAATGTGTCGACGAAAGATGTTTCAGTTTTTGCACCTTCATACTTAAGACCTTCTGTTTTAAAATTACCGCCAGCTCCTGGTTTTATAATAAGTGCAAATGTAACCGCTATAGAGATGGCAACCGCAGTTGTTACGAGAAAGAATGAAATTGATTTTAAACCGATTCTTCCAAGTTGTTTCGGATCTCCAAGGCCGGCAGCACCAAGTACGATAGAAATGAATACAACAGGAACAACTAGCATTTTAATAAGTCGAATAAACAATTGACCAATTGGGTTGAACACATATTGATTTAGTGGCTCAAAGATAGATGGAGCGGCTAAATTTAGAGTGAGTCCAACAACTAGACCTAGAAATAATGCGATTAAGATTGCTTTTGTTTGTTTCAATAAAATCCCCCCTTTTGTTTTTGCGAAATTCCTTCCTAAAGTAATTATACCGAAAAAATACCTAATTTGACAATATTTTCTGAATTTTTAGGTTTTTATTTAAGTACAGATAGATTGATTTTGTGTTTGGAAAATAAAATAGACCATCACATAGGATGGTCAAGGGAAGGGGACAATTTATGTCAATTTAATTAGGGATGGAAGTTGCTATAAGACACTGGGGAATGTCTTATAAATTAGGGAGGAACAACTTCGATACATATACTATAAAAGATAGGTGTGACTCTCATGTGAACATAGGGTGAAAGAGAGAGGGAGTTTTAAATAAAAGATAGAAAGACAAAAAAATAAGACCATCATTTATAAGATGGTCAAGGAAGGGGACAATTTATGTCAATTTAATTAGGGATGGAAGCTGTTCAAAGACACTGGGGAATGTCTTATAAATTAGGGAGGAACAACTTCGATACATATACTATAAAAGGTAGATGTGACCTCTGTGTGAACATAGAGTGAAAGAGAGAGGAAGTTTTAAATAAAAGATAGAAAGACAAAAAAATAAGACCATCACATAAGATGGTCAAGGGAAGGGGACAATTTATGTCAATTTAATTAGGGATGGAAGCTATTCAAAGACACTGGGGAATGTCTTATAAATTAGGGAGGAACAGCTTCGATATATATACTATAAAAGGTGGATGTGACCTCTGTGTGAACATAGAGTGAAAGAGAGAGGAAGTTTTAAATAAAAGATAGAAAGACAAAAAAATAAGACCATCACATATAAGATGGTCAAGGGAAGGGGACAATTTATGTCAATTTAATTAGGGATGGAAGCTATTCAAAGACACTGGGGAATGTCTTATAAATTAGGGAGGAACAGCTTCGATACATATACTATAAAAGGTGAATGTGACCTCTATGTGAACATAGAGTGAAAGATATGGGGATTTGAAAAATAGTACATATGAAATTGTTATTGCTAGCAATATTGAGTTAGGACATATAGTTTTCCAGCATAAAAGAAAAAAGAAGTCTGAATATAAATAAAAGTTGTAATCTATGAAAAAAAGGATTATGCTCAACTATATTATAAGAATATAAGGTTTGTCCCAATTCTTTAAGGGCTTTTAAAAAGCTTTTTATTTATGAGGGGAAAGCTTCACTTTAATAAGGGAGTTAGTGATATGGAAGTAACAAAAAAACAAGGGCTGTATAATCGTCTTATACGATTAAACCCACCACAAATATTAGCGTTAGGTTTTTTCTGCTTAATTGTGGTTGGCGGTTTGTTATTAAAGTTACCATTCGCAACGAAAGCACATATTAGTTGGGTAGATGCTTTCTTTACAGCAACGTCAGCAGCGACCGTAACTGGTTTGGGAGTAGTGGATACAGCAAGTACATTTACGATGTTTGGCGAAATTGTTATTATGTTTTTAATTCAAACAGGTGGTCTAGGTCTTATGACAATTGCCATTTTAATTGTTTGGGTATTAGGCAAAAAAATCGGATTACGCCATCGTTTATTAATTGGAGAAGCGTTTAATCAAACAAATATAGGTGGTCTTGTAAAATTAGTAAAGCGTGTCTTTATATTTTCGATTTGTATTGAGCTTATTGGGGTCATCTTTTTATCGTTTCGCTTTATTCCAGAGTTTGGTTTTGGAAAAGGTTTATACTATAGTATTTTTCATGTAATTGCATCTTATAATAATGCAGGCTTTGCTTTATGGCCAGATAATTTAACAAGATATGTAGGAGATCCCATTATTAATATTGGGATTTGCTCTTTAATTGTAATAGGTGGACTCGGTTTTACCGTATTAATTGATATATGGTATAGTCGCAGTTTTCGAAAATTATCACTTCACTCAAAAATAATGATTATTGGAACAGTAGTGCTAAATGTTATAGCAATGATTGTAATTTTTGTATTGGAATATAATAATGTGAAGACGTTAGGGAATTTATCTTTAAATGAAAAACTATGGGCTTCCTTCTTTCAAGGTATTACCCCGCGGACAGCTGGATTTAATACGGTTGACTATGGAGGTATGGAAGAATCATCTATATTATTTACGATGATTTTAATGTTTATTGGTGCAGGAAGTGTATCAACAGGTGGAGGAATTAAATTAACAACGTTTGTTATCTTAATTACATCTGTCCTTTCTTTCTTTAGAAAAAAGGAGGAAATTGTTTTATTTCAGCGTACAATTAAAATGTCGACAGTAACGAGGGCCTTAGCGATTGCTGTTGCCAGTCAAATACTTATTTTTGCAGCGGTATTTATATTAATGCTTACAGAAAACTTCAGCTTTATTCAATTATTATTTGAGACAATATCAGCGTTTGGTACAGTCGGATTAACGATGGGAATTACTGCAAAGCTATCGGCATTCGGAAAATGTATTATTATGTTTGTTATGTTCTGCGGATTAATTGGACCATTAACACTTGTGTTCTCTTTAGCGCGACCAGCAAAACAAAAAATAAAATATCCATCGGAAGATGTGTTTACAGGATAAGGTATCCCGCGTTAAGCGAGATACCTTTTTCTTTTTTAGAAAAGGGAGAACAATAAACCAATAAGTGCTACTCGGAATAAAATTGCAATAAGTGCAGCAATCCCACCGACAACTGCAGCGATACCGCCAGTTACAGTAGCTCCGCGATTATAAGCGTAAATACCGAGTAAAACAGAAACAAGACCAAATAGTGTTGGGAATGTAAATAGCGATAAGATAGATAGCGCAAGAGCGATAAAACCAGCAGTTGATCCAGCAGCGGACGATTTTACAACATCTTTATCGTCTTTATCATCGTAATCATAATCAATGCGTTGTGGTGCAACCTCAGCGGCATACTCTTCTTTATAGTCACTATAATCACTATCTATTCTATCTCTTCTTTTATAATCATCAAATTTCTCAGTCAAAGTCATGGCTCCTTTCATAACAAGGTTCAATAGTAGTATGTATCTCTTTTTCTTTTTTATCCCGCATTAACGGGCAGTAATATCTATTAAAAGGAGGAAAATGTTTTCTTGAAATAGGAAAAGTTAGTATGACTTCCTCTATTTTGGAAAGTATAAAAAGGAATAATGAGGAAAGGGTGCAATACATAATGGAACATCCAATTGAAAATTTAATGAAAACGGCAATGACAAATTTAAAAGAGATGGTAGATGTAAATACAATTGTTGGGAGCCCAGTTTCAACAGCTGACGGAAATGTTGTATTAACAGTATCTCAAGTGGCTTTTGGTTTTGGAGCTGGTGGAAGTGATTTTAAAGGGGGTTTCATTACTGAAAAACATAACGGTGGGCAAAATCAGCATAAAGAGAACAAGCAAGGGCATCCATTTGGAGGAGGAAGCGGGGCTGGGGTTTCTATTAGTCCAGTAGCTTTTTTAGTAGTTGGTTCTAATGGGGTGCAAGTATTACATCTCAACAGCAGTACACATTTAATTGAAAAGGCTTTAAATACTGTACCAAGCACTGTAGATAAATTTGTGAATGGTCGTCAAAAGTGAACTTGCATTTTTTAGGAATTATGATATATTAGAAAAAGTGCGCTTTAGGATGATCGGAATAATTGAAATGTAAATATATATGATGTGTGGAATAAGGGAGAGGAATTTATGATTAATATCAAAAACTTAGTAGTTGGCTTATTTATGTTAGTAAGCGGCTTTGTTGTATATGTAATAAAAGAAAAAGCTCCATTCTAAAACAGACAAACCGTTAATGTCTGTTTTTAATTTGCGGAAAAATATTGACAAGCTATTGTATTGGTGTTAGAATTTTAATTCGTGTCTCGGTTACAGCTAGTGTAAAGTAAATATCTCTTATGAATGCAATACGAAAAGTTTGCGAAAGATCGGGTAATTTTATCAACAACTTTTGTGAACAAACCCTATAAATTGTATTTGTAAGCTATATATGTATACTAGTGAATCAAGGAGCGGTCAGTGGAACCGTAATGATGAGAGAGAGGTAGGGCTTTCATCCAGTATATGTTACTTTCCCGTTAGGTGAATATAAAAAAGAGGACTCCTTTTAAAAGGAGTCCTCTTTCATTTTTTAAGTGCGACTTTCAACTTGTTGACAAATTTCATCCGTTGTTAAACCGTGAGCTGTAATGACTGATCCTTTAATTGATGCATCTGCAATGCCCATCACATTAGAATCTTGCCCAGTTACAACGCAACAATCACACCCTTGTGCATCCTGTTCTGAGTTAAGTGTAACAACTTCATGACCTTGTTGCTGAAGAGCTTGTTGAACGTCTGTTAATGAGTTTTCAACGCCAATTCTAGCCATAATTCTCACCTCCTACCATCTAATTGCTAGTATGCTCAAGTTCACTGCATTTATGAAAAGACGGTAGGAAGTAAATCTTTGTTTAGTCGTTATATACGCCAGTAAGCATTTGACTAACGAATTGATCGTTTAATGTATCTTGGGCAGAAGAAGTATTTGAATGGATGTCGATTGAAGCAATAAAATGATTATGTTCTTGCGTATTTGGTTCTACCTCTACGTAATTATCGAATTTACAAAAACCTTTCGTATCCATTAGATCAAATAATTGCAGCATTTCTACTACCTCTTGTCTCGTTCCTTTAATTTGTACACACGCCATATTTATTTCCTCCTTCATTTTGACAAATTGTTTTTTAAAAATAGGATTATGATTACGAAATGAAAAATATGAATGTTATTTTTAGACAGCGCTATTTTTGTTATTTCCCCCCTTTTTCAGCAAAAGTCGTTATATATTCCCGGATTTATAAAATCGGACGTCCGTTTATTGAATACAATAGATTCGTATCAATTGATGAAAATCCTTCTTTTAAACAAATATTTTTTTAGTGGAAATTGGCGAAAAAAATTTTTTGACTTTTTGTAAACGTTAACAATGTTGTTAAATCAATATAAGTAAAGAAGTACGTACGATTAAAAATTATAAATTTTCTAAAAATTAACTTGATTTATTTAGAAAGGAGAGTAAACTAGGAAACAATAAAAAATTCATAGAACATAGGAGGCGCTTCTAGTGAATGAGCAATGGATTTTCTTAAATGGAGAATTTGTTCCAAAAGATGAGGCAAAAGTTTCAGTATATGATCATGGCTATTTATATGGCGATGGAGTGTTTGAAGGAATTAGAGTTTATAGCGGTAATGTTTTCCGTTTGAGAGAGCATCTTGTCCGGTTGTATGAATCAGCAAAATCAATCCTTTTAGAAATTCCATATTCATTAGATGAAGTAACAAATATTGTTGTTGAGACGATTCGACAAAATAAATTATCTAATGGATACATTCGCCTTGTTGTATCAAGAGGAGCAGGAAATCTTGGATTGGATCCCGATTCATGTAAGAAGCCGAATGTAGTAGTAATTGCAGAACAATTATCTTTATTCCCACAAGAATATTATGAGAAAGGGATTCCAGTTGTAACAGTTGCAACGCGCCGAAATCGTCCCGATGTTTTATCCCCTCAAGTAAAATCTTTAAATTACTTAAACAATA
This sequence comes from Bacillus sp. ME78, assembly GCF_903970865.1. Taxonomy (NCBI): domain Bacteria; kingdom Bacillati; phylum Bacillota; class Bacilli; order Caryophanales; family Bacillaceae; genus Bacillus; species Bacillus sp. ME78. The sequence goes on from NZ_CAJCKK010000002.1 coordinate 100,961, forward strand.
TTTTAGTTCGTATTGAAGCGAAATTAGCTGGAGTACAAGAAGCACTTATGTTAAATGATCAAGGATATGTAGCTGAAGGCTCAGGAGATAACGTGTTTATTGTTAAAGGAAATAAATTAATTACACCACCAAGTTCTGCTGGAGCGTTAGAAGGTATTACACGAAACGCCATTTTAGAAATCGGCGAAAAACTTGGATATGACGTAAGAGAAGAGTTATTTACAAGACATGATGTATATGTAGCTGATGAAGTGTTTTTAACAGGAACAGCTGCTGAAGTTATTGCTGTTACGACAGTAGATGGTAGAACGATTGGCTTAGGGCAAACAGGTCCACATACGAACCGTTTATTAGAAGAGTTTCGTAAGTTAGTTGTAGAAGATGGAGAGAAAATTTACGAAGAAAATAAAGTTGGATAACAACTTTTTTAACATAAGAAAGCGTTGATAGGGAGGAGTAGTTGATTGTGAAGCCTCACAGAGAGTCGGTGGTTGCTGAAAACCGATGGTTCACGTCGACGAACATCGCCCTTGAGTGCTAAGCTAAAGCATTTGTCTAGGCTTAGACGGTAGCTCCGTTATTAGCTAGATCCATTTATGGATCACTGAGGCAAGAGTATTCTTGCAAAGAAGGGTGGTACCGCGAAATCTTTCGTCCCTTCAGCACATAGCTGGAGTGTGGACGTAGGATTTTTTTATTGTATAAAAGTTTGAAAAAGGGGGCTTATAAGAACAATGTCTTCAAAAACGGAAGAGAAACTGGCAACTGGTGCACAGCTATTGTTAGAAGCGCTAGAAAAGGAAGGCGTAAAAGTGATTTTCGGTTATCCGGGTGGTGCCGTTTTACCTCTCTATGATGCACTGTATGATTGTGAAATTCCTCATATTTTAACAAGGCATGAGCAAGGAGCAATTCACGCTGCTGAAGGGTATGCCAGAATTACAGGGAACCCAGGGGTTGTAATTGCAACGAGTGGACCAGGTGCTACAAATGTAATTACGGGTCTAGCGGATGCGATGATTGATTCATTGCCACTTGTTGTATTTACAGGCCAAGTAGCAACAACGTTAATTGGGAGCGATGCTTTTCAAGAGGCGGATATTATGGGACTTACGATGCCAGTGACAAAACATAACTATCAAGTGCGAAAGGCCTCAGATTTACCTCGAATTATTAAAGAAGCATTTCATATTGCTAAAACAGGAAGACCAGGACCAGTCGTTATTGACCTTCCGAAAGATATGGTAGTCGAGAAAGGTGAGCGATGTAGCAATGTACAAATGGATTTACCAGGATATAACCCTAATTATGAACCGAATCTACTTCAAATAAACAAATTACTACAAGCAATTGAAACCGCAAAAAAACCGTTAATTTTAGCTGGAGCAGGTATACTGCATGCGAAAGCTTCGAAAGAATTGACAAGTTTTGCCCGTAAATATGAAATCCCTGTTGTGCATACGTTACTTGGACTTGGTGGTTTTCCGCCAGATGATGGGCTATTTCTAGGGATGGGGGGAATGCACGGTTCTTACACAGCCAATATGGCGTTATATGAATGCGACTTACTCATTAATATAGGTGCGAGATTTGACGATCGTCTTACTGGGAATTTAGCTTTTTTTGCTAAAGGGGCGACTGTTGCACATATCGATATTGATCCAGCAGAAATCGGGAAAAATGTGCCAACAGAGATTCCTATTGTTGCAAGTGCTAAGCGGGCGTTAGAAGTATTGCTTCAATCAGAAGGAAAGAAAGAAAATCATCATGAATGGCTCTCTTTATTAAAGAGTAGAAAAGAAAAGTACCCATTCTCTTATAAACGAAATTCTGAAAGTATTAAACCTCAATACGCGATTGATATGCTATATGAAATCACGAAAGGAGAAGCGATTGTAACAACAGACGTTGGGCAACATCAAATGTGGGCAGCACAATACTATCCGTTGAAAAATCCAGATAAATGGGTAACTTCTGGCGGATTAGGAACGATGGGGTTCGGATTTCCAGCAGCAATCGGTGCGCAAATTGCAAAGCCTGAAGAATTAGTTATTGCAATTGTTGGTGATGCTGGGTTTCAAATGACTCTGCAAGAATTAAGTGTATTAAAAGAACACGCTTTACCCGTTAAAGTATTTATTTTAAATAATGAAGCTTTAGGAATGGTAAGACAATGGCAAGATGAATTTTACAATCAAAGATATTCACATTCTTTATTGCCATGCCAACCAGATTTCGTCGCTCTTGCGAATGCGTATGGTATAAAAGGTGTTCGTATTGACGATCCACTTCTTGCAAAGAAGCAAATCCAGCATGCGATCGAATTACAAGAGCCAGTCGTAATCGATTGTCGTGTACTTCAATCAGAGAAGGTTATGCCGATGGTTGCACCAGGAAAAGGTGTTCACCAAATGGAGGGAGTGGAAAAAGGGTGAAGAGAATTGTTACAGCGACAGTTCGAAATCAAAGTGGTGTGTTAAACAGAATTACAGGGGTTATGACACGAAGACATTTTAATATTGAAAGTATTTCAGTAGGTCATACAGAATCATCAGATATATCGCGAATGACGATTGTTGTACACGTTGAAAGTGAACAGCAAGTTGAGCAGTTAATTAAACAACTTCATAAGCAAATCGATGTTCTGAAAGTATCAGATATTACAGAAGAAGCAATGATTGCTAGAGAGCTTGCTCTTATTAAAGTAGCAACTTCTGTAGCGAGGGCAGAATTATATAGTTTAATTGAACCATTTCGAGCCGCTGTAATAGATGTTGGGAAGGATTCCATAGTTGTGCAAGTAACAGGTACGCAAGATAAAGTAGAAGCGTTAATTGAATTACTTCGTCCATACGGTTTAAAAGAAATTGCTAGAACAGGTGTAACAGCATTTACACGTAGTATGAAAAAACAAGATAAGCAAGTTATGTTAATTCAATAATCATTTAAATATAGGGGGAAATGAAAATGGCAAAAGTTTATTATGAGAAAGATGTAACAGTAAATGTATTAAAGGAAAAGAAAGTAGCAATCATCGGATATGGCTCGCAAGGTCATGCGCATGCGCAAAATTTACGTGATAACGGATTTGATGTAGTAATAGGTTTAAGAAAAGGTAAGTCTTGGGATAAAGCGAATGAAGATGGGTTTTCTGTATATACAGTAGCAGAAGCAGCGGAAAAAGCTGATGTAGTAATGATTCTATTACCTGATGAATTACAACCAGAAGTATATGAAGCTGAAATTGCACCAAATTTACAGGCTGGAAACTCTCTCGTGTTCGCACATGGATTTAATGTTCACTTTGATCAAGTAAAACCACCAGCTAATGTAGATGTATTTCTAGTAGCGCCAAAAGGACCGGGGCATCTCGTACGCCGTACGTTCGCCGAGGGAGGGGCTGTTCCTGCATTATTTGCAGTATATCAAGATGCAACAGGAGTTGCGACTGAAAAAGCACTTTCTTATGCTGACGGAATTGGAGCAACGAGAGCTGGTGTATTAGAAACGACGTTTAAAGAAGAAACAGAAACAGATTTATTTGGAGAGCAAGCTGTACTCTGCGGCGGAGTAACTGCACTTGTAAAAGCAGGATTTGAAACGTTAGTTGATGCGGGATACCAGCCTGAACTTGCATATTTTGAATGTTTACATGAACTGAAGCTAATCGTTGACCTTATGTATGAAGGTGGACTTGAAAATATGAGATATTCAGTTTCAGATACAGCGCAGTGGGGAGACTTCGTATCAGGACCACGCGTTGTTACTGAAGATACGAAGAAAGCGATGGGGGCAGTATTAGCAGAAATTCAAGATGGTACATTTGCAAGAGGCTGGATTGCAGAGCATAAAGCAGGAAGACCAAATTTCCACGCGACAAATGAGAAAGAGAATGAACATGAAATCGAAGTAGTAGGACGTAAATTACGTGAAATGATGCCTTTCGTACAGCCGCGAGTAAAGGTAGGGATTAAATAATATGAAGCAGATTTTGTTCATGGATACAACGCTTCGTGATGGCGAACAATCACCAGGAGTAAATTTAAATGAACAAGAGAAGTTACAAATTGCTAGGCAATTAGAGAGGCTTGGTATTCATGTAATGGAAGCTGGATTCGCGGCAGCTTCCGAAGGTGACTTCCAATCGGTAAAACGCATCGCGAATACAATTCAAAATGCTACGGTTATGAGTTTAGCTAGAGCGAAAGAAAGTGACATTCGAAGAGCATATGAAGCTGTGAAAGGTGCTGTATCTCCTCGTCTACACGTATTTCTAGCTACGAGTGATATTCATATGAAATATAAACTTTGTATGTCAAAAGAAGATGTGTTAAATAGTATTCATCGTTCGGTTACGCTTGGAAAATCATTATTTCCGACAGTACAATTTTCTGCAGAAGATGCGACAAGAACATCGAGAGCATTTTTAGCTGAAGCAGTAGAAACTGCGATTCGCGCAGGAGCGAATGTAATTAATATTCCGGATACAGTTGGATATACGAATCCGGAAGAATATTATTCTCTTTTTAGATACTTACAAGAATCCGTTCCATCATATGAAAAAGCGATTTTTTCTTGTCATTGTCACGACGATCTTGGTATGGCAGTAGCAAATTCGTTAGCTGCGGTTGAAGGCGGAGCATTGCAAGTAGAAGGAACGATTAATGGCATTGGAGAAAGAGCAGGGAATGCAGCGTTAGAAGAAGTTGCGGTTGCTCTTCATATTAGAAAAGATTTTTATAAAGCAGAACCTTCGATGACTTTAAAAGAGATTAAGGCAACGAGTACATTAGTAAGCAGGTTAACGGGTATGGTTGTACCGAAAAATAAAGCAATCGTTGGAGCGAATGCATTTGCTCATGAATCAGGCATCCACCAAGATGGGGTTCTAAAAGAAGTAACAACTTATGAAATTATCGAACCAGCGCTTATAGGAGAATCTCAAAATCTCTTTGTACTTGGGAAACATTCTGGCCGTCATGCGTTTACGGAAAAAATGAAAGAGCTTGGTTATGAATTTACAAATGAAGAGCGGGATGCGGCATTCGAAGCATTTAAAAAATTGGCGGATCGTAAAAAGGAAATTACTGAGGAAGATTTACGCGCAATTATGCTTGGTGAAGCAGCATTTGCAGCCCAGCAATATAACATTACGCAATTACAAGTGCATTTCGTATCAAATAGTACACAATGCGCAACAGTTGTGCTGAAGGATGAGGAAGGAAATGTATATGAAGATGCAGCCACTGGTTCTGGTAGTATTGAAGCGATATACAATGCGATTCAAAGAATTTTAGGATTAGAATGTGAATTGGCAGATTATCGCATACAATCTATTACACAAGGTCAAGATGCACTTGCTCACGTTCATGTTGAATTAAAAGAAGGTAGTCACCAAATATCAGGTTTTGGAGTTGCGCAAGACGTATTGGAAGCGTCGGCGAGAGCTTATGTCCATGCAGCAGGGAAATTAAAATCTCTTATAGCGCTTGTGAAATAAATATTTGATAGGTGAGAGAAGCTTTCCTCACCTATCAAATAAAAAGTTCTGAAAATTCAGTTAAAAGGAGTGTTAAAAATGGAAAAACGTATCGTTTGTTTAGCTGGTGATGGTGTTGGTCCAGAAGTTATGGAAAGTGCGAAGGAAGTATTGCATATGGTAGAAAGGCTATATGGACATCATTTTCATTTGCAAGATGAGTACTTTGGTGGTGTTGCTATCGATTTAACTGGGCAACCATTACCACAGCGAACACTTGCCGCCTGTTTAGCGAGTGATGCGGTTTTACTTGGAGCAGTAGGTGGACCAAGGTGGGATAGTGCGAAAGAAAGGCCTGAGAAAGGATTATTAGCATTAAGAAAAGGACTCGGTGTATTTGCGAATGTTCGCCCTGTAACGGTAGAAAGTGCAACTGCACATTTATCACCATTAAAAAATGCTGATGAAATTGATTTCGTTGTCGTTCGTGAATTAACAGGCGGAATTTATTTTTCTTATCCGAAAGAGCGAACGGAAGAAGTGGCGACAGATACACTTACGTATCATCGACATGAAATTGAACGTATCGTTTCGTATGCCTTTCAATTAGCAAATAAGCGGAAGAAAAAAGTAACATCTATTGATAAAGCGAATGTTTTAGAGTCTAGTAAACTATGGAGAAATGTGACAGAAGAAGTAGCACTTCGCTACCCAAATGTGGAAGTAGAACACATTTTAGTAGATGCAGCGGCTATGGAATTAATTCGGAATCCAGGAAGATTTGACGTTATTGTAACGGAAAATTTATTTGGTGATATTTTAAGTGATGAGGCTTCAGTATTAGCTGGATCATTAGGAATGCTTCCATCAGCAAGTCACGCTGAAAAGGGGCCTTCATTATACGAGCCTATTCACGGATCAGCACCGGATATTGCGGGGAAAAATAAGGCGAATCCAATTGCGATGATGCGTTCTGTTGCAATGATGCTTGGGCAATCGTTCGGATTAACGAGAGAAGGATGTGCAATTGAAGAAGCAGTTTCTGCAGTCCTTAAATCTGGAAAATGTACAGCAGATATCGGGGGGACTGAAACGACAACTTCATTTACAAAGGCAGTTATTCAAGAAATGGAAGAGCAAGCGTTAGTAGGGAGAGGAAGATAATGGGGAAAAGGTTACTAGATAAGCTTTGGGAAAGACATGTAGTTGCGACAAATGAAAATGGATTGGATTTATTATATATCGATCTACATCTTGTTCATGAAGTAACGTCACCGCAAGCCTTTGAAGGCTTGCGGCTTACAAATCGAACAGTCCGCAGACCAGATTTAACATTTGCAACGATGGATCATAATATTCCAACGAAAGATGTTTGGAATATTACCGACCGCATTGCGAAGCAGCAACTAGATACACTTCGGGAAAACTGTAAACAATTTCAGGTGCCATTAGCGGATATCGGAGATGAAGAGCAAGGGATCGTTCATGTTATAGGACCAGAACTTGGACTCACACAGCCAGGAAAAACGATTGTTTGTGGTGATAGTCATACAGCAACACACGGTGCTTTTGGCGCACTAGCGTTTGGTATTGGTACGAGTGAAGTGGAACATGTATTGGCCACGCAAACGTTATGGCAACGAAAGCCGAAAGCGATGGGCATTGAGTTAAAAGGAAAGTTACCGCAAGGTGTTTATGCGAAAGATATTATTTTACACCTTCTTTCAAAGTACGGATTAGCAGTTGGAACAGGTTACGTAATGGAATTTTATGGAGAGACCATTCATGCTATGGATATGGAAGAGAGGATGACGCTTTGCAATATGGCAATTGAAGGGGGAGCAAAGGCTGGCATTATTGCACCAGATGAAAAAACGGTTGCTTACGTAAAAGGGCGTAAATATGCGCCGAAAGACTATGAATCTATTAAGGAAAAATGGTCAGAACTTTATACAGATTTAGATGCAGCTTATGATTTACATATTCTGGTAGATGTTACGGGTTTAGCGCCGTACGTTACGTGGGGAACAAATCCTAGTATGGGTGTTCGGATTGATGAGAAATTGCCAGAAAAGCATGATGCAAATGACGAAAGAGCGTTTTCTTATATGGGGTTGAGTCCCGGACAAAGTACGTATGACATTCCAGTTCAACACGTTTTCATTGGATCTTGTACAAATTCTAGGCTTTCTGATTTAGAAATTGCTGCATCTGTCGTGAAAGGTAAAAAAGTAAAAGAAGGTGTGCGAGCACTTGTTGTACCTGGATCTCAAAGGGTAAGAGAAGCAGCGATGCATAAAGGATTACATCGCATATTTGAAGAAGCTGGATTTGAATGGAGAGAGCCCGGATGCTCAATGTGTCTAGGTATGAATCCAGATCAAGTGCCTGAAGGAGAACATTGTGCCTCTACGTCAAATCGCAATTTTGAAGGAAGACAAGGAAAGGGAGCACGAACGCATTTAGTTAGCCCGGCAATGGCGGCAGCGGCTGCGTTACATGGTCATTTTGTTGATATTAGAAAGGAGAGTTATGATGGAGCCATTTCGTATTCATAAAGGTACTGCCGCAGTACTGATGAATGATAACATTGATACAGATCAAATTATTCCGAAGCAATATTTAAAGAGAATTGAAAGAACTGGGTTTGGGAAGTTTTTATTTGATGAGTGGCGATATGATAATAATCGCCAAGAAAACCCTAATTTCCCGCTTAATGCGCAAGAAAGAAAAGGAGCCAGCATATTAATTACAGGTGATAATTTTGGATGTGGCTCGTCTAGAGAACATGCTCCATGGGCGCTTGCTGATTATGGTTTCCGCGTTATTATCGCTGGAGGATTTGCCGATATCTTTTATATGAATTGTATGAAGAATGGCATGTTACCGATTGTAATGGACAAAGATATGCGTGAACAACTTGCAAAAACAGATGCGAGGGAACAAATCACAGTTGATTTAGAAAATGAAATAATTATAACGAATATGCACAGATTCCATTTTACAATCGAGAAAATGTGGAAAGAGAAGTTATTGAATGGTTTAGATGAAATTAGTATTACAATGCAATATGAACAAGAAATAAAAGAGTATGAAAGAAAAGTGGCTTTACATTAAAAAAAGTGACGGAATATTAAAAATGTATTTACATTCAAAATTAACTGTTATATACTATGTGAAAATCAGAGGAGAAAGGGAGTAAGTATTATGAATACAATAAAATCTATTACAATGCTTACACAACTACATCATCATACATGAAACCCTTGAACCTAGCGTGAAAACGTGTAGGTACAAGGGTTATTCCCGTTGTACCTACACTCTACAGAAGAGCCTTGTAGGTATTTTGTCTACAAGGCTCTTTTTATTTTCGGCTTAGGTGAATGAAATAGGCATACATTAGAAGGGGAAAGGTGTGAAAATTTAGATGACAAAATGGAAACGGGCGAACCCGAATGGAACGAGAGATTATTTATTCGAAGAATGTACGTTAATTGAAGAAGTGGAGCAAAAATTAAGGCTTACTTTTTTAGAGAGAGGTTATGAGGAAATAAGAACACCTACAATTGAATTTTATGATGTTTTTGCATTTCAAAATAGACCGATAGATGAAGAGAAGATGTATAAATTTTTTGATGAAAAGGGAAGGATTATCGTTTTACGTCCAGATATGACAATTCCTTTAGCAAGAGTGATTGGAACACAGAGATGGGATACGCCACTTAAAGTGACGTATAGCGGGAATGTATTTCGAGCGAATGAATCCCATTCTGGAAAATATAATGAAATCGTACAAAGTGGTATTGAAGTTATCGGGATTGATAATGTAAGAGCTGAAATTGAATGTGTAATAAGTGTCATTCAAGCACTTCAAAAGTTGAATGTGCAATCTTTTACAATTGAGATTGGGCAAGTACAGTTATATAAATGTATTGTAAAAAAGCTCTCCATCCATGATGAAGAAGAAAGAGTACTTAGAACGTATGTAGAAAGTAAAAATTATGCTGCCCTCTCAAATTTTATCGGAGAAAAGAAATTAGATCGATGCGATGAGACAGTAAGATTACTTGAGAAATTACCAAGGCTATTTGGAAATTTAGAAGTTATTGAGGAGGCAGAAAAGCTTGCTTCAAGTAATGAAATGAAAATGGCAATTGCAAGAGTAAAAGAAATGTATGAAACAATTGAAACGTTAGGATATGGTTCTTACATATCAATTGATTTGGGCATGATTCAACACTTAGATTACTATACGGGTGTTATTTTCAAAGGATATATATATGAAATTGGAGAAGAAATCGTTAGTGGCGGAAGATACGATGAGCTAATTGGGAATTTTGGAGAAATGCTGCCAGCTGTTGGACTCGCGGTACAAGTAAATCAAATTGTGAAGGCGCTGCAAGAGCAGCAAGAACCATATGAACGAAATCAAATTGATATTGTGATTCATTATGAGTTAAATAGATTAGCGGAAGCAGAAAGGTTACGAAATTTACTTCGAAAGGATGGGAAAAATGCTTGGTTATCTCTATTCTCTAATTTAAGCGATACCTTTCAATTTGCAAGAAAAAATAAAATAGGAACGGTCGTTGAGGCAAAGAATGAATATTTAGTGGAATATGTATGGAATGAGAAATGGGTAGTCCAGAAAGAAGGAGAGGCTTCATGCGTAACATTCAAATTGCGTTAACGAAAGGAAGGTTAGAAAAACATGTCATTCCACTTTTTGAGCAGATTGGAATTGATTGTTCCGATCTCAAAAATAAAGGTCGGAAGCTTGTATTTCAAAGTAAAAATACAAATGTTTCATTTATTTTAGTAAAAGCGGTTGATGTTGCTACTTATGTAGAACATGGGGTAGCTGATATTGGGATCGTTGGAAAAGATATTTTAATGGAAAACGAGAAAGATATTTATGAAATGCTGGATTTAGGAGTGGGGATTTGTAAGTTTTGTGTTGCTTCTATTCCTACGTATAATCCGAAGAGTTACCGGAAGAAAAGAATTGCTACGAAATACCCGAATATTACTTCTACTTATTTTCATGATAAGGGAGAGGATGTAGAAATTATTAAAATAGAAGGTTCTGTAGAAATCGCTCCTCTTCTTGGATTGGCAGATGCGATTGTAGATATTGTTGAAACAGGAAAAACATTACAAGAGAATGGACTTATTGTATTTGAGGAAATGCACTCTATATCGGCTCGGATGATTGTAAATAAGGCAGCCTTAAAAACTAAAAAAGACGAAATATTCAGTATTATAAATATGATGGAGCAAGAAATCTTATCAGGGAAATAGGAGGACTTAAAATGAAAATCATTTATGAAGACTTTAAGGAGGCATTATCTAAAGTAAAAGTGCTAAGAGAAAACGCTAATATAATAGAAGAAACTGTTCAAAGAAGTGTAAGAGAAATCATTAGAAATGTAAGGGAAGGGAAAGATGAAGCTTTATCTTTCTATACAAAAAAGTTTGATGATGTAGAGATGAAAGATTTTCGTGTAAGTGAAGAAGAAATACAGCAAGCGAGTATGTTTGTAGAGAATTCATTTTTAGAAGCTTTAAAAGAGGCGAAGAAAAACATTGTTTCGTATCACGAAAAGCAAAAGAAGCACTCAATATTCGATTGTGAAAGTAAAGGCATAATTAGAGGGCAACTCATTCGGCCGTTAGAAAATGTAGGTGTATATGTACCGGGTGGGACAGCCTCATATCCTTCTTCAGTATTAATGAATGTATTGCCGGCGAAACTCGCAGGTGTGAAAAAGATTGTAATGGTAACACCGCCGAGGAAAGGAGGAATTGATCCGCATATATTAGCTGCTGCAAATCTTGCGGGAGTAGATGAAATTTATACGATAGGTGGCGCGCAAGCAATTGCTGCTTTAGCATACGGGACGGAATCGATTCCGAAAGTGGATAAAATAGTTGGACCGGGAAATTTGTATGTCGCTCTAGCGAAGCGAGAAGTATACGGAATAGTAAATATCGATATGATTGCTGGTCCATCAGAAATTGTAGTTGTCGCGGATGAAACAGGTAATGCAAAATATATCGCAGCGGATTTATTATCGCAAGCAGAGCATGATGAGAGAGCAACGGCGATTTGTATTACAACGAATATGGAACTAGCTAAAGAAGTAGAAAAAGAGATAGAAAGACAGTTAGAAATGTTACCAAGAAGTGAAATTGCACGTGAATCAATAAATAGAAATGGAGCCATCTTTATCGTTCCTTCTTTAGAGGAGGCACTAAAGTTATCAAATGAAATTGCTCCAGAACATTTAGAGTTACATATAAAAGAACCGATGAATGCTCTAGATTATGTGAAACATGCAGGTTCTATTTTCCTTGGGTCATATGCACCTGAACCGCTCGGGGATTATTTAGCGGGACCGAATCATGTATTACCAACGAGCGGAACGGCAAGATTTTTTTCTCCGTTATCAGTCGATGATTTCGTGAAAAAATCAAGTTTTATTTCTTATACGGAGGAAGCATTAAAAAATGTACAGCATCACATTGTAGAGCTTGCAAATAAAGAAGGGTTACATGCACATGCGAGAGCAATCCAAATAAGGTTTGAGGAGGAAAAATAATGCGTCAGTCCAGTCAAGTACGTGAGACGACAGAAACAAAAATTAAATTAAATTTGCAGCTTGATGAAAGTACAAATGTATCTATTCAAACAGGGGTTGGTTTTTTCGATCATATGCTTACTTTATTTGCTAAACATGGAAGATTTGGATTGCAAGTTGAAGCAGAAGGGGATGCATTTGTCGATGCACATCACACCGTTGAAGATGTTGGAATTGTACTCGGAAATTGCTTGAAAGAAGCATTGCAAAACAAAGAGGGAATTAATCGTTACGGTTCTGCGTATGTACCGATGGATGAATCTTTAGGATTTGTCGCAATTGATATAAGTGGACGCTCATATTGTGTATTTCAAGGGGAATTAACAAATCCGAAGCTTGGGGATTTTGATACAGAATTGACGGAAGAATTTTTTAGAGCAGTTGCACATGCTGCCAATATTACATTACATGCGCGCGTTCTATACGGAAGTAATACGCATCACAAAATTGAAGCATTATTTAAAGCTTTTGGTAGAGCGCTTAGAGAAGCGGTCGAAAAAAATGCCAACATTACTGGTGTAAATTCAACGAAAGGGATGTTGTAATTGATTGCCATTATAGATTATGGAATGGGGAATATTCGCAGTGTAGAGCAAGCATTAAAATATATTGGGGCAGAGTACATTGTAACGAGTGATAAAGAAGAGATATTGAGAAGCGATGGCGTGATTTTACCGGGAGTAGGTGCATTTCCGAAAGCGATGGACGTATTAGAAGAAAGAGATTTAGTGTGTGTACTAAAAGAGGTTTGTGATATAGGAAGACCACTCCTCGGTATATGTTTGGGCATGCAGCTTTTATTTGAACGAAGTGAGGAACTAAAAGATTGTAGCGGGTTAGGTTTACTACCAGGGGAAATTCGTAAGTTAACAGTTTCGTATAAAATTCCTCATATGGGATGGAATGAATTAAGGAAGGAAAGAGAATTTCCGCTTTGGAATGGATTAGTGGATGGTTCTTTCGTTTATTATGTTCACTCATATTACGCGGATTGTCCAGATGAAATTGTATGCGGAGTAAGTGATTATGGAATGCAAGTACCAGGGTTTGTAGCGAAAGGAAATGTATTTGGTGCACAGTTTCATCCAGAAAAAAGTGGTGAAATTGGCATGCAAATATTAAAAAATTTTCAAGGGGTGGTAGAAGCATGGAAATCTTCCCAGCTATCGATTTAAAAGAAGGACGATGCGTTAGACTTTATCAAGGAGAGTTTAGTAAAGAAACGGTGATGAATGAAGATCCGGTAGCGCAGGCAATCATATTTGAAAAGCTTGGAGCGGAAATACTACACATTGTTGATTTAGACGGTGCAATTGCTGGCGAGTCGTTAAATTTGCCCGTCATTGAAAAAATCTGTAAGGCGGTACGTATTCCTGTGCAAGTGGGAGGAGGAATTCGTTCACTTGTAGCGGTGGAGAAGTTATTGTCAGTAGGTGTAGAAAAAGTGATTTTAGGAACAGCAGCTCTTTATGATAAGTCATTTTTAGAGGAAGCAGTTCGTCTATATAAAGAGAAAATCATTGTTGGAATTGATGCGAAAAATGGTTTCGTAGCAACGAGAGGTTGGCTTGATCTGTCTGAAATTTCTTATATTAGTTTAGCGAAACAAATGGAAAGTTTAGATGTTCAAACGATTGTGTTTACAGACATTTCGAAAGACGGGACGCTTGCAGGGCCAAATTTTGAACAATTGGCGTTACTTCAAAAAAGTGTGGGCATTCGTCTCATTGCCTCTGGAGGAGTGGCATCTATTCAAGATGTGAAAAAGTTAAATGATATGAATATATATGGTGTCATAATTGGAAAGGCGCTTTACGAGAAAACGATTGATTTAGAAGAAGTGTTACAGGTAACGAAGTTATGTTAGCGAAACGAATTATTCCATGTCTAGATGTGAAAGAAGGGCGAGTCGTAAAGGGTGTAAATTTTATAGGATTACAAGATGTCGGTGATCCGGTTGAAATAGCTGAAGCATATAACGTGGCAGGGGCAGATGAAATCGTATTTTTAGATATTACAGCGACTCATGAAGGAAGAAAAACGATTATAGATGTTGTAGAAAAAACAGCAGCTAAAGTATTTATTCCTCTTACGGTTGGCGGGGGGATTTCAAGTGTGAAAGATATGTACAATTTACTAAGAGCTGGAGCAGACAAAGTTTCAATAAACTCAGCGGCAGTGCGAAATCCGAAGCTAATCGAAGAGGGCGCAGAACACTTTGGATCACAATGTATTGTCGTGGCAATTGACGCTAGAAAAGTAGCAGAAGATAAATGGAACGTATACGTCAACGGCGGAAGAGTTGACACAGGAATGGATGCCATAGAATGGGCGAAGCGTGTTGTTAAGCTCGGGGCGGGTGAAATTTTGTTAACGAGTATGGATGCAGATGGAACGAAAAGTGGATATGACCTTCGTTTAACAGAAGAAATTTCAAAAAGTGTTTCCATTCCAGTCATCGCATCAGGAGGCTGTGGTCATACGGATCACATTATAGAAGTTTTTCAAAAGACAACAGTTGATGCAGCATTAGCGGCATCCATCTTTCATTATGGTGAGGCGACAGTGCAGAGTGTAAAGCGAAAATTAAGAGATGCAAATGTTGAGGTGCGGTTATGAAACCTAATTTTTCAAAAGGATTAATACCGGCAATTGTCATCGAAGAAGGTACGAAAGAAGTTTTAATGCTAGCTTATATGAATGAAGAAGCATATGAAAAAACGTTAGAGACGAAAAGAACATGGTTTTACTCTCGTTCGAGGCAGTCGTTATGGAATAAGGGAGAAACATCAGGGAATGTTCAATATGTGCAATCTCTATACTTAGATTGTGATCAAGATTCAATTGTTGTGAATGTGAAACAAGTAGGACCTGCTTGTCATACGGGGGAGAAGACATGTTTTCACTATCAAATTATATAGGGGGATACATATGGAAAATGCCTTTAAGTTGCTGTATAAAACAATTGAAGAACGAAAGGAAAGCCCACTTCCTGAATCGTATACAAATTATTTATTTTCAAAAGGAGAAGATAAAATTTTAAAGAAAATTGGTGAAGAGTGTGCTGAAGTAATTATCGCATGTAAAAATAATGATAAAGAAGAAGTAGTGAAAGAAATGGTTGATGTATTTTATCACTGTTTCGTTTTATTAGCTGAAAAAAATATCGCATTGGAAGATGTCATGCGAGAGGTGAAAGAACGAAATGGAAAGCTTTCGAGAGTTGGGGATAGAAGGGAAATAGATACATTATAAGGGGGAATGTATATGAAAGTAGATTATCATCTTCACTTAGAAGAAGGACCGTATTCAATAGGATGGCTTGCTAAAATAAATGAAGCGTTGGAATGTTATGAACCGCTTCAAGAAAGGCATTCTATGGATTGGCTTATGAAAACACAAGAGCGTTTGCAAAAACGTGTGAAGGAAGGGCCATTTACAACAGAATGGATAGATCTATATTTAGAAGAAGCTGTGCGAAAAGGAATAAAAGAAGTGGGAATTGTTGATCATCTATATCGTTTTCATGAAGCGAAAGGATATTATGAAAAATATGTAGATATTAGTGATTCTAAGCTCGGTCGTATACAGAAAGAATGGTTAGATCAAGTAAGGGTAGTTTCATTGTATGATTTTACAAAGGCAATTGAAGAGGCGAAAGAACGATGGAGTAAAAGAGGTGTCACACTTAAACTTGGAATTGAAGCGGATTATTTTATTGGTTGTGAAGGAGAGTTAAAAGAATTATTAGCGCTAGGAGACTTTGATTATGTAATTGGCTCCGTTCATTTTCTAAATGGCTGGGGATTTGATAATCCAGATACGAAAGAATATTTTGAGGTGCATGACCTACGCGCATTATACGATACGTTTTTTAAAACAGTTGAGAGTGCGATTCGTACCGAGTTATTTGATATTATCGCTCATCTAGATAATATAAAGGTATTTAATTATCGATTGGATGAGAATGAACAGCTTTCTTATTATGAGGAAATTGCCTGTGCGTTAGTAGAAACGAATACGGCAACAGAAATAAATGCAGGATTGTACTATCGTTATCCTGTTCGTGAAATGTGCCCAAGTCCACTATATTTACAAGTATTAGCTAAGTATGGTGTTCCAATTACGATTTCTTCGGATGCCCATTATCCAAATGATTTAGGGAACTATGTACAAGAGAATGTACAAACATTACGAGCGCACGGTGTTACTCAGGTTGCAACATTTACGAAGCGAGCAAGAGTAATGAGGTCGCTTGAAGAAGAAGTAACAAATTCAAAATGAAACGCAATTTTTTGATGAAAACCACCCTTTTTGTTCAAAATAAGAAAGAATGAAAAGGAGGGTAAGAAATGGCGAAACAACAAAATAAACAAAATGTACAAGTTGCACAGCAACAAGCTTATACTTCTGAAACGAATGCTGCATCTCAATCGGTTATTGAGGAGCAAATTAGCGATACGGTTGCAGAAGGAACTATTGATGTGAAGCTCGGAAAAGAATCGCAGGAAAAAGCGTAAGAAGAGGGGAGAGTTGCATCTCCTCTTTTTTCATGGAAAAGTGTCGATTTTCAAAACTATAATCAAATTCCTTGGTTTTTATATGTGGATTTCTTACAATGAAATATAAGAGATATCTTATTTTCTATAGAAGAGGTGTTAGTAGTGGCAAAAATATTAGTAGCGGGAAAAATTCCGGAAATTGGATTAGAACTATTAAAAGATCATGATGTAGAAATGTACGATAAAGAGGAATTAATTTCTATAGATGAATTAACAGAGCGTGTAAAAGATAAAGATGCATTGTTAAGTTTACTTTCGACAAAGGTGCCAAAAGAAGTTATTGATGCAGCGTCTCATTTAAAGATTGTTGCAAACTATGGTGCTGGTTACGACAATATTGATTACACGTATGCGGGTGAAAAAGGAATTGCAGTTACGAATACACCGAAAGTATCAACGGAAGCGACTGCAGAATTAACATTTGCACTTCTTTTAGCAGCGGCGCGTAGAATTCCTGAAGGGGATACGTTATGTCGTACGACTGGATTTAACGGATGGGCACCGTTATTTTTCTTAGGACGAGAAGTCCACGGTAAGACAATCGGAATTATTGGTCTTGGAGAAATCGGGAAGGCTGTTGCAAAACGTGCGAAAGCATTTGGAATGGATGTTTTATATACAGGGCCAAATCGTAAGTTTGAAGCTGAAAGTGAACTGGGAGCAACGTATGTGACGTTGGAAAAATTATTACAAACAGCAGATTTTATTACAATTAACTGTGCTTATAATCCGAAATTACATCATATGATTGATGAAGAGCAGTTTAAAATGATGAAGAAAACAGCGTATATTGTAAATGCTTCACGTGGACCAATTATGAATGAAGCAGCACTTGCTCATGCATTAAAAACGAATGAAATTGAAGGGGCAGCTCTTGATGTGTTTGAATTTGAACCGAAAATTACAGAAGAGCTAAAAGAGTTAAAGAATGTAGTACTTGCTCCACACGTAGGGAATGCAACGTTTGAAACTCGTGATGCGATGGCTGAAATGGCTGTCAGAAATATTTTAGCTGTATTAAACGGCGAAGAGCCAGTAACACCTGTAAATCAAAAGGTATTAGTCACAAAATAAAAAGAAACCTTCCGGACTCGGAAGGTTTTCTTATTTTTCTTTATTCGCTTTTTTAGACGGTCTTTGTCTAATGAATTGAGATAACATGTACAAAATATATAGTGGAATGGCAATGAATAAGAAAACAGAAAAATTGCCAAATCCTGTTTGATACATTGTAATAATGATTCCAACTAAAAATAGTGTAATAATGATGCTATATCGTGGAATTGGTACATCTTTTAAACTTGGGATACGAATGCGGCTCACCATTAAAAATGCGAACGTTACAAATACGGTAATAAGAACGATTTTTGGAATGGTATGTGAAAATAATGTTAAGAAAGCAACAAGCCCTCCCGCTGCTGTAATCGGTACTCCAGTGAAATATTTCATTGAAGTAGAAGATGGTGTTACATTAAATCGTGCTAAACGATATGCTCCGAAAAGAGGGAATAATCCCGCTATGTATAATCCGATGATTCCGTAGTTTGAGAAAGATGTGTAATACATTAAAACAGCAGGTGCTGCACCAAATGTTACGACATCTGCAAGCGAGTCGAGCTCTTTTCCCATTTGTGAATCAACACGTAATAAACGAGCAACACGACCATCAAGACTATCTAACATCATCCCGATAAGTACTAAAATAGCAGCTGATTTATAATATCCTAAAGATGCATAGCCGATTGATAAAAATCCGCTATATAAATTTCCGAGCGTAAATAAGTTTGGAATAGCTGCTCTATACAAAATCTGATCCCTTGCTTTCTGTAATAAATTCTTAATTAGTGTATGAAAGTTTACTTATTTTATCATACCATAAATTTATTCCTCATACGAAAGAAATTACCAATTTGTGAAAGATTTCATAGAAGGGTGATTTAAAAATTAAGTGAAAATAAAAAGAGGAAGCAACTTGTATAAAGTTGCTTCCTTTACTATTCAAATTTCGTTGTCATGGTTCCAGTTTTATATTGATTATTAGGATCGAAACGTAATAAATCTCCATAAATTAATTTATCGGAGAGTTTTAATTCTGTTTTTGCTTTTTCAATATACGGCTGACATAGCGTCATATCAGCTTCTTCACCCGTACTTCTTTTGTAGCACATATTTTTTGTATAAACATACTCTTCAGAAACAAAGCT
Organism: Bacillus sp. ME78; assembly: GCF_903970865.1. Lineage (NCBI taxonomy): Bacteria > Bacillati > Bacillota > Bacilli > Caryophanales > Bacillaceae > Bacillus > Bacillus sp. ME78. The sequence continues at coordinate 119,847 of NZ_CAJCKK010000002.1, forward strand.
ACCATCACGCATTACCATAAGCGGGTCTTTTTCTTTAATAAATAAGTCAGTTCCAAATTCAACGGATTTATTTGTTTTAATACCAAGTAAATGAAGGAGCGTTGGTTTAATATCAATTTGACCAGATACTTTAGAAACAACTTTTCCTTCTTGACCAGGCACATGAATAATAAGAGGAACTCGTTGTAATTGCATAGAATCGAATGGTGTAATAGTATCTTTTCCTAGGAACTGTGCCATAGCTGCGTTATGGTTTTCGGAAATACCATAATGATCACCATAAATGACAATAACGGAATTATCATACAGTCCTTCTTCTTTTAATTGTTTAATAAATAATTTAAGAGCTTCATCTGTGTAACGAACAGTTGGGAAGTAGCGGTTTACAACACCACTTTCTGAGTTGAATTCATCAACATATTGGTCTTCCGGATTTAGAAGAAACGGAAAATGATTTGTTAATGTAATAAATTTTGTATAGAACGGTTGCGGTAAAGATTTTAACTTTGGAATAGATTGTTCAAAGAACTGTTTATCTTTTAATCCCCAACCGACAGACATTTGTTCCGTTCCTGCGTAATCATTTAAATTAAAGTAACGATCATATCCAAGCGCAGGATACATTACATCCCGATTCCAAAACGTTTTATCATTTGAATGGAAGACGGCAGAAGAATATCCGTATTTCTTTAATTGTTCTGGTGTCGCTGTGTATTCGTTTGTTGCATGAGTAAAGAATACAGAACCACGATCTAGCGGATAAAGTGAGTTTTCAACGATAAATTCAGCATCAGAAGTTTTGCCTTGTCCAGTTTGATGATAGAAGTTATCGAAATAGAAACTATCCTTAATAAATTCATTTAAAAATGGGGTAATTTCTTTTCCATTTATTTTTTTATTAATAACAAAGCTTTGTGTAGATTCCATTGAAATTAAAATTACATTTTTACCTTTTGCAGCTCCAAATAAGTTTTTATCAACTTGTTTGTCTTTTGAGTCTGTATAGTTTTTGATTTCAGAAAATCCATCCCCACTTGCAAATACACGCTCAGCTGAAGACTTGGATTGAAGTGTAATATCAAATAGATGATATGTGTATAAACCTAAATTCTTTACGACAGTTTGACGGTCAAATGAGCGCGAGAACATTTGTGGTTTATAAATAACTGATACAACAATTTGTAGTGCTAATAAAGCTGTTACACCGCTAAAGAAAGTTCGCTTCTCTGAGCGGGAAAGTGGTGTTTTGTCGCCAAATGATGGGAATTTACGCGAAATAAACATTAAAATAATTGCATCTGCAAATAAAAGTAATGTTTTGTACGTAAAGAGTTCTTTTATACTTGTCCCTAAATCAGCCATATTGTTTGTTTGGAATAAAACCGGGAAAGTAACGAAATCGTTATAGAACCCATAAAACATTGCGTTTCCAAATAAAATAAATGACAGTATAAAACTGATTCCAATTATAATTCGGTTTCGGTGCTTAGATGCAAGTAAAGCTAAGCCGAAAAATAAAAGTAACGCAGCTAGTGGATTAATAAAAAGCATGAATTCTTCAAAGAAATTATCAATTTTAATATCAAATGCTAGCTTGTACACAATATATGTTTTAATCCATAGTAAAACGACTGCAACGAGTGCAAATCGCAGTTTTGGAAACAGATGTTGTAGCATAATATACTCCTCTCCTAAAAAGCATGACAGTTCTTGTGAGTCAGTTTGCTTAACGACTCATTTTATATATACGAACAGTCCTTTGTTATTATGATTATTATACTATGAGTATCATTATACGAAAATAAAAGAGAGTTGTGGGCTTTTTTATAATAATCGAGTAGAAAAAGAGTGGTGGGAGACAATAAAACAGAATTTCTATGTATGATAATTATCGTACGCAGAAAGAATCGCGTGATAATACGGAGGTTATAATGCGAAAATTATTATATTTTATAGCATGCAGTAGTGTTATACTTTTTACCTCACCGAGTGTGTCAATAGCTCAATATGATGCACCTCTTATGGAAGATGCACTTTATTCTGTTTTATTTCCAAAAATAAATAAAGCAATTGAAAAACAATATGGAAGTTTGAAACCGTATCAATGTCCTAAAATTATTAGTTTAAAAAAAGTGTATAGCGGTACATATTTATTTCAAGCAAGTATTGAAGTGACAAAGTATGAACGTGTTGCTGGGAAAATTGCTCCCCCATTTGAGAAGGTAACGATTACATTTAATAACGAAGAAGGCGAATGGGAAGTGAGAAAGATTTCAGTAAAGCGCTTACCAAATGATACAAAATTAAACTGTAAAAAAACAATATAAAAAATTGTTTGACAAATAAAATGGTCCTTTGGTATTGTTAATAGCAACAATTAGATGTTTGAAAATTAAATAGACTTACCTCATCTACTCTCAAAGGTAGAGGCCGCGATAGGAAAGAGTAAGCTATGGGAGATTTCATGGAATCTGTGATCATAGGCTGAAAGGGACTATTGCCGAAATATAAGAATAACCATCTTATTCATATATTGGGACTACATTGAATAAATGTAGTACTGTCATAAGATTTATTTTATGGAGAGCTATTTGGAGATGTTGATGCGGTTTCTTATTTTGAGGAGATAACAACTCGTTTATTTTTTCAATATATATTTTTCCTAATAAGAAACGCGTGTGAACATTGTTCCGCGCGTTTTTTGTCTATCTAAAAGCGTGCTGCAATGAATAGAAGATTGGGGTTATGAGTTTTAGAGGAAATAAGGGAGGAATTTAAATGTATTTACACGGCACAAGCCGAATTAATGGGCAAGGACACTTAGAAATTGGAGGGTGCGATACGACGCAGCTAGCAAAGCAATACGGAACACCACTTTATGTATACGATGAAGAGTCTATTCGAGGAAAATGCCGAGCATTTCATCGTGCTTTTAAAGAAAGTGGTTTCTCTTATCAAGTAGCATATGCAAGCAAGGCGTTCTTGTGCATGGAGATGTGCCGAGTAGCTCGTGAAGAGAATATGTCATTAGACGTTGTTTCTGGAGGAGAATTATATACTGCGCTCCAAGCAGGATTTCCAGCATCACGTATTCATTTTCATGGAAATAATAAAACAGAAGAAGAGATAGTGATGGCTCTTCAGGCGAATATCGGTTGTTTTGTCGTAGATAATTTCTTTGAATTAGAAGTTTTACACGATTTAGCGATGCAACATGGAAAGTTTGTGAACATATTAATTCGTGTAACGCCTGGAGTAGAGGCGCACACACATGAATATATTACAACAGGCCAAGATGATTCGAAATTTGGATTTGGCGTTTCAAACGGTCAAGCGATGCAGGCAATTGGATTTGCTTTACAAAAATCCAATTATAATGTGCTAGGGATTCATTCACATATCGGATCGCAAATATTTGAAACAGCTGGCTTTGTTCGAGCGATTGAAGTTCTTCGCCAATTTTTAGAAGAAGTGAGAGAGCAAACAAACTATGTAGTAAAAGTGTTAAATGTAGGCGGGGGATTTGGAATACGCTACACAGAGTCGGATACACCGTTAACTCTTGAGACATATGTGCGAGCTGTAACAAGTGCAGTGAGAGAACAATTTACTGTATGTGAATATCCATTGCCAGAAATATGGATTGAACCAGGCCGTAGCATTGTAGGTGATGCTGGGACAACAATTTATACAGTTGGATCTGTGAAAGATATTCCTGGTATTCGGAAATATGTATCAGTCGATGGTGGAATGACAGATAATTTAAGACCTGCTTTATATAGTGCGCGTTATGAAGCAATGTTAGCGAATCGAGGGAATGATGAGAATGAGGAACTCGTTTCGATTGCGGGGAAATGTTGTGAGAGCGGAGATATGTTGATTTGGGATATTCATTTACCGAAAGTCGCTTCTGCTGATTTACTAGCAGTTTCCTGTACAGGAGCCTACGGGTACTCGATGGCGAATAATTACAATCGGATTCGAAGACCAGCCGTTGTCTTTGCAAAAGGCGGAACATCGCAAGTAGTTGTGGAACGCGAAACATATGAAAATATTATTGGGAACGATCGCATACGTATTAAAGAGCTTGTTTAAATAGAAAAAGGAGTTGTTCGGATGGGCAATTCCTTTTTTGTAAAATAAAATAATTAAAATATATCGGAAAACTAGGATTGAAAAAAATCAGAATTGTGATAAAATACAAATACAAAGCTTATCAAGAGAAGCGGAGGGAACTGGCCCGAAGAAGCTCGGCAACCTGCTTATAGAAAGCAAGGTGCTAAATCCAGCAAAATGGAATCCATTTTGAAAGATAAGGTAAAATATATTACCGAACAGTCTTTTCGAAATGGGAAAGATTTTTTTTATGAATAAAAAGGGGGGCTGTTCGCGTGGGTGTACGGGAACATTTTGATGAAGTATCCGAGAAGATTGAAGCGATGCTTGCTGATATGAAATATGGCTCAATTACAATTGTTGTGCAAGATGGAAAAGTAATTCAGTTAGAGAAAAGTGAAAAAGTACGCTTAAAGTGAAAAGCGCTGACTAGAAAAACTAGAGGCGGTTTTAACCTATTTTCATTAGGTTAAAACCGTCTTTTTGCTTTTACAGGGGGAAAAAACATGTTGACGTATGAAACGTGGGAAGAAAATGTTGTTTCGTTTTCGGAAGAAGATGAAACAAAAGGCGCGTTATCAGTATTAAATTGGGCTTATGAAGAGTATAAAGATGAAATCGTCTACGCATGTAGCTTTGGGGTGGAAGGTATGGTATTACTGCACCTTATAAACCAAGTAAATCCATCTGCTAAAGTTGTATTTTTGGATACAAATGTTCATTTTCAAGAAACATATGAATTAATTCAAAGAGTGAGGGAACGATTTCCTTCATTGAATATTATAGAAAAGCAGCCAGAACTTACACTTGATGAACAGGCGAAGTTGCATGGTGAAAAACTGTGGGAGAGCAATCCGAATCTTTGTTGTAAGATTAGAAAAATTTTACCTTTAGAAAAATCATTAGTCGTGGAAAAAGCATGGATATCGGGCTTAAGAAGGGAACAATCAGAAACACGTAAGCATACAAAGTTTATAAATCAAGATCATCGTTTTCAATCTATTAAAGTTTGTCCACTCATTCATTGGACGTGGAAAGAAGTTTGGCGATATGTATACAAACATAGCTTGCCGTATAACCCGTTGCATGATGTTGGCTATCCAAGTATTGGGTGTGAGAAATGTACTTTACCTGTAGGGGATGGTGGCGATTCAAGAGATGGTAGATGGGCTGGGAAAGTGAAAACCGAATGTGGTCTTCATTATCAATAAGATGAATCTTGAAATAAAGCTAAGAGGGGATATAGAAAATGAGCACAGTAAACGAATTAGTAAACCGTATAGATGAGACATATGATATATCACAAATTGAAAAAGAAATTAAATTAGACAACATTGCTTTAAGTGATTTAGAACTATTGGCGACAGGTGGATATAGCCCGCTTACTGGTTTTTTGGGGAAGGAAGATTATGATTCAGTCGTAGAAACGCTTCGTTTAGCAAATGGTAGTGTGTGGAGTATACCAATTACATTACCGGTAACAGAAGAAGTCGCAGAAAGCCTGAAGACCGGAGAGGAAGTAAAGCTTGTCAACAATGGAAATATATATGGTGCTATTCAAATAGAAGATATTTTCGTACCAGATAAAGAAAAAGAAGCGTTACTTGTATATAAAACAACGGATGAGGCTCATCCAGGAGTGAAAAAATTATATGAACGACCAAACGTTTACGTTGGAGGAACTATTATTCTAACAAAACGCTTTGAAAATAATCAATTTCCTTCTTATCATTTAGACCCAATTGAAACGAGAGAAGAATTTAAAAAACGTGGGTGGAAAACAGTAGTCGGATTTCAAACGAGAAACCCGGTACATCGTGCCCATGAGTATATTCAAAAATCTGCTCTTGAAATTGTAGATGGTCTCTTTTTAAATCCACTCGTTGGAGAAACGAAATCGGACGATATTCCTGCTGATGTAAGAATGGAAAGCTATGAAGTACTCCTTCAAAACTATTATCCGAAAAATCGTGTCTTTTTAAGTGTATTTCCTGCTGCAATGCGTTACGCAGGACCAAGGGAAGCGATATTTCATGCGTTAGTAAGAAAGAATTTTGGATGTACCCACTTTATTGTAGGACGTGATCATGCCGGAGTAGGAGATTATTACGGAACATACGAAGCGCAAGAAATCTTCACGAATTTTACGATAGAAGAGTTAGGCATTACACCACTATTCTTTGAACATAGTTTTTACTGCACGAAATGTGAAGCGATGGCTTCAACGAAAACATGCCCGCACGGAAAAGAAAATCATGTTATTTTATCAGGTACGAAAGTAAGAGAATTATTAAGAAACGGTGAGATTCCGCCAAGTACATTTAGTCGTAAAGAAGTAGTAGAAGTGCTAATTAAAGGTTTAAAAAAAGAAGTAGTAACAGAATAGGGAGAGAACGAGATGGATACGAATATTACTTGGCATACAGCTTCGGTTTCAAAAGATGAGAGAAGAGTGAAGAATGGACATCACAGTTTTGTAATTTGGTTTACTGGTTTATCAGCTTCGGGTAAATCTACAGTAGCGAATGCGGTCGCTCGTAAATTGTTTGAAAAGAATATTGGAAATTATGTGCTGGATGGGGATAACATTCGCCACGGTTTAAATAAAGACTTAGGATTTTCTGAAAGTGATCGCATGGAAAATATAAGACGTATTGGCGAAGTGGCAAAGTTATTTGTAGATCAAGGAACAGTTGTCCTTACAGCATTTATTTCACCATTTCGAGTAGACCGCAAACAAGTAAGAGATTTATTAGCGGCAGATGAATTTATTGAAATTTTTGTGAAGTGTCCGATTGAAGAGTGTGAGAAACGTGATCCGAAAGGGCTTTATAAAAAGGCAAGAAAAGGTGATATTAAGGATTTCACAGGTATTGATTCGCCTTATGAAGAGCCAGAGCAAGCAGAATTAATTGTAGAAACGCACAAATATTCTATTGAAGAATGTGCAGAACAAATCGTGCAGTACTTACAAGAGCGTAGTTTTATCCCGCTATTTGCCGGGAAGTAAAATTCCTACCTCAAAGTTCGGTTGGGGCAAGGAAGTTAGGTGGGGGTCGGGCTGCCCGTAAATACCCGATTGGTTAAGGCTAATAATCAGCGTGGGATGAACAAAACTCTACTGATTAAAGTTTCACTTTATATAGGGGGATTTAAAAATGAGTTATGAAAAAGTATGGGCTAACAATGAAAAACTAAATCAAACGGAGAAAAATAAATTAGAAAAAGATGGATTAGAAATTTTTAATGATATTCCTTACTATGCGGAAAATGGATTTGAATCTATTCCGAAAGAAGAGTGGGATGCCTTTAAATGGGCAGGATTGTATTTACAACGTCCAAAAGAAGCTGGTTATTTTATGATGCGGGTAAATATTCCGTCAGGGATTATTACAAATGCGCAGGCAGAAGTACTTGCTTCTATCGCTGAGGATTATGGACGTGATGTAATAGATATTACTACGAGACAGGCGATTCAGTTTCACTGGTTAGAAATTCAGCAAATTCCAGATATTTTTAAAAGATTAGCAAGAGTTGGATTATCTTCAGCGGGGGCTTGTGGTGATATAACGCGGAATATTACAGGTAATCCGCTTGCTGGAATTGATGCAAATGAACTATTTGATACGACACATATTGTGAAAGAGGTATATGACTATTTCCAACATAATGAAGAGTTTTCTAATTTGCCACGTAAATTTAAAATGTCTATTAGTTCTAATATTTATAACTCAGCAAACGCAGAGATTAACTGTGTTGCATTTACACCTGCTACGAAAGAAATAGATGGTGAGAAAAAAGTTGGTTTTCATATAAAAGTAGGCGGAGGATTATCAGCCCGTCCATATTTAGCTGATGAATTAGATGTGTTCGTTTTACCAGAAGAAGTGAAGGCAGTGGCAATTGCGATTGCTACTATATTCCGTGATTTTGGATATCGTGAGAAACGTCATTTAGCCCGTTTGAAATTTCTTGTTGCGGACTGGGGAGCAGAGAAATTTAAAGAGAAACTAATAGAGTATACAGGGCCTTTACAAAGTAAAGGGGAAAGTGCACTCAAAGGATGGAATGCAGGCTATTTTTATGGTGTTCAAGACCAAAAACAAGAGGGATTAAAATATGTAGGTTTTAATGTACCGGTAGGTCGTTTACATGCAGAAGAAATGTTTGAGATTGCAAGAATCGCAAAGCAATATGGAAATGGACAAATTCGTACATGTAATTCACAAAATTTCATTATTCCGAACGTTCCTCCGGAAAATGTAAAAGGATTACTTAGTGAACCGTTGTTTGAAGCGATATCTGCAAGCCCAAAATCATTTATTGGTCATGCGGTTTCATGTACCGGTATTGAATATTGTAATCTTGCACTAGTAGAAACGAAAGAAAGATTACGAAAAATTGCAGAATACTTAGATACACAAATTGCACTCGATGTTCCAGTTCGAATTCATATGGTAGGCTGCCCGAATTCATGTGGTCAACGTCAAATTGCTGACATTGGGTTACAAGGGGTGAAAATGAAAACGAAGGAAAAGGGAATTGTTGAAGCATTTGAGATATATGTAGGTGGAACGTTGTTAGATGGCGGTGCCTACAATCAAAAGTTAAAAGGAAAAATAGATGGCGAGGATTTACCTGATGTACTCGCATCATTTATAAGTTATTTCAAAGAGAATAAATTACCAGCCGAAACATTTTATGATTTTGTAGGTCGTGTTGGTGTAGACACATTACAAATAGCGTTAAATAACGTGTTAGAAGAAGTCATAGCGTCTTAGGGGGGACAATATGGATTTATATCGATTTGAAGCTGTATTAGTGAGTGATATTGTTCCGATTGTTGTTGTTGCTCAAAGTGAAGAACAGGCATTTAAGCTTGCGGAGATTGAGCTTGAAAAACATTTTTTACCGTTGCCAGAGGTAAAAGAGATTTCTTTGTTTGAAAAAAAGAAGATTCGAAAAGGTGCAGCATTTGTTATTCATGAGTAGAGATTAGTAATACGAAAAAATAAAAACTTCCATTCTTATATACGAATGGAAGTTTCATTTTAATAGTAGAAATGAGGAGAGATGATGGGGAAGGTTTATATTGTTGGAGCGGGTCCTGGCGATCCAGATTTAATTACTGTTAAAGGGTTGAAATGTATTGAGAAGGCAGATGTTATTTTATACGATCGCCTTGTGAATAAAGAGCTGCTTTCACACGCAAAGCCTGACGCGGATTTAATTTATTGCGGGAAGCTCCCGAATTATCACACGATGAAGCAAGAAACAATTAATACATTTCTTATTAAGTATGCGAAAAAAGGGAAAGTTGTAACGAGGCTTAAGGGCGGCGATCCATTTGTATTTGGTAGAGGGGGAGAAGAAGCGGAAGTATTAGCAAAGCAAGGTGTACCATTTGAAATCGTCCCAGGTATTTCGTCTGGAATAGCTGCACCTGCTTATGCTGGTATTCCAGTGACGCACCGTGATGCAAGTGCAAGTTTTGCTATTGTGACTGGGCATAGGAAAGAAGGTGCTGAAGAAGAAGTGAAATGGGAAAGTTTAGCGAAAGGTGTAGAGACTTTAGCGATATATATGGGGGTTAGTAATTTGCCCTACATATGTGAGCAACTTATGGAGCATGGAAAAGATAAAAGTACGCCAGCTGCTATTATTGAGCAGGGGACGACGTCTATGCAACGTACAGTTGTTGGGACATTAGGAACAATTGTAGATGTTGCGAAAAAAGAGCAAATTCAAAATCCGAGCATGATTGTAATTGGAGAAGTTGTCCGTTTTAGAGAAAAAATCCATTGGTTTGAGAAGCAAACGGAAAATGCTTATCAAGTAAGTGGAGTGTTGTAAAATGAAAGCCGTCTTATATATATGTCATGGAAGTCGTTTGAAGACAGCGAAAGAAGAGGCGATTCAATTTATTACATCGTGTATGAGTCGTATAGAAGCGAATATTCAAGAAGTTTGTTTTTTAGAGTTAGCGAATCCTTCTATTGAAGATGGTTTTCGTACATGTGTGAAGCGTGGGGCCACGGAGATTATTGCCATCCCTGTTTTTTTATTAGCGGCAGGTCATGTGAAGAAAGATATTCCATTTGAATTGGTAAAGCTCAAGAATCAATATCCGAATGTTAAAGTGACTTATGGTAATCCGTTTGGTGTATCAGAAACACTGATCAAATCAGTATATAACGGAAGTGGTATTGAAAAGGAAGGGAAGGCTGAAGTGACCCTTCTGCTCGTTGCAAGAGGAAGTAGTGATCCTGAAGTATTACAAGATATAAAATGGATCGCCTCTTTATTTCAAGCTGAGGAGAAAATTAAAAAAGTTGAGGTTTGTTATTTAGCGGCTGCGGAGCCAAAATTTGAGAGGAAATTGAAGGAAGTTGTAGAACAGGAAGTGGAGAACATCGTTGTGCTACCTTATTTGTTATTTACAGGTTTACTTATGAAACATATTGAGAAAGAAGTGCGCCAATATGCATTGGAAGAGATAAAAATCAGTCCATATTTAGGGAAGAATGAAGCGTTACAAGATATGTTAATTCAGAAAACGACGGAGTTATTGAAAGGAGATCAGTATGTATCCACTTACAGTGCGAGTTAATGAGAAACGCGTTGTTGTTATTGGTGGGGGAAAAGTTGCAGGATTTAAAATTATTCCTTTACTCAAACAAGGTGCGGATATAGTTGTGATCAGTCCAGAATTAGATGCGAATTTAGTAAAACTTGTGGAAGAAAAGAAAATTCGTTGGTATCAAAGAGAATATGAAAAAAGTGATATTAAAAATGCTTTTTTAGTTGTTGCAGCGAGTAGTGATTCAATATTAAATGAACAAGTTGCTGAAGATGCCGCAGAGAATCAATTAGTAAATGTTATTACAAATCCGGAAAGTGGTAATGTTCACTTTCCAGCAGCGATTCATCGTGGTTTGCTTAATATAGCAGTTTCTACTGGGGGAGCGAGCCCAAAGCTCGCAAAAAAAATTCGAGATGAGATTGCAAATAAATATGATGAGACATATGAATTGTATTTAGATTTTTTATATGAAGTAAGGGTGAAGTTAAAAGATTTACAGTTAGAAAAGAGAGAACGAAATATATTACTCCAAGAAGTGTTGAAATCAGTATATGTGCAAAACGAGAGAGAAAGAGAAAGTTTTTTGCGAGAATTAGAGGGAAAGGTTTTAAAATAATAAAAGATAAAGTGCGCTTTACAAATATAAAAATATAATTTATAATCACAAGTAACTTCAATAGATGAAATCGATGAGCAAGAAGAGTACGTATATTTGATGCGTTCAGAGAGCTGGGGTTAGGTGGGAGCCCGGTACGATAAATTATACAGAATGGGCTTGCGAGAGGTATGTTGAACATTGTAGTAGGCAACCCGGGTTCCGCCGTTAAAAGGATAGAGTATCGGAATTATTCCTGTACTTGAACAAGTGGGATTTATCAATCCAATTGAGGTGGTACCACGGTATTTACATTACATATATCGTCCTCTACATGCATATTTGCGTGTAGGGGACTTTTTTATTTTCTAAAGGAGGTGTGCGAGTATGAAATGAAAGTGTATAATTAACAAAAGTTTAAATATTCAGAAAAGGAGAATTTATGATGAAAGAAACACAGCAATGGACGTCGAAAATAGGCTTTGTACTCGCAGCAGCCGGAGCCGCAGTAGGTCTTGGTGCGATATGGAAATTTCCATATGTTGCAGGTAATGGCGGGGGAGGCGCATTCTTCCTTGTATTTTTACTGCTAACTTTATTTATAGGTATGCCTCTTCTAATAGCGGAGTTTGTTATTGGACGTAGCACGCAAAAAGAGGCGGTTACAGCTTATAAAGTACTAGTGCCAAATAGCAAATTATATCCTTGGATTGGTCGTATGGGAGTTGTTACTTGTTTTAGTGTACTATCTTTTTATAGTGTTGTAGGTGGATGGATTTTACTTTATTTATATTATAGTGTGACAGGAAGTTTCTGGAATGGAGTAGCTGATTATGGACAATTGTTCGGTGAAACGATTTCAAATCCGTTAAGTGCGATTGGAGCGCAATTTATCTTTATGCTTTGTACGATTTTTGTTGTAAGTAAAGGTGTAGAGAAAGGTATAGAAAAGGCAAGTAAGTACATGATGCCGCTATTATTTATTTTATTTATTGCGATTATTGTTCGTGCGTTAACACTCGATGGTGCTTTTGCTGGAGTAGAGTTCTTCTTAAAACCAGATTTTTCAAAGCTTACAGCAGATACAATTTTATATGCGATGGGACAATCTTTCTTCTCGCTAACTGTAGGTGCCTCGGTAATGGTAACGTATAGTTCGTATTTAAAGAAAGAGGAACATTTAGCGAAATCGGCAACATCTATTGTAAGTTTAACTGTTTTTGTTACAGTACTTGCAGGATTAGCAATTTTCCCAGCGATTTTCGCATTAGGAGTTAAACCGACTGAAGGACCGGGATTACTGTTTATCGTCCTTCCAGCAGTATTTGCAAAAATACCATTTGGTCAATTTTTCTTTATTATGTTTTTAATTTTATTCTTCTTTGCGACTTTAACATCAGCAATTTCAATGCTTGAAATTGTAGTAGCATCTGTTGCGAAAGGTAATGAGAAGAAGCGTCCGTCAGCATCATTATTAATTGGTATTCTTATTTTTGCAGTCGGTATTCCATCAGCGTTATCATTTGGGATTATGAGTGACGTGAAAATATTTGGGAAAACATTCTTTGATTTAGTCGACTTTTCGGTAAGTAACGTATTGCTGCCGTTAGGAGTACTAGCTATTTCATTATTTGTACCAAATAAAATGAGTAAAGAGTTGTTGATGAAAGAATTAGAAGTGACGGAAACGAAGGGGAAAACGTTATTTAACATTTGGTTCTTCTTACTTCGTTATGTCATTCCGGTAACTGTAATAATTGTATTTTTAAATGTGATAGGTGTATTTAAAATGTTTGCATAAAAAAAGGCGGGGATCTCCCGTCTTTTTTTATGTTGTTGAATGTAATAGACGATTATACGCTTTATAGGCTGTGGTGACTGCGAGGAATGAACCGATTAAAAATAAAACTGATCCGCCAAATGTAAATATCCGGCCGATAAATGTCGCTCTAGCTTCTTCTATTTTTTGTTGTAATTGCGTATTCATATTGATCACCTCGTAAACTATAGGCATTTAGTTATAGTCTATGTAGAATGCCTATATTGTGTGAAGTGTAAATAAAAAACCTCGGTAGGTACCGAGGTTTTTTATAATCCGATATAAGGAGATGGGTCGACTGCGTTTGTCTTGCCGACATTCCATTCTCCAAGATGAAGTTCGAAGTGTAAATGTTGTCCGTATGATTGGCCAGTGTTCCCCATAAATCCAAGCTGATCGCCTTGTTTTACAGTTTGTCCATTCGATACAGAACGGCTATTCATATGAGCATATACTGTCGTATATGTTTTTCCGTTTATACGGTGAGATAAATACACTACGTTTCCGTAACTAGATGATAATTCTGAGCGAATAACAACGCCATCTGCAGCAGCGATAATTGGAACCGTTCCCGAAGCGGCGATGTCAATTCCTTTATGGTTATCTAAAGAACGTACACCAAATCCGGAAGTTTTTGATCCAGCTGCTGGTTTGATAAAGCCACCGATGTTTGTATCATGTGGTGTTGGAGCTGCTTGAGTTGCTTGAGCAGATTTAGTAGCTTGTTGTTTGCGAGCCTCTTCTGCTTGGCGAGCTTCTTCCGCTTTACGAGCTTCTTCGGCCCGTTTTTCTTCTTCAATTGCTTTTTGCACAGCTTGACGTTGATTTTCTAAAATGCCTTTGGATTCTTCTAATCCTTCAATCTCTGAATCTACTTTTGCTACTTTCGTATGTAGATCGTTAATAAGAGTCTGTTGCTGCTGTTGGTTATTTTGTAATTCTTGTTGTTTTTGTTCTAGTTTTTGCTCAGATTCTTTCAGTTGTTGTTCTTTTTTCTCAACAGCTTCTTTTTCTGTAGTTACAGCATTTTGATCAGATGTTTGTTTTTTTACAATATCTGTATCGTTGTTTAATATTAAACTTACGGAGTACATATTATCAACAAGATCAGCAATGTTTGTAGAGTTTGTTAATACTTCTGTAATGATATTTGTACGCGGTTTTTCTTGCATAGATTGTAATCGTTGTTTAATAACTTCCTGACGTGTATCTATGTTTGTTTGTAATTGTTCTATATGTTTCTTTTTGTCAGTAATTACTTGTTGTGTTTTGCTAATTTCTTTTTTTGTATCGTTTAATTCAGCCTCGTTTTTATTAATAGAAGTAGTTAATTCATCGATTTTCTTCTGTAATTCTTGAATTTCTTTTTCTATTTGTTCTTTCTCGACTGATTTATTTTGTAAGTCACTTTGTTTGCCTTCTAATTCAGATTGAATGTTAGATAATTTATCTTGATTTGTTTCAGCGTATACGGGTGAAAGTAACGGGGAAGCAAAAATCGTTCCTGCTGCTAAAACACTAAACGCTGCAAATTTCTTTTTCATAGTTGTCTGACTCCTTTCCCTATGAATGTTATATATCATAAGAAGAAGAGTGTCTATCGTTGTAATCATAATGTAAAGAAAACTTTATAAAATTGCTAAGTTTTGTCGGAATTTATCATTTTTCAACTTTAATTGTCATAGTACTTACATTTTATTTATGGCTGTAATAAAGGTATATTTTGGGATTTATCTGTAAAATACAGGAGGAAAGTAATAGTTTTTATGGGGTGAAATAGTACTTAGAAAGCTAATAAAACACTAGTGAGGAATCGTTCTCATGTGAGGTTTTCTAACATGGGTTTATTTTTTGTCAAGAAAATTATTTGCATTCGGGCAAAGTTATTTTGTTGTCAGATTTTAAATTTTGATTTATGATTTTTAACAGGGACAAAATGTAGTGAATTGTCGAATAATATGTAATACTCTTAATTTCTTAGTTTTATAGAGATAGAATGAGAGATAGAGTGACACATCGAAGAGGGGGTTACAACAAATATGAAAAGAATAGGACTTGCATGGCAAATATTAATAGGGCTTGCGCTTGGTATTGCGGTTGGGGCGATTTTCTTTGATAATCCAGCTGTTGTGAAGTACTTACAACCAATTGGTGATATTTTCATCCGATTAATTAAAATGATCGTTGTACCGATTGTTGTAGCAAGTATTGTTGTTGGGGTTGCTGGTGTTGGCGATGTTAAAAAACTAGGTCGACTAGGCGGAAAAACAATTCTTTACTTTGAAATTATTACAACAATTGCAATTATTGTTGGTCTATTAATAGCGAATATTTTCCAACCAGGAAAAGGCGTAAATATGGAGCAGTTAACAAAGACAGATATTTCGAAATATACACATACGACAGAGCAAGTACAAAGTCATTCATTTGCAGATACGTTTGTAAATATTGTTCCAACGAACATTATGAAGTCATTGGCTGACGGAGATATGCTTGCTATTATCTTCTTCTCTGTACTATTTGGTTTAGGTGTAGCAGCAATTGGTGAAAGAGGAAGACCAGTTCTTCAATTTTTCCAAGGTGTAGCTGACGCAATGTTTTATGTAACAAACCAAGTTATGAAATTTGCACCATTTGGTGTGTTTGCACTAATTGGTGTTACAGTTTCTACATTTGGTCTTGCTTCATTAATTCCATTAGGGAAATTGCTAATTGTCGTATATGGGGCAATGATCTTCTTCGTTGTAGTTGTCTTAGGACTTACAGCGAAAATATTTGGAATTAACATTTTCCAATTCTTTAAGATTTTAAAAGACGAGCTGATCTTAGCGTATTCTACAGCAAGCTCAGAAACAGTTTTACCAAAAATCATGGAGAAAATGGAGAAATTCGGTTGTCCGAAAGCAATTACATCTTTCGTTATTCCGACAGGTTATTCATTTAACTTAGATGGATCAACTTTATATCAAGCAATTGCGGCTATTTTCTTGGCGCAAATGTACGGTATTGATTTATCTATTACACAACAAATTACATTATTACTTGTATTAATGGTTACATCAAAAGGTATCGCAGGTGTACCGGGCGTATCATTCGTTGTATTATTAGCGACACTTGGTACAGTAGGTATTCCACCTGAAGGTTTAGCGTTCATTGCTGGTATTGACCGTATTTTAGATATGGCTCGTACAGCAGTTAACGTTGTAGGAAACTCTTTAGCAGCTGTAGTTATGTCTAAGTGGGAAGGTCAATATGACGCTGAAAAAGGACAAGCTTATTTAAAAGAGATTTCTGAAAAGGGTCAAGCTGCTTAATTATAATATGAACAAGCTCTCACATAATATGTGGGAGCTTTTCTGTATATAGAAGAGGAGTATACATAATGAAACGTAAATATGGTGACGGTTCTTCGTGGAAAAGACTAATAGAAAAGAGTTATAGGCTTAAGCAAGTGGAAGAGGGAATGCTCGGAATACTGGATATAAAAAAGGTGAGAGAGCCTAGTTGTAAAGAATATGATGGTAAAGAAATTTGTATTGCAAGTGATGGGTATACGTGGGTTCAATATTTCATTAATGGAAAGAACTTTGCGATTACAGTTATGTTAGATGATAGGCACAATTTAGTGCAATATTATATTGATGTGACGAAAGAATATGAAATAGACGATCGTGGTTTACCGTATTTTGATGATTTATATTTAGATGTAGTATTATTACCTAGCGGTAAGGTGTATGTATTAGATGAAGAGGAGCTAGAGGATGCTTATAAAAGTGGCGATGTCACGAAGGAAGAGTATGAGTTAGCTTGGTACACTACGAAATGGATATTAGCAGCAATAAAAAATAGTGAATTTTATTGGATTTCAATATTGGAAGAAGAAATCGAAAAGTTAAAATGATTATTGTATTCAAATTTTTGTATAATTACCAAAAAAATCTATACAAAAAATAATTGACTTTTGTTTTGTAAGCGAGTAAAGTTAGGGAAGAAATTATTATTAAAAAATAAATATGAAACCTTCTTATAAAGAGAGGCGGAGGGACTGGCCCTACGATGCCTCGGCAGCGGACTCGATTTCAGAGTGCTGTGCCAAATCCAGCAAGCATGTGCTTGAAAGATGAGAAGAGCGTTTCTTATAGATGTATAAGACCTCTTCTCATCGGAAGAGGTCTTTTGTTATTCATTAGAAAAAGGTTGAAACTAGGGAGAGATGGTACTTTGAAAGAAACGAGAGGAAATGGTTTAGCTTTATTACCACTTGGGATATTTTTGGCGCTATTTATTGGTTCTGGAATTATTACAGGTGATTTCTATAAATTGCCGATACTTGTAGCAATTTCAATTGCTGTAGGAGTCGCTTTAGTGATGAATCGTAAAGAAAGTTTTAATGTGAAAGTAGAGCGGTTCGCTAAAGGTGCAGGAAATCCGGATATTATGATTATGGTATTAATTTTTGTGCTTGCAGGTGCATTTTCTGAAACTGCTAAAGGAATGGGTGGAGTAGACTCAACTGTTAATTTAGCGTTAACTATTTTACCGCCAGGATTTATCGTAGCTGGAATCTTTGTTATTGGTGCATTTATTTCATTAGCAATGGGAACTTCAATGGGAACAATTGCAGCATTAGCGCCGATTGCTGTAGGTATTAGTGGTCAAACTGATATCTCAATTGCGCTTGCAATGGCTACTGTTGTTGGGGGAGCGATGTTTGGTGATAATTTATCATTTATTTCAGATACAACAATCGCAGCTGTTCGTTCACAAGGAACAGAAATGAAAGATAAGTTTAAAACGAATTTTTTAATTGTGTTACCAGCGGCTATTATTACAATTGTACTATTAGTAATAGTTACTTCAGGAAGTGACACGCAAATTAAAGCACATAGCTTTGATTGGATAAAGATTTTACCGTACGCAGGAGTACTTATTACAGCGCTACTTGGCTGGAATGTACTTATTGTATTAACTGGTGGAACTGTATTATCTGGTGTTATCGGTCTTATAGATGGAAGTTACACGTTAGAAAGTTTCTTTAAAAGTGTAACGACTGGAATGGGCGGTATGATGGAGTTAGTATTACTTGCTATATTAATTGGCGGTATGGTTGAATTAATCCAATATAATGGTGGTATTCAATATTTAATGAATGTATTAACACGTAATATTCGTTCGAAAAAAGGTGCAGAATTTGGTATTGCTGGTTTAGTAAGTATGACGAATATGTGTACAGCGAATAATACGATTTCGATTATCTTTACAGGCCCGCTTGCAAAAAATATTGCAGATCAATATGAAATAGACCCTCGTAAATCAGCGAGTGTATTAGATCTTTTCTCATGTTGTGTACAAGGATTAATTCCGTACGGTGCCCAAATGTTAACGGCAGCAGGATTTGCAGCGTTATCTCCGGTTGAATTGTTGCCATATGCATTTTATCCAATCTTAGTTGGAGTATGTGGGATTGTTTCTATTTTAATTGGATTTCCAAGATTTTCGAAAGTAGCTGAGAAAAAAGAGTATCATAAAACAGCTTAATTTAATATGAATGTTAGTAATTAAAAAAAACGTGCAGAGAATAAACTCTGCACGTTTTTTTGCGTAAAGGGCTGAATATGACTCGGTCTTAAGTCTGAGTTAAAAACGGTTCTTAAGCTCGTTATGGAAAGATGAAAAAATAGTTAAGATAAGAGTATCAAATCGAAGGGAGGCAAGCACAAGATGAAACAATTTCTAGCGTTTATCGCAGCCGGTATTTTGGCTTTAATTGCTCTTGGTAGTCTTGCTGGTATTGTAGGATTCGCAATCGGAGCAGGAGTTGTATATTGGAGCTATAAATCATTTGTGCGAGCTAAGTCATTTTTTGGAAAGTTAGCTTGGGGTATTGTTGGTTTAATCGGTTTATCCATTGCGCTTTCTCATTCACCAGCATTAATCGGTATCGCTGCTTTAGTGGTTTTATACTACGGATACCGTGAGTGGAAAAAAGAAAAAGATGTAGTTGTTGAATCTGCTCCAGAAAGTTCTAAACCATATAGCAACTTTGAAGATGAGTGGAACAAATTAATGAAAAACTAAAACAATAAATCAAATTATAAATAAAGTAGAAGAGAGGAAGATTTATAATGAAACAATCTTTATTCGGACGTGTACGCGATGCAATTTTAGCTGATTTTCATAACGTGTTAGATGAGAAGGAAAGAAAAAATCCAATTGCGATGTTAAACCAATATTTACGTGATAGTGAGCGTGAAATAACAAAAATTGAGAAGTTAATTGAACGTCATAAAACATTAAAATCTAACTTTGCTCGTGAGCTTGAGCAAGCACGTTATTTCGTTAACAAAAGATCAAAGCAAGCTATCATTGCTCAAGAAGCAGGCGAATTACAATTGCACGAACGTGCGTTAGAAGAGGTAGCTTATTATGAAGGGCAAGTAACTCGATTAGAAGAAATGTATGCAGGTGTTGTAGAGCAAATTGATGAGTTAGAGCGTCGTCTTTCTGAAATGAAAAATAAATTAAAAGAAATGCACGCAAAGCGTATGGAACTAATGGCACGTGAAAATATGGCACATGCAAATCGTCGTATGAATACAGCGATGCATAAAATGGATGAAAATAATCCGTTCTTACGATTTGAAGAAATTGAAGATCACATTCGTGACTTAGAAACTCGTATGAATGAAGAACATGAGCGTGACACATTTGATATGAAAATTGCAAAACTTGAGCGTGAAATGAAAGAAAAGAATGATGTATCGTTAACGAAAGAGTTAACAAAATAATAGTAGTATATTATAAAACAGGCTTATGATATAGTGATAGGAGAAAAGGTGTTGGAAAGCAATGCCTTTTCTTCTATGTATATGTGACAAGAAGGGGGGAGCTGAAATGAAGAAACATTTTTCAAAGACACAATTAATGGGGATGCTCCTCATCATATTTGGATTCGGTCTTTTTCTTGATATGATACTTGGACATTTTGAACCAGGTGGTCTCATTTTTGCATTTATTATGCTTATGTTTGGAAGGCATTATCGTAAAAAGAATCGTTATGTACGGGGAAATGTATTTTTATTTGTTGGTGGTATCGTATTTTTATTCTTCTTATTTTCATCAGCAGCATTTGTTCTTGTCGTATTTGCTTGTTTAGCTTTAATTGGTTATCAATTGATTCAACAAGGGCATCAGCAAAAAGCAATGAAGGTTGAAATTAAAGAAAAAGGGATTATAGACGAAGAGAAGCAAATATATCGTACAGAACCATATTTGAAAAATATGTTTGTAGGCAATGTACGAATGATGGATCATATTTATGAACTTGAGGATATTAATGTTCAATACGGTGCTTGTGATGTGGAAATAGATTTAACTACTGCTATGATTCCAGAAGGGGAAACGGTAATTGTTATTCGGGGTGTCGTTGGTAATATTCGTTTATATGTGCCATATGATATTGAACTTTCTTTAAATCATTCTGTTATTGTCGGACGTGTGCTCTTGCCAGGTCATGAAGAGACAGGGTTTAACCGCAATGTTACATTTAGAACAGAGCAGTATAAAGAGGCTCCTCGTCGTATTAAAATTATTTCTTCGCTTGTCGTAGGCGACACGGAAGTGAGGAAAGTATAATGAAGAAACAAAAAAATATTTCGTGGATGTATATTCGTTATTCTATGTTGTCCTCAGTTAGTATCGCACTCATTTGTACAATTGTATATGTATGGAAAAGCGAGCAACAAGTGTATGATTTATTATGGAAGGAATCCATCGCTTCTGTTCCAATTGGCTTGTTTATTATGACTACAAGTTTACTTATCGGGGGAATTGTAGGATATGCAATCGGTTACTATATAGAGCAGCGTATACAAGGATTAAATACGTTTCTATTTGAAGTAGAGCGAGGGAATTTTCCGAGCGATGTTTCGTTTACTGCAGATGATGAATTTCATGAAGTGGAACGAAAAGTAATCGTTTTGGCTCGTCGATTAGAGGAGCAAGCTGGACTCTTTCAAAAAGTAACGAATGAACGAGCTCATTGGAATGAAGAGATGAGACAAGAAGCGATTTCTCAAGAAAGGCATCGTTTAGCAAGGGAGTTGCATGATTCAGTAAGTCAGCAGCTTTTCGCAATGTCGATGATGATGTCAGCGATTAATGAACAAATAACTGAATTTCCAGATGTGACAAAAAAACAATTACAACTTGTTGAAAATATGGTTGTAAATGCTCAATCAGAAATGAGAGCATTGCTCCTTCATTTACGTCCTGTACAATTGGAAGGTAAGAAACTGACAGAAGGTATAGAGGAATTATTAACGGAATTATCGCGAAAACAACATATGAAAATTGAATGGCTTATTGAGCCAATAGAATTAAAAAAAGGTGTAGAAGATCATTTATTCCGTATTGTGCAAGAAGCGCTATCAAATACGTTGCGACACGCAAAGGCAAAGAAAACAGAAGTGCGCCTTCGAAAAATTGATCAATATGCGATTTTAAAAATTATTGATGACGGCGTTGGGTTTGAAGTAGGCGTTAATAAGGCAGGTTCATATGGCCTAAGATCGATGCAAGAGCGTGTTCATGAAATTGGTGGGACACTCAAGGTGCTTAGTTTCCCGGCCAAAGGTACACAAATAGAAGTAAAAGTACCGATTATGATTGAGAGAGGGGGAGAAGTATGATAAAAGTATTGCTTGTCGATGATCATGAAATGGTTCGTATGGGTGTATCGGCATATTTATCTACACAGCCAGATATTGAAGTAGTAGGGGAAGCTGAGAATGGACGAAAAGGATCAGAATTAGCATTGCAATTAAGACCGGATATTATTTTAATGGACCTTGTTATGGATGAGATGGATGGTGTCGAAGCAACACGTGCTATTATTCAAGAATGGCCAGAAGCAAAAATTGTAGTTGTAACAAGCTTTTTAGATGACGAAAAATTGTACCCTGTTATTGAGGCTGGTGCGACCAGTTACTTATTAAAAACATCAAGAGCAAGTGATATTGCTGATGCTGTACGAGCTACTTATGATGGAGAAACAGTATTAGAGCCGAAAGTTACCGGGAAAATGATGTCCCGTATGCGTCAAAAGAAAGAGCAACCTTTGCATGATGACTTAACGGAAAGAGAGTTTGAGATTTTGTTATTAATTGCAGAGGGAAAAAGTAATCAAGAGATTGCGGACGAGTTATTTATTGCACTGAAAACGGTAAAGACACATGTGAGTAACATATTAAATAAATTGAATGTAAGTGATCGTACTCAGGCAGTTATTTATGCATTTAGGCATCAATTAACGAAGTGATAAAGTGAAGCTTTAATTGGCGGGGAATTCCTCGCTGATTATTGGCTCGCTACAATATAGATTTGGCGTTAAAACCATCGAATGTTTTTATTGACGATAAATAATGTAAGCGTTATCATTAAGGTGTTAACAGTACATATAAAGGGGAGAATGTATATGTTAGTTCAAACTATATTCGGAATGGATAAGTCTAAAAAATTAGGGGAGTATGTGAACGCATTACAAGCACTTTGTGAACAATATAATGTTGAAACAGATAAAATTGCGATTATTGAGGCAACAGAGGAATACTATTTATTTTTAGTAAAGCAAGAAGAGCGCTATGATGTTGTCAAGGTAGAAACAGTTGATACAAATATTGAATATTATACGAAAGCTTATAAAATAAGCAGTTTTAATCATACTGCTTATCAAATGTAAAAAAACTCCCTTTTGGGAGTTTTTTTAGGAGGCTTTTACTTCGTTAGATTCGATTAGTAATGGAACTTTTTTCGTACCGCTTAACTTAGCGATTGTAAGGCCAAGAAGAGCTCCTGCTAATGCTGGTATTAGCCAACCGATTCCTTCATTATATAAAGGGATAAATTCAAAATATGGTGTGATGAATGAAACTGAAATACCACCTTGTTTTAATCCATCAAATACGCTCACTACAGCTGCTCCGATTAAAGCACCTACATAAACAGAGCGATATCCACCGAAGTATTTATGAAGTAATGATAGTAGTACGAGTACAATCGCAATTGGATACACAACAAGTAGAATTGGAACAGAGATTGCGATAATTTTTGTTAAACCTAAGTTGGCAACTAATAATCCTAATGCGCAAATGATACTCGCGAATGTTTTGTATGAAAATGTAGTCAATAATGTTGAAAAATATTGGCTGCACGCAGATACGAGTCCAACGCATGTCGTTAAACAAGCGAGTGTAACGATAAGAGATAATAGGAGCAAACCGTACGGACCGAATAATTGTTGTACGATAACAGTAAGTAGCTGTCCGCCATTTTTTGCATATCCGAGAGAGACACTAGTTGCCCCAAGCCAGCCTAGTGCACCATATACAAGTACGAGTCCTGTAGCGGCAATAAGCCCTGCTTTTGCTGTGGCGATGGCAATGGACTTACGATCGTTCACACCTTTAGAGCGAATTGCATTTACAACGATAATTCCAAATGCAAGTGCTGAAATAGTGTCCATTGTTAAGTACCCTTCCATAAAGCCTTTGAAGATTGGAGAAGTTTGATACTCTTGCATAGCTGGTCCTGATTGCCCAAGTGGTGTAAAGACACTTTTAACAAACAATAAGAAAATTGAGAGTAATAAAATAGGTGTTAATATATTTCCAATACGATCGACAAGTTTAGATGGATTTAAACTCAGCCAAAATACGATAGTAAAGAATATGATTGTATATACAAATAGCACTAGGCTGCTAGAGCGGATTGTTTCTGGTAAGAAAGAACTAACACCCATTTCATAAGCAACATTTGCAACACGTGGGATGCCCATGGATGGACCGATGGCAATGTATACAACTACTGTAAAGAAAATTCCGAATAATGGATGGACATGACTTGCAAGTTGCTGCATCCCATTTCCTGATAGAGAAATTGCGATAACAGTTAGTAGTGGTAAGCCAACTCCTGTTAGTAAAAATCCAATCATTGCTGGCCAAAAATTTTCACCTGCGTTTTGTCCAAGCATGGGAGGGAAAATTAAATTACCTGCCCCAAAAAATAAAGAAAATAGCATAAGACCCGTGAAAAAAATATGTTTTTTTGATACAGTGTTCATTGTTTTTCCTCCTTTTTTAAATTCATTTGTAAGAACACAAAAAACTCGTCCCTAAAGAAAGGGACGAGTTATATTTACCCGCGATACCACCCTAATTTACACATGTAGAAATAAATCTATATGTATACGGCTTTGCAACGTACAACATGATACGTGTTCCTTGTAACGGGGGACGGCCGGTAAGAACTTACTGTAACATTCGGTTCTACTTCTCGGAGATGATTTTCGGTTATGCACTGAACGTTGGCTTTCAGCAAATCGCCAACTCTCTGGGGAACAGTTCTATAACGTACTCGTTCTCGTCAATGAATTTTTATTCAAGTATTCTGACAGTATTGTTGCATGTTTTTTTTAGAAAGTCAATATGTTTTTTGAAAGATATATTTATATACGGAAATATCGAAAGTAATATTCGTTGTTGCAAAAGGAATAATGAATTGTAAAATGGGAGTAAAAATTTGTGGAGAATTGTAAAATTTATAGAGAAAGTTGATATTTATAGGAGTAAAGAAGGGATTATTTGAATTTACAGAGAATATTACAACAATCCACTTGCTGGAAAGAACAAACCAAAAGAGGTGACTGAAATGCTTGCGATGGGAGTATTATTTGGCATTATTGCTATAATTGGTTTTATGTGGTTATATTATTCGCGTTCGTTTAAACAAGCAGAAGTTTTACTCTTTCAAAAAGGTAGTTTGTTGACAAATCAGTCTAGATATTTAGTATGTCCGAAGTGTGGAAGTGCACAGGCCAGAAGTGGAGGATATCAAGAGTGTTGCAAAATTAGATTATGAAAGAAAGGAAGCCTCACATTATTTTGTGAGGCTTCCTTCCTTACAACTTCATGGCGCTCCAAATTGTCCATCGATCTCTTTCAATAATAGGAGAGACGTTTTGTAATGCGGTCTGTATATGTTGTAGAAGTTGAGAAAGTTCATCATCTGTTAACTCATATAGAATGGATCGACCTGTTCGAGGAGATAAATCTTGTAGCAATGCTTCTACAGAATCATGTATTTTTCGTACTTCCCATTGTGTTTGTGTGGGAAGCACGTGAAGAGAATGTTTTTGTAATTCTTTCTGTATCGTGTTGGTTTTTGGACGTCTTTTTGACTCTATTTCAATGAGTTTTGGAAATATAGAGAAAAAATATCCACGAATGTGTTCGGGACTTCCTGGAACTGTACAATCTTCAATCGTTCGATCTTGTAAAATAAGTACACCGTTTTTATTTAATATACGAGAAGCTTCACATAAAAATGTAGGAATGTCTTGTAAATGATGAATAACTGCACGAGAAATAACTATGTCGAATGTTTCATTAGGGTATGGGATATTATGTGCATCACCGTGGATGAAAGAAATATTTGGAAAGTTGCTGCAATTTTCTTTTGCAGCTTGTAATATTTCTTTTGAAAAATCAAGTCCCACAACATTTTTGGCTCCCATAAGAGCAAGTTCTTTCGTATAAATCCCGCCACCGCAGCCAATATCAATTATTTGCTTGTTTTGTATGTCTGTAATGTTTTTTACCATTTCAGCCCAAGAAATATGAGCGTTTCTTGTTGCGTATGTGTATTTATTATTTGGATCATGAAAATTAATGGACATGATAAAGACCTCCTTTCAATGATTAGTATAACTTATTTAATAGGATGTCACGTTTTTGTTTTATGTATGAAGATTATAAGAATTTCTTATCGTAAAAGGAGGATTAATTTGAAAGGGAAATATGTATTGTTGTTATTTGTTATGTTACTAGCAGCTTGTGGTCAAGCTGAGCAAAAAAAAGAAACAAAAAAAGTAGAAGAGACGGTGAATGAAGTGAAAGAAACAATAGAGGTAACCGTTATACAAAAAAAACATAAAGAGAAAAAGTTGCAGGAATCAGAAGCGAAGTTAGTAATAGACATTTTGGATAAAGCTGAGAAACAAGAAATAACCGGAAGCTTCGGTGAACCTGAATATGAAATACAAATTAGTAGAGATGGGAAAAAAGAAACTTATTATGCATGGTTAAGGGGAGAAGATAGACGAGGATGGGTGCAATATAAGAAAGCTATGTATATGTTGAATGAAAAAGATACGGAAAAGCTTTTGGCTATATTTCCAAATGTTTCAGAACAAAAAGAAGATGAGATGCAGGTAGGTCCTTTAACGGAAGTAACAAAAAAAGATTTGCAGATTACTACGTTTCATATTAAAGCGGGCGATCAAAACGTGAATTATATGGTACGGTATACGATTTCACAATCACTATACGACAAGTTAGTGAAGGAACGAGAGTATTATTTGCAACTCACTTTCCCAGAAAAAGTTCAAAAATTAATTGGAGCAAAAGAGAGTGAAATGATTTTAGGTGAAAAAGTAAAGGAAGGGTATAAGCAATATGAATTGCATGCTACTGTTCCGATAAAAGGTGCTTCAGAATCACAATTAAAATCATTAGAAACATATTACGAAAAGTATGATTTGAAAATATTAAACAGTGAAAAAGAAAAAATAGGCGTGTTTCAAAATATAATTCAAATCGTTAAAGAGTATGGTGAAAAAATGAATTTTCAAAGATAAAGTGAGACTTTAATCGGCAGAGGATGCTCATTTTTCATTGATTAATAGTCTTTGCCAATTCGGCATTGATTCCCGCTTAACTTCTTTGTTCCAACTGAATTTTGAGATAAGATCCTTATTGGCTGTAACTGAATTGAAATTCTATGTAGCCTTTCCTAGGAAATGATAATAGAGAGGGGAGAAGAACACCCTCTCTATTATTTTGCTTTTGCAGATGGCTCATTCATTGATTTTCGTGTAATAAGAAATGAAATCATAAGAGCGGAAAGAATGATAAGAGTGATAAGTAAGTGATTTGGCAACCAATCTAATAATAATACATAGCTCACTGTATAAAAAATAAGAGTTGAAGCTAAAAATGATAAAACACTTATTATGAGAGATTGTAAATTCATTCGTATATACCTCCTTTATTTATATTTTTGGCTAAAAATGGATTAAATAAACATTATTTCTAACAATAGAAAAAAATATGTCATAATAGAGAAAAGAACAAGCTTTGATGAATGAATATGATTCATTAATGAGAGATAAAGGAGAGGAATATGAAAAATAATAAAAAAGGATTATGGGGAATTATTGTTGCGATAGGTCTATTTTTACTGTCTAAGTTAAAGTGGGTATTTGCAATTTTTAAATTAGCAAAGTTTTCAACGGTATTTAGTATGTTTCTATCGCTTGGCGCATACGCAGTTCTATATGGTTGGAAATTTGGAGTGGCGCTCATTTATTTGTTGTTTGTTCATGAAATGGGCCATTTATGGGCTGCGAAAAGAAAGGGGATCCCAACATCGCCAGCAATCTTTATTCCGTTTATGGGGGCCCTTATTGGAATGAAAGAGATGCCGAAAAATGCGAAAGATGAAGCTTACATCGCTTATATGGGGCCGCTTTTCGGACTTCTTTCATTTTTACCAGCGATTCCACTTTATATAATGACGCAAGAGCCGTTTTGGGCGCTTGTTATTTTGCTTGGAAGTATGATTAATTTCTTTAATTTAATTCCTGTTTCGCCGCTAGATGGTGGGCGAATTATTTCAGTTGTCAGTACTAAAATTTGGGGAGCAGGCCTTATTTTATTACTTGGCTATTCAATTTACTTTAAAAGTATTTTGGGAGGATTTATTGTTATTATCGGTTGTATGGAATTATACAGAGTGATAAAGAGAGATGAGCCGATTAAGGAATTAGGGCATAAAATTGATGGAATGAAAGAATATGTTGCTAGGCTTGAAGAGGAATTAAAAGAAACTGGAGCTGTACATCGGACTATATACATGATGCATCATGAAATGAATGCATTAAGACAAAGAGAAAGGGAAAAAGAGTTACAAATAGGTGAACTTCAAAAAATGGAAGTGTTAGAGTATCTTTTACCGAAGTTTGAACCGTTAGATTATGTTCCATATGAAGATGAAAAAGATGAGTATACTATTCACATAAGAGAAGCATTTGAAGCGTCAGAAAGAAAATTAAATGAATGGAAAACAGAAAAGGAACAACAAGAAAACTATTATAAAGTGGATACGAAAACGAAATGGACAGTATTTGCTTGTTATATCGGATTAATAGCTATACTTGGTTATACAGCTTATGAAGGTTATATTGTTTTACAGGAGCATTTGCCAAGACGAAATGTGTAGAAAAATATTGTCGAAATGATAGGAAGAATTAATACAGGAATTATATTTCTACGAGAGAATGTTACAAGTATAGTCATACATTGTAATATCTTTAGTAGAGAAGGAGTTCTGTATATGAAGAAATTGTTAAGTGTATTCGGGATTATTATCGTAATGATCATTGCGAGTTATAGTCTTATGAAAGTGCTGTTACATTATGCGAATAAGCCTGCTGAGGTAAATACAATAGCTCGAGTAGAAGATGTGCAAGAAGAGACAAAAGTGCTAGATTTTATTCGAATGACACATGAAAGCTATAATAATTTCTTAAATTACGGTAAAGCAGAGAATTATACAGACGGGGATTGGAAGCAATTTAAGCAATGGTTTCAACAACAAGAACCATCTTTAAAAAATATACATACGGAAATAAAGAATGAAAAAATAAAACGCGATGTAAATAGAAGCTATGAAATTGTAAAAAAAGGTGTGGAACTTCAAAATATTGAGTATGTAGTGTATGCCCACCGTGTATATCATGACTTGGATATTATCGTAAATAAATATAGAGGTGAAACGAATATCTGGGGGTATACGGAGTTTGGTGATGGGAAAGATAGAAAGGTAATTGAACAAGCTATACAAACAAAATAATAAGCTAGCTAGAATTCTAGTTAGCTTATTTTCTTTTGTAAATGCAATGTTCATATATTATTCACAAAAACAACGTGTTAATAGTGATTAAAATCACAATCTGCATTATAAGATTCAGTTAAACTAAAAACAGTTAAGGAAATAGAGGAGTGGGATACAATGTTAAGTGCAAAAACAATTGAAATCGTAAAGTCAACAGTACCATTATTACAAGAAAAAGGCGTTGAAATTACAACGAGATTTTATCAAATTTTATTTTCGGAACATCCGGAGTTATTGAATATTTTTAACCATACGAATCAGAAAAAGGGAAGACAACAACAAGCGTTAGCGAATGCTGTTTATGCAGCTGCAACGTACATTGATAATTTAGAAGCAATTATTCCAGTTGTAAAACAAATTGGTCATAAGCATAGAAGTTTAGGTATTAAAGCTGAGCATTATCCGATTGTAGGTACATGTTTACTACGTGCCATTAAAGAAGTCGCAGGTGCACCTGATGAAGTTTTAAATGCATGGGGAGAAGCATATGGTGTCATTGCTGATGCATTTATTAGCATTGAAGCAGAGATGTATGAAGAAGCTGCACATAAAGAAGGTGGATGGAAAGACTTCCGCAACTTTGTGATTGTTAAAAAAGTGAAGGAAAGCGATGTTATTACGTCATTTTATTTGAAACCTGAAGATGGAGGGAAAGTTTCTTCATTCATCCCAGGTCAATATGTAACGGTTCAAATCAATATTGAAGGTGAGACATATACACATAATCGTCAATACAGTTTATCTGATGCACCTGGGAAAGAATATTATCGTATTAGTGTAAAGAAAGAAAAAGGTGTAGATACACCAGACGGTAAAGTGTCTAATTACTTACATGAACATGTAAAAGAAGGAGATGTTTTACCAGTAAGTGCACCAGCGGGAGATTTCGTGTTAAATATGGATTCAACATTACCAGTTGTACTAATTAGTGGTGGAGTAGGGATTACACCGATGATGAGTATGTTAAATACGTTAATTGAAC
Source organism: Bacillus sp. ME78 (assembly GCF_903970865.1). NCBI lineage: Bacteria > Bacillati > Bacillota > Bacilli > Caryophanales > Bacillaceae > Bacillus > Bacillus sp. ME78. The sequence continues at coordinate 149,953 of NZ_CAJCKK010000002.1, forward strand.
AAGATTCAAAACGTAATGTATATTTTGTTCATGCAGCAATAAATAGTAATACACATGCAATGAAAGAACACGTTAAGGCAGTAGAAAATGAATATGAACAAGTTAAAGCATATACTTGTTATTCTGCACCGACTGAAAAAGATTTAGAAATGAAGAACTTTGATAAAGAAGGTTTCGTTGAAAGCGAATGGTTAAAAACTATTATTCCGACAACTGAAGCAGAATTTTATTTCTGTGGTCCAGTAGCATTTATGAAGCATATAAATGCTGCACTAACTGATTTAGGTGTGAAACAAGAGCATATTCATTATGAATTTTTCGGCCCAGCAACAAGCTTACAATAAGACGGATGAGAATAAATAAAAAAACGAGGTATTTATTTTACCTCGTTTTTTATTTGTTCTCGTAATAAACGGTTAACTGTTTCACGGCGTATGCCTATCAGTTGACCAATTTCAGTTTGTGTTAATATTTCATATATAGGAATGTCACCTAAATATAATGTGAACCATTCTTGTAAACGATGAAGACGTTCTTTTGGTGAGACGGTTGTCAATTGATCAATTCGTTGTTGCATCATTCTTAATTTCGATTGCAATTGCATAGCGATGTTGGCATATGATTCAGGATTTGCTTGAAGTCTCTCATACCATTCACTACTAGTAATTGGTTCCACTTCTGTTTTTATTAAAGCGATAGCTGTACCGTGATATTCTTTCGGTGAAATTAAAGAATGATGAGGTATCGTTTCACCTGGAACGATAATGTTGAATAAAAATGGTGTTCCGTCTTCCTCTAGCCGAACTACTTTTAATAAGCCTGTTTTTATAAAGTATAAAGGACCGTCCTCGTCTTGACGGAATAGTACATCTCCTTTGTGTAGAATCAATGTTAGCCCCCCATTAATATGTTTCTATTTCTTCTATTTTAGCGTATATGTATATAGACAATATGCTATTTCAACAGCAATTTCATTGACGAAATGTATGCTATTACAGTAGTATACTATTTAGTGTGTAATAGTACTAGCAATGAATACGCTGTAGGGGGTTTAGTATATTGTTAGATGCGATGAGAATGACGGATATGAGAATTCCGGCGAATGCTATCATTCATGTAGAAGAGATGAAAGGTGGAGTCGTTTTATCCGTTGAAGTAGACGGCCAAATTATTTATACGATGGCTTATGATGAAGAAACAGATAGTTATGCTGAATTATATGATCGAAATGATAAGAGGGCGTGCCAAGTACATGAAGACTTTATGGGATGGTCACTTCTTCACTAAAAAAGATGTCAATATGACATCTTTTTTTATTAAATCGATAGAATATACAAAGAAATGAAATATAAGGATAAAATTTGTAATAATTGATTTTGCATTGTTAGCACTCTGTAACTGCAAGTGAACTAATTTTTCGCTATCATAAAGATAACAGTCGCAGTTATAGGAGTGGTCAACTTGAAGAAAGTACATATTTCAAATTATATGTTATTATGTGTTTGTTTAATTTTATTTGTTCTCCTCGGAGGATTTTTATATTCATGTGTATAAGAAAAACGCATTCTAAAAAGAATACGTTATAAAAGGGAAATAATGATTAATCTAGTTCCAAGAATAATTAACGTAATACGTAATAAATTAATTACGGCGTTACCACTTAGTTTTGTATTAATGTAAGCCCCGATTTTTCCGCCGATCCATGCACCAGGAATAAGGATTAATGCATAAATCCAGCTGACATTTCCAAGTGAGATGTGAGTTGCAGAACTTACAATTGCTGATAGAAATACGATGAACATTGAAGTTGCTACTGCAATATGTGCTGGGAATGCAAAAAGAAGCATCATTGCTGGAACAAGTAAGGCACCGCCACCAATTCCAAATAACCCAGATATAAACCCAACTATAAAGGCAATAAAGATAGCAAGAAACGGTGGGAATTGGTAGTGTACAGTATTTCCATCATTATCTGTAAAAGAACGCTTAATTACAGACGTATTTGAGAGGGAAAGAGGTTTTAATTTGTCTCGAAGCATAAGTAGAATTGAGACGAATATAAGGAAAACCCCAAAGTATAAAGAAAATGTGTCTTGGTTTAAAAATTTATTTGCCCATGATCCGATAATACCACCAGGGCCGCTTCCGATAAATAAAATAAGTCCACTTTTATAATCTACTCGTTTATGCTTCATATAAGTAAGGGTGGAAGATAGCCCTGTAAAAACGACTGTTACCATAGAAGTCCCTACTGCAAGTTGTGGTGATAAACTGTGTAATCCAATTAATAACGGAACAATAATAATTCCGCCTCCAAGCCCAACTAGGCTGCCGACTGTCCCGGCGATTAGTCCGATGAAAAGTAACATGATGTATTCCAAAATTGCCAACTCCTCTAAATAACTTATCCACCAATTATTATACACGCTTTTTAATGAGAAATAGGCTTGTTCACAAAAAAGTCGTCTTCCTAGAAAAATAAGGAAGACGACTTTTGATTAGAAAACAAAATGTAATAGGTAGTAAAATAGAGCAGCTAAAGAAGCTGAAATAGGAAGTGTAATAACCCATGTAATTAACATACGTTTTGCAGTTCCCCATTTTACCCCTTTCACACGGTGAGAAGCACCAACCCCTAAAATAGAAGAAGAGATAACGTGCGTCGTACTAACCGGTAAGTGAATGAATGTTGCACCGAAAATAACAAGTGATGATGATAAATCGGCAGCTACACCATTTACAGGACGAATTTTCATAATTTGTCCACCGACAGTTTTAATAATTTTCCATCCACCGACAGAAGTACCAAGCCCCATTGCGATAGCACAAGATAATTGTACCCAGAACGGAATATCGCTAGAAGTATGATAGTTATTAGCCATAAGAGCCATCGTAATGATTCCCATTGCTTTTTGTGCATCATTCGTACCGTGTGTATAGGCTTGTAATGCTGCAGTGAAAATCTGGAATATACGGAAGTTTTTGTTCGTTTTCGTTAAGTTAAAGTTTTTAAAGACCACTTTAAAAATACTGTATACGATATAACCAATAACGAAAGCGATAATTGGTGAAATAATTAAAGCTTCAAGAATTTTAATGAATCCTTTAAGGTTTAATGAGCTAATACCAGCAGCAGCAATGGCTGCACCTGCGATTGAGCCAATAATTGCATGCGAAGAACTACTTGGGATACCGTAGTACCAAGTAATTAAGTTCCATGCTATCGCCGCAAGTAAAGCAGCTAAAATTACAAGAGAACCATTTTGTAAAGCAAATGGGTCAACGATATCTTTTGTAATCGTTTTTGCTACACCTGTAAATGTCATTGCACCTAAAAAGTTCATAATAGCTGCCATAATAATTGCATGTCTAGGCTTTAGAGCTTTCGTTGAAACAGCCGTTGCAATAGCGTTTGCTGTATCGTGAAATCCATTGATAAAGTCAAAAGCTAAAGCGCAAATGACTACTAAAACGGTCAGTATCAAGAGTGTATCCATGATCAAACTCCTTACGCGTTCTTCATAATAATTGTTTCTAATACGTTTGCAACGCTTTGACAGCTATCAGCTACTTCTTCAAGCTCTTCGTAAATCTCTTTAAATTGAATAATCTTAATCGGATCTTTCTCACGAGAGAATAAGTGCTTAATCGCATGACGACGAATATCATCGCATTGTGATTCGTAATCCTTAATCTTGATTGCGTTCGTACGAATGTCGACTAACTTCTTTTTAGACAGTAGTTCAACAGAATTTGCAATTTCAATTGCACATTGATTAATTGCTTCTACGAATTTAATCATGTATTCATCAGCTTCTGTAATAGAATACATTTCGAACAGACCAGCACTGTGATCTAATCCGTCTAATACATCATCCATACTCATTGCAAGTTGTAGGATGTCCTCACGTTCAATCGGAGTAATAAACGCTTTGTTTAGCTCCATAATGATTTCGTGAATAAATGAGTCACCTTTTGACTCATACTCTTTCATGCGCATAGAAAACTCTTTTAAATCGCTAGCATTTTTAATTTTATACTCCACGAAAAATTGCGCGCCTTCTTTTAAATTTTCGGAAACATTCATTAACATTTCAGAAAATTTATCTTTTTTTGATTTAAAGACCATTATTGTTACCCCCACAAAAGTAATATATGTAAAATATATTGGCTAATCAATTCTAACAAAAAACTGTCGTTTTTTAAAACATTTTATCGAAAAGTTTACAAAAACTTAACATAACTCTCGTTGTTCTATTAATAATATTAATATCCAATAGTGAATATCTTACTTGTAGAATGTCCTTTTCTTGCAAAAAGTATGAATGTAAAAGAAAAGCTTTACACTATAGGAATGACTACGTTATTATAATAAATTTAAAAGGCGGTATATTCTTCCTTTTAAAAAGAAGAGTGTAAATAAATGAAGGAAGTGAACGAATGAAATTGAAGAACACTCATTTTAAAAAAATGCTTGAGTGGTTCAATAAGAGGAAGAAACTTCGTAATTCATTAATTGTATTGGGAAGTGTACTCGTTACTATATTTATTGCTGTAAATATAATAATTTCCATTCAAGACATATCTGAATTAAAACAAGCTGTTCCACAACCGACTTTAATTTATGATGCAAATAATGAGGTCGCAACTAAATTAGCTTCTTCGAAAACAGAAGGCGTTAAAAGAAAAGATATTCCTGATATTATGGTTCAGGCAATTGTTGCAGTAGAAGATAAGGAATTTTTTAACCATCATGGTATTTATTATAGTGGAATTATAAGTGCAGTTTTTAAAAATATTACAGCAGGAGAAGTTGTAGCAGGGGGAAGTACAATTACACAGCAGCTTGCGAAGAATGTATTTCTGACACAAGATCGTACATTTTCTCGTAAAATAAAGGAATACTTTTTAACGAAAAAAATAGAACGTACTTATACAAAAGATGAAATTATTGAAATGTATATGAATCAAATTTATTTTGGGGAAGGTGCTTGGGGGATAAAGAGGGCAGCTAAATCTTATTTTGATAAAGAGGTAAAAGATTTATCAATTTCAGAAGCTGCAACGATCGCGGGTTTAATTAAAGCGCCGTCTGCGTATTCGCCTTATAAAAACTTTAATAAATCAATTGAACGACGTAATGTCGTATTAAGTTTAATGAAGGAACAAGGATATATTTCTGAAGAGCAATACAATAAAGAAAAAGAGTCAGGCCTTGTATTAAAACGTGGGGTTGATGATAAATATAAAGGTAAATACTCCCAATATGTAGACTATATAGTTAGGGAAGCGATGGATAAGTATGAATTAACACAAAATGAAATTTTAGCAGGTGGTTATCGTATTTATACTGAGCTGGATCCGAAAAAACAACAAGCTGTAGAAGATGTTGTGAATAATGATAGTTATTTCAAAGATAGTGGCTCAGATCAACTTATGCAAACGGGTGTAGTCCTTATAAATCCCAAAACAGGCGGTGTTCCAGCTTTAGTTGGCGGGAGAGGACCATATCAGTTTTTACAATTTAATCATGCTACGCAATTAAAAAGACAGCCAGGTTCAACATTAAAGCCTCTAGCTGTATATGTACCCGCTTTAGAACAAGGGTATGAAGTATACGATATATTAAAGGATGAACCATTTCATATTAAAGAATATGAACCTAAAAATAGTGATCAGGCTTTTCATGGTAATGTGACAATGTATGAAGCGGTAGCAAAGTCGTATAATGTTTCTGCTGTGTGGTTATTAGAGCAAATAGGATTAGATAAAGGATTGAAATCTTTAGAGCGATTTGGTATTCCATTAGTACCAGAAGACCGTACGTATCCAATTGCTTTAGGTGGGATGCATGTAGGGACATCTCCATTTGTAATGGCCCAAGCATATAGTACATTCGCTAATGATGGGGTTCAAGTAGAGGCTCATGCAATTAGAGAAGTTCAAAATGCTGAAGGAGAAATAATAGGAAAATGGTATAAAAAAGAGACACGAGTGACGAGTGAAAAAATTGCTCAAAAGATGACGTATTTATTAAAAGGTGTAGTCGAAAAGGGAACAGGTGAAAAAGCGAAAGTTAATAATGTTGATACAGCAGGGAAGACAGGGACTACTCAACTTGTAAATGGTCCGAGTGTAGGAGCGAAGGACTCGTGGTTTGTAGGATACACACCAGATTTAGTAGGTGCGATTTGGGTGGGATATGACAAAACAGATAGCGAGCATTATGTGCCAGGTGGTAGTCAAATTACGACGACGATGTTCCGGGACATCATGAAAAAAGCAAATGTAAACCCAGCCCAAAAAGCGTTCCAATTGTCGTTAATATCTGAGGCGGACTATAAAAAACAATTGCAAACAATTGAAGAAGAAAAGAGAAGAAAAGAAGAAGAAAAGAGAAGGCAAGAAGAGGAACAACAAAGGAAAAAAGAACAGCAAGAGTGGTTTGATAAAGTGAAAGAGTGGATTCCATCATTATGGTGAAAAAAGAGGCGAATTTCATTATTCGCCTCTTTCTCATGTGAAAAATAAAGTGCGCTCATAATGAGTGAGATAAATGCTACTATTCATTAAGAGTAATATTCGTACTGCCAAAGGATTGAGAATCGTATGTGACGATTATTTTTCCTTTACTAATCGGTTCGTAAGGTAATTCTTCTTCATAACTACCATTATTTTCATTATGGATAGACAGCGTGATTTCATCAATTCCTTTATTTGTATACTGATCTTTAATCGTTTCAGCAATTTGAAGTAGAGTTTCGTAATTAGAAGCTTTCGTAATAAGCATTCCTTTTATAACTTTTTTTTCATTATTTGTGGAATTGGAATAAGGGATGTCGTTTTGTTTCGTATACAAAAGTTTGTATGGAACTGTTTTTCTCTCTGCTTTTGAAATAGTGGAGTATTTTAGAGTTAAAAAAAATCCTACACATAAAATAATGCATACCATAAGAGCAATCCAAATGCGTATCAGTGACATAACTCTCATTTTTCATCCCTCTTTCATATCTTTGACTTCATTATTTATCATACAAAATGAGGATTAAGATAGAGTAAATTTGAGGTAAAGAAACGTAAAGAAGGAGCACTTATCCTCCCAAATAAGTGCTCCTTTTTATTAAAAGAGAGATTTAATAGACAATCAAAAGCAAACCTATTACTTATAAATGTGCTTAGTCCTCCCAAAATATTATCGGAAATTGTGGTTAGTAAATTCGGAAGACAGATAGTGTCGCAGTTGTATCGCCCGCAGGTCCTTGAGCGCCTTGAGGCCCTTGAGCACCAGTAGTCCCCGTAGTTCCTCCACCTAGGCAACCAGATCCATATTGAACTAGAATAGCTTGACCAAGAGCTTGAAGAAGTCTAACAAATTCTGTAAGTTCTGACTTAGGGATGTTAATATGGCTACATGCTCTTACTTCGCAACAATCATTACCATAAAATACTTTTCCTTTATTTTTATTGTTCATCTTTTCATTCTTTTCTTTCATAGAATTATTAGTCATTACTATATATTAAAATGAAATTTATACTAAATTCGTGATGGACAAACTACCATTTCTAAAAAAATAAGAAATTGGCCCACCTAGAAAGAAATAAGTAAGATATAGAGAAAGGTTTATATAATGTAAAGAAGAAAAGTGCAACATAAAAAACTACATGCTAATTGTTGGGAGTGTTTAACAATTGGCATGTAGTTCGTGGATTAGTCCTTTATTTACATTGATTTAATTTTTCAAGGGTTGTTTTAGGTAAGATTGGAATTGAAATAGTGAAAGTTGTACCATCTTCATTACTAGTCATTTTTAATGTGCCATTATGATTTTGGATGATTTTTTTTGTTACTGACAAGCCTAGTCCTGTTCCCGAATCCTTCGTTGAGAAGAATGGATCAAAGATATATTCTTGAATAGCTGGAGGAATACCAATTCCATTATCTGTGAAAGTAATCCGAACGAAGTTATCAAGGCGATAACTAGTGATTTGAATAGAAAGAGGTTTGTCGCCTTGAGCATCGACGGCATTTTGAAATAGATTTAAAAACACTTGAACAAGTTCATGTCGATCAATATTGACTAAAATATCATCTAATTCATTAGAGAAGTTATAATCAATTGAAATGTTATGCAAGGAGACTTCACTAGCTAGTAACTGTTCAATATAGTCACGTAAAAATGTATTGATCGGAAACGGTTCTCTTGTAAATTCCCGTGTTTTTGAAACAGCTAAAAATTTTGTAATAATATTATTTGCACGATCTAATTCAGGGATAAGCAAGTTTTTAAATAACTCTTGATTTGATGTAGAAACGCTTTCTTGTAAAAATTGTAAGTATCCTCGTACTGTTGTAAGAGGATTTCGTACTTCGTGTGCAATTCCAGCTGCGATTCGCCCTGCTAACGAAAACTTCTCTGCATCACGTTCTGTATTTAAATAATGAAAGACACTAATAACTCTAAAAATCTCACCGTTATAATCACGAATAATTCGGTTATTTATAATACCGTAATTTTTGTCTAAAACTTCTTCATTATATATTTCTGTTCCCGTTCTTAATGTTTCAATTGCTTTAATTTTTTCTTCCGGCAAGTTTAGTAATTGTTGAATTGGTTTTCCAATAATATCATTACGTATTACACCGAAATCATCTGCGGCAACTTGATTACATAAAGTAATATTCCCTTTACTATCGACAAAGGTTACATGATGTGAAAAGGCATCAAAAATATGAACAAAGTGTTTTTCAAGTTGTTCAAATAAAAATAATGAATCACAAGTAAGTTGAAAATTAGCTTCTTTATTTTCTTTTGGTATTTCTTGAATGGAATGAGTTGTTCTGGTTTTCTTTATTCGTAAACCAATATGTGGATTTTTGTATGTGAAATGATGTGGTAATTGATTCACAAGTTCTTCATAAAAACGTACTTTATTTTCTAGTTCTTCAATTCGTTTTTCATGAGATACAGTAGCATCGTTTGGAAGCATAAATAAATAACCCCTCATTTTAAAAATTCTTCCATATAGTATATCATATTTTTATAAGGATACTCTTAAAGAAAAGGCTACATGATGCAAAGTGTTTGGAAAGTGAATAGAAGATGAAGTTAAAAAGGGAGGGATATATGTGCTGTTCATTGGAGTGACAGGATGGGGAGATCATAATTCTTTATACATAGATTCCTATGAAAATAGAAATAAATTACGAACATATAGCGAGTATTTTCCTATTGTGGAAGTGGATAGTTCATTTTACGCGATGCAACCTGCACGAAATTATATAAAATGGGCAATGGAAACGCCGAAAGATTTTTCTTTTGTCGTAAAAGCGTATCAAGGAATGACAGGACATATGAAAGGTGAAATTCCTTTTTCTACGTTCGATGAGATGTTTGATGTGTATAAACAGTCTATTCTTCCTTTATTAGAAGCTGATAAATTAAAAACAATTTTATTTCAATATCCACCATGGTTTGATTGCAAAAAGAAAAATGTAGATTTTATTCGATATACGAAAGAAAAAATGGAAGGTTTACCATGTGCAATAGAATTTCGAAATCAAACATGGTTTTATCCAGAAATGAGAGATAAGACGTTACAGTTTCTAGAACAGGAGAAATGGGTTCATACAATTTGTGATGAACCACAGGCTGGGATAGGTTCTGTGCCACTCGTGTTAGAGGTTACGAATTCAGACATGGCATTAATACGTTTTCACGGTCGAAATGTTCATGGTTGGCTTGATAAAGGGGAAAATTGGAGAGCGGTTCGCTGTTTATATCGCTACAACAATAAAGAACTGGAAGAATGGGTTGAACGACTAGAGCAATTAAAAAAGAAAACAAAGGATATATACGTACTGTTTAACAACAATTCAGGTGGGGATGCAGCAGATAATGCGAAACAGCTTATGAAAATGATGAACATTACATATGGTGAGCCGAAGCCGGAGCAATTAAATTTTTTTGAATGATAATAAACAAGAAAGGCACTGTACAAACAGGGGGAATGTACAGTGCCTTTCTATATGAAAAAGAGGGGTAACAATGTTACTGAGCGTTTGGTTGATTCATCAATTGTTGGCTTCATAATAAATGATAATGGTTATCATTATCATTGTCAATGGTTTTTCTAAAAATATATAAAAAACTTTGTATATTTTAAATAGAGATAAAAAAAGAACAGCATTAATGCTGTTCTTTTCCGTTGACAAATTGTTGTAAATCAAAAGGAGTTATCGCCTGGATAAATTCTTTTGAGATAAGTGTTTGAACGAGAGTGCTCTCAGAGATAGAAGCACCTGTTTTCTTTTCATAAGCTTGTTTTAATAAATCAAGTTTTTCAGCCGTTTCTTTTGGTAATTCAATTGTAAGTGTGTTCATAATTTCTCCCCCTTAGTATTAGAGTACCACTACAGTATAGGAGAGACAAGAAAAGAGAATATGAAATATAAAAAAGGTTACCAAATTTTCAAATGGTAACCTCTTTTATGTATAAGAGTTATTAAGCAATACCGATATACTTTAAAGTTTTTGATGGAGTACTGTGATCAAAGAAGTGTTGTAAAAATGCAATATCAACACCTGATTTGTATGCACAATAACCCCAAGTTTTTCGAAGTGTATGTGAGCTAATCCCTTCTAATCCAACTTCTTTTGCAGCTTTGTTTAAAATGTACCATGCATGTTGTCTCGTAATAGATTTTGTTCCTTTTTGAGATTTTAACAATGGTTCATTACGTTTCCAAGTTTTACGTTCTTTCATGTAGTCTTCGATTGCGTGCTGTAAGTCTTCATTTACAGCAAACCATTTATGTTTCTTCACTTTTTCATTGTAAAATAAAATGGAATGGCGAACATTTTCATTTTCATCGATTACATCACTAACTTTTAATTGTAAGATTTCACTTACTTTTAAGCCAGAATTTACAGCTAATACGAATAATAAGCCATCACGTTTCGAAGATTGTAAAAGTATATTTTTGATAGTTTCTAATTGTTTTTCATTTTGAATAGGTTGTCCTGCTTGTTTCATTTCACGCACTCTCCTCTTTTATATGTGTAAAGGAAAGGATTAACTTGTTTCTTACTATAAAGGGAGAGTGTGAATTTCATGTGAACTCCTAGTGAAATTAAGACAAATTATTTGACTTCTTTTACTTTTTGTAAATTGAAATAGAATACAACACTGTTAGTCGTATTATACACACCGTATTCGGCATGATGGAGGTCTAAAATGTTTTTTACAATAGATAATCCGAGACCGGTACCTCCAGTGTGACGGCTACGTGATGCATCTAGACGATAGAAGCGATCCCAAATTTTTTCAAGACTTTCTTCAGGGATAGGGTTTCCTGTATTTTCGATTTCGACTTTTACGGTATCTTCTGCTTCTATAATAGAGACTTGTATTTTTTCTCCATCTGGCGTATAACGGATTGCATTACTTAGTAAGTTCACAACTACTTGCTCAATACGACTGCGATTTGCTTTAACAAGTATAGAAGGGTCTGCATAGACATTCACTTGTAAATGTTTTTCTTCCATGCTAAATAATAATTTTGTGTAGACTTGTTGCGTTAATTCACCGATTGAGAACGTCGTCATATCTAGTTTGTAAGTACCAGATTCCAACTTTGCTAATTCTAACATTTCAACAATCAGCCTGTTCATATTTTCTGTTTCTTCTAAAATAACATCAGTATAATACGAAGTATCCTTACTAACACCATCTTTAATTCCTTCTGCAAAACTTCTAATTACACTCAGTGGTGTTTTTAATTCGTGTGACACGCCAGAAATGAATTCTTTTCTTGTTTTTTCTAATTGACGTTCACGTTCAATATCTTGTTGTAACTTTGTATTAGCGACATTTAATCGATCGATTCGATCTTTTAAATTTACAGATAATGTATTGATACTGCCAGAAAGCCCGCCAATTTCATCGTCAGCTGTAACAGGTAATTTCTCGCTGAAATCAAAATTAGCCATTTTTTTTGTAACACGATTTATTTTAATTAATGGCTTAACAATGATTTTTGAGTAGTAGAAGGATAACAAAATAATAACGAGAAACACGATGATTAAGGCATAAACATAATAGTCTTTTAAAACGAGCATCGCTTCATTAACGGGCTGTAAAGATGCTATCGCAAAAGCATATTCTGTAATCTTTCCGTTTTCTATAATCGGTTTTACAAAGATACTATTTTTTATATTTTCGCCACCATCTAATATGAACGTTTTTAATTGGTCCGAGTTAGAAGTGCCATCTCTAATAATATCTGCAAAATATTGAACGGCTTGTAATGTTTCAATATCATTTGCAAGACGAACCTCAGCTTTTGATGGGAGCTGTAACTTAGTTATAACACCTGTAAAGACGATGCGAGTTGTAGATTTGTATCGGCTTGCAAGTCTATTCTTGGAAGGATTACCATTAATCGACTGAAAATCCGAATAGAAATGTTCGTTTTGCCATTGATTATAATTCGTTCCTAATTTTTGTGGTGTGATTATATTATTCTCTTGTACGACTCCATCAACATTAATTATTACATCTTTTTTTAAACCTAAATTTTCGAATTTATTATATTCTTCTGGTGTTAAAAGATTATTGAGTGGAATGGAATACTGTTTATTATTGTTGGGATTAAATACATCGATATAGTAATTGTTATCACTTTTAATAATACCGTTAGAATCCAAAAACTGCATATCGGCATTTGTTTTATCATGAAATTCTTGTTTTAGTTTTCTAACCTTCTCATAACTTTTATCACTTTTGTCATAATTATCTACGAATTTTTCAAAAGCAGTTTGGACTGTTTTTACTTTCTTGTTAATATAAAATTTTTCTAAAAATAGAGATTGTCCTAGGAAAAAAAGTAGGAATATGATTGTAAATAAAGTGGATGTTAATAAAAATAGTTTAAAGACGATACTTCTGTTTTTCACTGCGTCACCTCTTATGAGAAATACTGTAAATAATTTCTTTATCCCGCTTTAACGGGCAATAAGACTCCCATTTCAAAATTCGGCGAATACAAGGGAGTTAGGCGGGAGATCAACTGCCCGTAAAATCCTGATTGGTTCAACTAATAATCAGTGGGGGATGGAAAAGAAAACCACTGATTAAAGTTTCACTTTATTATAACAAACGTTACAAGAAAGTAGAGGGGAGAAATCTGTCTCTTTATAAAATGGTTATTTATAAAAAGTCACATAAAAAGAACTCGCCAGACGTATGACAAGTTCTTTAGTGTATTATTGTTGAATTGCTGCATCTAAAGCGATTTCAATCATTTCGTTAAATGTAGTTTGACGCTCTTCAGATGTTGTTTCTTCGCCAGTGAAGATGTGATCGCTAACTGTTAATACAGATAATGCATTTACACCGTATTTCGCTGCTAATGTGTAAAGAGCAGTTGTTTCCATTTCTACTGCTAATACACCGTAATCTCCAAGTTTTTTAACCATGTCCATGCTTTCACGATAAAACACATCTGCTGTTAAAACGTTACCGACACGAACGTGTAATCCTTTTTCAGTTCCAGCATCGTAAGCTTTCTTTAAAAGATCAAAGTTTGCAGCTGGTGCAAAATCAAATCCTGGGAATGTTAAACGGTTCATATTAGAATCAGTGCAAGCCGTCATTGCGATAATAACATCACGAACTTTTACATCTTTTTGAATTGCACCGCAAGTTCCAACGCGAATTAAATTTTTAACTCCGTAGCTTTGGATTAATTCGTTTGCATAAATAGAAATAGAAGGAACACCCATACCTGTACCTTGAACAGATACACGTTTTCCTTTATAAGTTCCAGTGAAACCTAACATACCACGTACGTTATTATAGCAAGTAACATCCTCTAGAAATGTTTCAGCGATATATTTTGCACGTAATGGATCACCAGGTAATAGAATAGATTCAGCGATTTCGCCTTGTTTTGCTTCGATATGTACACTCATGAAAAGTCCTCCTTATAATGTATTGATAGAAATCAATATCATTTGCATTATACACTACGAATCCTTTCAATTAAAATCTTTTTATTATTTGTAATATGTGCAAAATAGGAGGATTTCATAAATCATAATCTAGAATATATACCTTAAGAAGTTTTGTATGAACAGAGACAATAAAAATGGTAGGTGATGTTTTGAAAAATCTTGTCATTGGGCTTATTGCGTTAGTACTTATTGTGGCAGGAGGATTTTACATAAAAAAATATCAAGAAAACGAAGAGACTGTAGGAGATGTTCAGGAAGTAAAGTGGGATGTGTCAAATGGAAAGGGAAATGAGAAAGTAGATATTGTATTTCAGTTGTTAAACAAAAAGAATAATGAAATTCGTGGTTTAAATGATCAAATTCGGGCAGTGATTGTAGATGGACAGTTAAAACACATACAACAAATTAAACCTACATTTGCAGGGAACGGGTCATATAAGTTATCTTCCAAAATAGCGAAAGACGAAGAATATACAATATTTTTATACGAAGATAAAAATAAGTCCGTAGAGTCATTCGCTAGGAAAGATTTTGGTAGAACGAAAGAGGAGAACAATAAGAAAAAAGTGAAATTTCCAATCGACAGTGTACTTACAAAAAAAATAGGAGAGTATGAAATTTCTCTTTTATTTGGCGCATTACATCCGAATGAACCAGTTACGTTAACATTTCAGTTTCAAGCGAAAAAGGGTGAAAAATTGAAATTACATTCAGAGAGAGGAGAAGTAGAGTCACTCTATATCGTGGATGAAACGAAGGAGAACTTTTTATACGCTATGCCTGTAGATACGGATGAGCAATTACAATACCGGATTACATTTCCTGCCGAGGGCACGTATAAAATGTGGGGGAATTTCTATATAAATGGTAAGAAGTATGAAAAAGAATTTATTGTACAAGTTCAAAAAAGAAAAAACAGCTAAGAATTTAGCTGTTTTTTCTTTTTCCTATTAATTTTGTTACAGAGAGCATTGTAATTGGTAAAGAATGATTCTTCCTAAATGCTAAATATTTACCGCTCCATGCTGGTTTATATTTTTCTTTAAAATGTCGTAATCCGCTGAAACTATACGTATAACGAACGTTATTAAAGATTGCAGCAGCCACTCGTTCAGACCAGAAAGACTGTGTGGATAAACCAACATTTGAAAGTGGTGCCATACCAATATTAAAGGAGTGGTATTCATTTTCTTTTGCCCATTGGAATAAGTGGATGAAAATTGCGTCCATAATGCCGCTAGGCGCATCGGGATAATATCGCATTAAATCGACAGATAATGATCCGTTTTGATATACGGGCATGAATGTTGTGAATGCAATAATTTTTCCATCTGCATCAGATAATGTTGCGATAGGGGCACGACTAATATATTCACGATCGAAGTATCCGAGTGAAAAACCTTTCTCTTTTTTTCCACCAAGCCATGCATCTGAAACTTTTCTTAACTCTTCATATAATTCGTCTGAGAAAGGTGGCTCGTGAATAGAGAATGTATAGCCTTCTCTTTCAAAACGGTTGAAAGTAGCTCGCATGCCAGCGCGTTTCTTTCCTGTTATTGTAAATGTATTTAAATCAACAACAGCTTCTTCACCGAGCTTAAAGAAGTTATAACCAAAATCGTGATATAAACTCATCCATTTACTTTCAATTTGGTAGAATACACAAATGTATCCAAATCGATCAGCCT
This sequence comes from Bacillus sp. ME78, assembly GCF_903970865.1. NCBI lineage: Bacteria > Bacillati > Bacillota > Bacilli > Caryophanales > Bacillaceae > Bacillus > Bacillus sp. ME78. The sequence continues at coordinate 165,656 of NZ_CAJCKK010000002.1, forward strand.
CAGCTAAAAACTCTTGCAGTACAGTACGATAGGAGGAAGGGTCCCCAATTGGATCACCTAGTACAATAAGTCGTTTTCCAGTTATTGAGAAGAGAATGAGTGCTTTTCCATCACTACTGAAAAAGAACTGCTTATCTCCTAAAAAACCTAAATGACTAAGTACGTTTCCACCATGTTCATCTAAGAAGTTTTGTAATCTTTTATCATTAGCTGGTTGCCCGGGAAATTCATTTCGATAACGATTTGCAATGAGTGAACCAATTAGTAAAAAAGTAGGAACAAAAAAGGCAGCTGCTAATGCACTTCGTTTCACTTGTGTAATATTACGAACGACAAAATCAGGTTTGAAAGCTTCCTTTGCACCTGCAAATAAAATACCTAAGTTTTTATATAAATATAACGTTACAAGTAGGAATATAAAAACTTTTACGATATCGGAAAGTGAGACTTCCATTTTCTCACGTACAAACCTTTTACGAAGCATATACAATACAGCGAGTACGATTAATAAAATAAACGTTTCTTCAACATCAATTCCTTTTAGTGTATTAAAAATAGCCGCTCCAATTAAAGAAACAATCGTCATATAATAAGAACGTTTTGTTCCGTAATATATCCCCCGTGAAAGAATGAGTAGGAGAATACCGAATGTTAGCGATAAGCTAAAAGAAAATTGAATAAGGTGTTTTGGAGCTAGAATATGTAAGGCGTGTGCCCGATTTATACTTGTCGGTAGAATGGTTGATAAAATAACCATTAAGCCAGCAAATACTGTTAAAGCAGCAGATGCCCAAGAACCTAACTTTCCTAGAAAGTCACGCTGCAAAGTCCATATAACACCAGTTGTCTCTAATGCAGGCGCAATAAAAGGTTTATCTTCAAACTTTTTAATGGCTACTCCTGTCATTTCAAAAGCTGCAAAAATGAGACCAAGGCAGAATGGTAAGATGTAATAGACGAGACGATATAATAACATAGCAGGGAGTAAAACACCTGTATCGATGCCATATTGCCCAAGCCCAGTTAAGAAGACAAGATCAAATGATCCAAGGCCACCAGGAACAAGACTAACGACACCAGCTAAAGCAGCAATGACATATACGCCTAAAAACTTTTGGAATTCGATTTCAATGCCAAATAATAATAATATGACGTACATAACAATACCAGCAGATACCCATTCGACTAATGAAACTAATGAGTATAAAACGGTTGGGTTTTTCTCCTCTTCTTCTTGTCCCTCTGTTTGCGTCGCTTTTCTATTTTTTAATTTAGAAAACCCGATATATATAGGAACGAAAAGAGCAAAGAAGATAAGAACAGGCCATAGCCATGGTTTTTCATGCAAAATAAATCTCGTGTCTAATATTCCGATAAGACCAAGAAATGAAAGAATAGCTAATCCATTAATAAAGGCAGTTGTCATCCAAGCGATACTTTTAATAAGTTTTCCATTTTCTTTTATGTATGGACGATAAAGCATTGTGCGTACGCCGGCTCCAACGAGACCACCAAACCCGATAAATCCATTTAAAGTATTAGCAATCCACGAGATACGGAAAATCTTTTGGACAGGAATATCAGCTTTTAAGTAACGAAGCATAACATAGTCATAAAAGAACATTGTTGATACAGCGAATGCACCAAGTGTAATTGCTAAAAAGACTCCTCCAGTTGGAATGTTTTTAATTGTATCAATCGCTTCTAAAAAAGAAATGCCCGCTAATTCTTTTTTTGCTTGAAAGAATACAATTGTTAATACAACAAATGGGAAGATAATTTTCCCGATTTGTAAGAAACGTTTCCATGAAAACGACATAAATACAACTCTCCTTGTGTAAGAAAACTGAGACAATAATATTATTATGACAAACTTCAAGAAAAATAAAAAGGTAAATTCCTGTATAGGGGAGCTATTTTTTATATAGGTATATTTAAAAGAATATTTTGTTTATCAGAAAATTAAGTTAGAATAAGATAAAAGAAGGAGGAGGGGGGAGTATATGATTATAAAAGGTTATGTAGGGTATGAGTTAGAAAAAGCGAAACCTAATACATCAGAGGATTTTTTTAACAGATCTGAAGTGACATATATATTAAATGATAAAGAGAAAACTTTTTCGGTTTTATATGTTCGATATTTTGAAGAAGTTTTACAAGAAATTACTCCTTTTGAAGGAAATCCATTGTATAAAGTAGAAGAACAACACATATATTTGCGCGATATTGTAGCGATATGTTGTTTAGTGAAAGATAGGGAGCTTCGTGCGCAAAAACGTTTGTATTTAAATAATATGGAAGAATTTCAACAATATTTTGATGAGGGAACGGTGTTGAAAGTACAAGAAATATTGGCTGAATTACATAAAAATAAAAGAGTAGAAATAGCGTAAAATGGCAAAGGAGAGAGAAAAATGTCTAATTTGATGGTTGAAAATCAAACAGAGCAAGTTTCTATATTTTTAGAAGATGCTATTCATTTAATAACCAATTATGTAAATTATCATACGTTGCCTTCTTTATTAGAGGAGACACCGGCAGGGAACGAGCAATATTATAAAGGGTTATTAGCATCAATGAGACGACTTCTCGTTTTTTGCGAAGAAGGACATGATGCATGTTTTGTTTTGTTGAATAGTCAGCCATTTCGAAAAACAGCAGCTGAAAAAATTTTATATAAGATTTACCATCAAGTAATTGCAGAGTTTTTTTCACCGAAGAGTGATTATTGGTATGAAAATAGTCGGTCTGCATATACAGGAAAAAATTCTATCGTTTTTCAACAAACACCACCTGCATCTTTGGGGCAAGTGATGAAGAGTTTAGAAGGTAAATTTCAATTGATGCGTGAAGAACTAGAATATTATGAGACGGATTATCAGACAAAGATGTTACACAAATATTGATTGCGGAAAAGAAGCTAAGGTGACTTAGCTTCTTTTCCTTTTGTACAGTTATATAAGGGATTTTCATTGAATATAGTTAAGTGGATAGCATTAGGGAGGTGCAACATGAATCAGCAAGGTGTATTTACAGATTACTTTCATGAAGTAGAAAATTGGTGTGAAAGTGTTCTTCACGTATTAGATAGCCGCGCAATGGAAGTGTATGATGTCCATATGCTTGCTTATAAAATTCAGACGTTGTTAGAGCGTATGAAAGAGCATGAGTATGAAACAGATGCAGAGTTTATGTATGAAATAAGTGATGATGTAGAACATATTCAGCATCACTTGCAGGAAGTATTTATGCAAGAAGAAGAGGAATATGAATTATATGAAAGAGGGGATAGCGAACGAGCTGTTCCAATTGGAGGACATACACTCCCGCCATTACCTTATCCGTATAATGCGTTAGAACCGTATATTTCTAAAGAAATTATGATGTTACACCATGATAAACATCATCGGAGTTACGTGGAAGGGTTAAATAAAGCAGAGAAGATGATGGAAGAAGCGAGAAAAACAAATCAATTTGATTTAATTAAGCATTGGGAAAGAGAAGCGGCTTTTCATGGGTCAGGTCATTACTTACACACGATATTTTGGAATAACATGAAAAAAGACGGTGGTGGAAGTCCAAGAGGTGCTTTTTCACAACAAATCGAACAAGATTTTGGGAGCTTTTTACGTTTCCAAAAACATTTTACAGAAGCGGCCTCTAAAGTAGAAGGTTCAGGCTGGGCAATTCTCGTTTGGGTGCCCCGGTCTGGAAGGTTAGAAATTTTGCAAAGTACACTTCATCAATTATTTACACAATGGGATACGATACCACTCCTTGTACTAGATGTCTGGGAACATGCGTATTATTTACAATACCAAAATCGAAAAGATGAATATATTAAAAACTGGTGGAATGTTGTAAATTGGCCTGATGTAGAAAAAAGGTTTGAAACTGCGAAACAAATTGAATGGACACCATATTAGACGCAAATTCTCTGCGTCTTTTTTAATGGAAGCAGAAGGAAGATTTCGTTCATATTTTAAAAGGCCAAGCATACACTTGTACAAAAAGTGCCAAAAGGACGTGGGGGGAAATATGAGACGAATTTGTGTAATCATTACGCTTCTTATTATGTACGCAAGCGTTATGCCAATTCCTACATATGCAAAGATGAACAGCAATGTCAGTGCTCGAAATGCTGTATTAATGGAGCAACAGTCTGGTCGTGTATTATACGGAAAAGCAGAACATGAACCTCAAAAAATTGCTAGTATAACAAAAATTATGACTGCCTTGTTAGCTGCTGAATCAGGGAAGATGAAAGAAATGGTGTCAGTTAGCAATGAAGCGGTGAGGGTGGAAGGATCAGCAATCTATTTAAAGCCTGGACAAAAAGTGAAGTTAGAAGATTTAGTATACGGACTCATGCTTAGATCTGGTAATGACGCAGCGCAAGTAATTGCTGAAAGTGTGGGTGGGAGTATAGATGGATTCGTATATTTAATGAATGAAAAGGCGAAAGAAATTGGAATGAAAGATACTCACTTTTCAAACCCTCATGGTTTAGATGGAGATGGATCACATTATTCGTCGGCTTACGATATGGCGTTATTAACGAAGTATGCAATGGGAAACGAGTCATTTAAAAAAATCTTTGGAACAAAAACGTATAAATCCGATTCTTGGGATTACCCGTGGAAAAATAAACATAAGTTGGTAACGTCTTATTATGAATTTGCAACAGGAGGAAAAACAGGCTTTACGAAGAAAGCAGGAAGAACGCTTGTTACAACGGCATCAAAAGATGGACTAGATTTAATTGTCGTAACTTTGAGTGCTTCTAGTGATTGGGATGATCATATGAATCTATTTGACAAAGGATTCGAACGTTTCAAGCAAACGAAAGTTTTAGGACAAGGAGCAATTGCTGAAATAAATGAAAAGAAGTATGCCAACCATGTTTATACGAAAAATAGTTTTTCCGTGCCGTTAACTGAAGAGGAAAGAAAGAACGTGTTATTAAAAGTTGAACTGGATAAAAGTATAACGCTTGAGGATGGAGTAAAGGTTGGAAAGACAGATGTTTATGTTGGCAATGAGAAAGTTGGAGAACGGAATTTATTTTATAGTAAACGGAAGTTAGTAGCTACAACGGGACTTTACTGGAATAATGTGAAAGAAATTTTTTCTTACATGATAGGTGTTGGGAACGATGGTTAATCTCGTATGGGTAGCGATGGCTGTCATTGGGATTGTATACGCCATGATAAATGGAACGATGGAAGAAGTGAATAAGGCTGTATTTGACGGAGCAAAAGATGCAGTAACGATTTGTATAGGACTTATTAGTGTTTTAGTATTTTGGCTTGGTTTAATGAAAATTGCAGAGGAAGCCGGATTGTTAAAAAAATTAGTTTCACTTTTTATGCCGATAGTAAAAAGGTTGTTTCCAGAAATACCAAAGGACCATCCGTCCATGGGATTTATTCTATCAAATATGATGGCAAACTTTTTTGGTCTAGGTAATGCAGCAACCCCTCTTGGTATTAAAGCGATGGAACAACTAAAAGAGTTAAATGGAGGAAAGGATTCGGCGAGCCGTTCTATGGTGACGTTTCTAGCATTAAATACATCAGCTATTACATTAATTCCTACGACAGTCATTTCAATTCGAATGACGTATGAATCAGCCAATCCTACTGAAATTGTTGGGGTAACATTTATTGCACAAGTACTTTCTATGATTGGAGCGATTTGGATTGACCGCTATTTTTACCGAAGAAGGAGTAGAAAGGGGCGGAAAAAATGAGTATTGTAAATACAATTTCTTTATGGGTAATCCCTTGTGTAATTGGTTTTATCCTTTTATATGGCACGATAAAGAAAGTGCCGACGTATGAATCGTTCGTTGAGGGAGGAAAAGAAGGGATTCAAATTGCAATTTCCATTTTACCGTTTATGGTTGGAATGCTTGTTTCTATTTCTATATTCCGATCTTCAGGTGCGCTAGATGCAATGATATCAGTAATGAAGCCAATGCTAGATTTAATTCATGTTCCAGCAGAAATCGTTCCATTAGCACTAATACGCCCTATTTCAGGTTCTGCTGGTCTAAGTATTACGACTGATTTAATTGCCACATATGGGCCAGACTCATTCATTGGGAGATTAGCTTCTACGATGCAAGGGAGTACAGATACGACTTTTTATATTTTAACAGTATACTTCGGAGCTGTTGGTATTAGAAAAATGGGAGATGCATTAAAAGTAGGTCTTTTTGCAGATTTAATCGGAATTATTTGCTCGATTGTCTTTGTTTCCCTATTGTTTCAGTAAAGCTATTCATTTTTTATGCTATTTCGCGTATAATACGTATACGACCACTATTAAGGTGTAGCTTAATAGTGGTTTTTTTATGTGGTATTTTTGACAAAATGATGAACTTTTATTGTGAGAAATATGAAAAATATGGACAATAATAAAGGATAAAAACATGATTTGACCTTTATATGTTTAATATCATCGCTATGTTGTTTAAGTGAGATGGAGCGAATAACCGTAAAGCGTATGCGGTTGCCAAGTCTTTCTAATGTAAGGTAAGATAAATTCGAGGTGAAAAAAAGAAATGGAACGATTACAAAAAGTGATTGCGCAAGCAGGTATTGCATCGAGAAGAAAGGCTGAGGAATTAATTCAGCAAGGAAAAGTGAAAGTTAACGGAAAAATAGTGAAAGAGTTAGGAACAAAAGTAACTCCTCAAGATAAAGTAGAAGTAAATAACATCCCTCTTGAAAAAGAAGAACCTGTTTATTTTTTACTATATAAACCAACTGGTGTAATTTCAAGTGTATCAGATGATAAAGGTAGAAGTGTTGTAACAGACTTTTTCCCTGAAATTACACAACGTTTATTCCCAATCGGACGTCTAGATTATGATACGTCAGGAGTATTATTAATGACAAACGACGGGGACTTCGCAAATATATTAATGCATCCTAAATATAAAGTTGAAAAAACGTATGTTGCAAAAATAAAAGGCCCATTAACAGGTGAGAAAATTCGCATGTTAGAACGCGGTGTTGCACTAGAAGACGGTAAAACAGCACCAGCACATGTGAAAATTATTTCTTGGGACAAGCGTAAAGAAATGGCTATTGTACAATTAACAATTCATGAAGGACGTAACCGTCAAGTACGTCGTATGTTTGAAGCGTTAGACTGTAAAGTAGTGAAATTAAAACGTGAACGTTATGCTTTCTTAGAAGTAGGAAGCCTGCGACCTGGTGATGCGAGAGAATTGACACCACATGAGGTGAAACAATTACGCGCGCTTGCTTCTACAAAGCCAAGATAAGCTATAGAGTTAAAAATTCACCAGTGGAGTGCTCTGCTGGTGATTTATTCAATACAACATTTACAGAAGATAATACATAACATTTACCGAGGAGAGGAGAGGTAATATGAAGAAAAATCGCTTATTATTTCGCGTTATTATTCTACTCATTTTATGTGGTGCTGTAGGATTTACCCTTTATCAAGGATTCTTTGCTAATAAAGAGAAAATGCAAATCGGAAAAGAAGCACCTAACTTTGTTGTGACGGATTTAGAAGGGAAGAAAATTGAACTAAAAGATTTAAAGGGAAAAGGTGTATTTTTAAACTTTTGGGGTACGTGGTGTAAACCTTGTGAAAAAGAAATGCCTTATATGAATGAATTATATCCAAAGTATAAAGAAAAAGGCGTTGAAATCATAGCGTTAGATGCGGATGAAACGGATATTGCAGTAAAGAACTTTGTGAACCAATATGGTTTGAAATTCCCAGTTGCTATTGATAAAGGACAAAAGATTATAGGAACATATGGAGTAGGTCCATTACCGACAAGCTTTTTGATTGATAAAGATGGAAAAGTAGTGGAGCAAATTATAGGTGAACAAACGAAAGAACAGTTAGAAGGGTATTTAAAGAAAATTACTCCGTAATAAAGAAAGCCTTTACATAAGAGGTGCGTGTCTATAGTGCCTCTGGTTTAAAAATTCTGAGTATTGCGGTAACTCAAGGTTAGAATATAAAATAGTACATATAGAGACAGGGGCGGTGAGAGTGTTGAAAGAAATTAAATGTGAATGTGGACATGTTAATCCGATAGGAACCGTTTTTTGTGAAGCTTGCGGGAAACCATTTGAAAGCAATGAAAATGCAAAACTATTGGATATGCGCTATGAGGGGAGTGCACGGAGATCTCTCACGCAAACAAAAACGATAGTCGATAAAATTTGGAGCTTTTTCTCTTCTGTAAAAGTGGGTGTATGGCTAATCGTAATAACTTTAGCTGCATCAGCGATAGGAACTATTTTTCCGCAAGAAATGTACATAACTCCAGGGATTGCACCAGCTGAATATTATAAACAAGAATACGGATTTTTAGGGCAATTATACTATCAATTAGGATTTAATAATTTATACGGTTCATGGTGGTATATGATTTTGATTGCTTCTATCGGTATTTCACTTGTGATATGTAGTTTAGACCGCGTTATTCCACTTTATAAAGCTTTAAAAAAGCAAGGCGTAAAAAGACATCCTAGCTTTTTAAAGAGACAGAGATTATATGGGACTGGTACACCGAAAGATGGTGACCTGGAAAGAGTGCAAAAGAATTTAAAGAAAAGAAACTATAACGTGAAAGTGGAAGACGGAAACGTTTTAGCAGAAAAGGGACGCTTCTCGCGTTGGGGTCCATATGTAAATCATATCGGTCTTATTATCTTTTTATTCGGTGCGATGCTTCGTTTTTTACCGAGTATGTACGTAGACGAAGCACTTTGGTTACGTGATGGTGAAACGAAAGAAATACCAGGGACGGATGGACAATACTACTTAAAAAACGAGAAATTTATAAAAGAAGTTTATGATAAAAGTAAGGACAAGGAAGTTTTTGAGGAAGCGATTGATCGTGTAGGCGATAAAATGATTGCGAAAAACTTCCAAACGAATGCTGTATTATATAAAGCTGTGGACGAAAATATAGCAGGGCAAAAACCAAAGTTGGAAAAAGTAAAAGAAGCGGAAATTCGAGTAAATGAACCACTGAAATTTGATCAATTTGCAGTGTATCAAGTGGATTATAAAGAAAGTGAATTTAAAAGTATGTCCTTCAACTTGCAAAATAAAGAAAATAATCAAAAATGGGGACCGATTAAAGTAGATTTAACGAATCCTAAGGAAAAATATGATTTAGGAAATGGTTATTCTCTAGAACTATTAAGCTATTTTCCTGATTTTTATTTTGATGAGAATGGAAAACCAAATACAAAAACGAAATTACCGAACAATCCTGCATTTGTATTTAAAATGTTTACACCTGAAACACCAGATGGTGAAGTGAGTTTTGTTGGTATTCAGCAAAATATAGAACCTGATGGAAACAACAAATATAAAATGTCGTTTGCAGGTGTTGAAATGCAAAATGCAACAGCACTTACTGTAAGAAAAGATTTAACGCTTTGGATTCTCGGTATTGGAGGGTTTATATTTATGGTTGGTGTCATTCAAGGTATGTATTGGAATCATCGCCGTATTTGGATACAACGTGTTAATGATGAATGGTGGATTGCAGGGCATACGAATAAAAATTGGTTCGGTTTAAAGAAAGATATTGAAAGAGTAATAGAAGGTACAGCAATTCCACAGCCAAATGATAAAGTAATCGATAAAAAAATTAGTTAAGGTGGGGAAACGATATGGTGCAAATAAGTAGTAACTTTCTCTTTACCGCATTTATTTTATATTTAATTGCGACTCTATTTTTTGGTGGAGCCATTAAAGAAAAGGGTCATAAATGGGCAAATGTAGGAATAACAATTACAATTTTAGGGTTTATAGCACAAACAGTATATTTTGTTACAAGGTGGATTGCATCAGGGCATGCACCAGTTAGTAACTTTTTTGAATTCGGTACATTTTTCGGCATGATGCTTGTAGGAGCATTTATTGTAATGTATTTTATGTACCGTGTAAGTATAATTGGACTATTTGCATTACCAGTTGCGCTTTTATTAATTGCCTATGCAAGTATGTTTCCGAGGGAAATATCTCCGCTTATTCCATCTTTAAAAAGTAATTGGTTACATATTCACGTGACGACTGCAGCAGCAGGACAAGCAATTTTAGCGATTAGTTTTATTACGGGCGTTATGTATTTATTAAAAAATGTAGATCAATCAACGAGAAGTAAACGGACATTTTGGCTAGAGACGGTAGTATTTACACTTGTTTGTACAGTTGGATTTATTGGAGTAACAACGGTATTTTCTAGTATGAAATATGAAGCGAAGTTTCAATGGGTTGATAAAAATGAACAGCAACTGGAAATGAAGTACAATCTTCCGGCTTTAGTTGGACCGCATGAAGGGAAGTTACTGACAGAAAATAAATTAGAACCGGCAGTTGAAGTTCCAGCGATTGTAAATGCGAAGAAATTAAATACTGTTATTTGGTCAGTGTTAGTTGGAACATTACTTTATATTGTATTAAGACTTGTTTTACGGAAGCGAGTATCGGCAGCACTTCAGCCGTTAGTAAAGAATACGAATAGTGATTTACTAGATGAAATCGGATATCGATCTATTGCAATTGGATTCCCAGTTTTCACATTAGGAGCGTTAATTTTTGCAATGATTTGGGCTCAAATAGCGTGGACGCGTTTTTGGGGCTGGGATCCGAAAGAGGTTTGGGCACTTATAACGTGGCTCTTTTATGCTGCAGTACTACATTTACGATTATCTAAAGGGTGGCATGGAGAGAAATCAGCTTGGCTTGCAGTAATTGGTTTTGCAATTATTATGTTTAACTTTATTGTAGTAAACTTAATTATTGCCGGTTTACATTCATATGCATAGAGAAATAAAATAGGAGAGTGCATGTCACTTTCCTATTTTATTTTTGTCAACTTTTCTTCTTTTTTGAGAAAAACATGACAAAGTAGCGGTTGATTTTGTAAAATGATGTCGAGGACATTATATACTGTTCAAAAAAAATACATAGTTTTGGAAAAAAATTGAACAAAATTTATTATTCTTGTGAAGCATAATATGGGAAGTGAAACATTTAGAAGATTGCTTAAATAAACGAGAATAGCGCAACATAATAGTAAAGAAGGGTAGGTGTGAACCGCTGAAGTGAGAGTACGCAGCGGGTAGAGATGGAAAATGAATCAAGAATTTTAATTGTAGATGATGAGGATCGTATTCGTCGTTTATTGAAAATGTACTTAGAAAGAGAACAATACACAATTGAAGAAGCAGATAATGGTGATACAGCTTTAGAAATGGCGTTACAAAATGATTACGATTTAATCTTATTAGATCTTATGATGCCTGGTAAAGATGGCATTGAAGTATGTAAAGGGGTTCGTGAGAAGAAAGCGACACCAATTATTATGCTGACAGCAAAAGGTGAAGAAGTAAATAGAGTACAAGGATTTGAAGTTGGAACAGATGATTATATTGTAAAGCCATTTAGTCCACGTGAGGTCGTGCTACGTGTGAAAGCGGTATTACGTCGTGCTGTACCAACAACATTCTTTACACAAGATACAACGACAAAAGATGTTACTGTATTCCCGCACTTAACAATTGACAACGATGCACACCGTGTTACTGCAGATGGTAATGAAGTAAACTTAACGCCGAAAGAATATGAGTTACTATTATTTTTAGCGAAAGCTCCTGATAAAGTATTCGATCGTGAGCAACTGTTAAAAGAAGTATGGCAATATGAATTCTTCGGAGATTTACGTACAGTTGATACACATGTAAAGCGTTTACGTGAGAAGTTAAGCAAAAAATCACCAGATGCAGCGAAAATGATTGTTACTGTTTGGGGTGTAGGTTACAAATTTGAGGTTGTGAACGACTGATGCTTTGGAGAAGTGTAGTAGGGAAGTTATGGATGACCATATTACTTCTCGTTTCGTTTGTTCTTGGATTTGTTGCGATTTTACTTTCACAGTTTTTTAGAACGTATTATGTTGATATGAGTGAAGCTAGGCTTCAAAAAGTCGCAACAAGTGTTTCAGAGTTAATTGAAGAAGGTGCCGATGTAAAAACGATTGAGAATATCGCTTACAAATTCTCTGATCCACTTTCAAGGATTATTATTGTAGAAGATGGTAAAGAAATCTCTTCTTCACCGAAACAAGAAGGCTTAGTCACTCTTACAATGGATGACTTAAAAGAAGATAAAGAATTAGCGGCTGTGTTTACAGACAAAAAAGAAATTAAGAATAACATTAGAAAAGCCTCTAATAGTAGAAAGAATAAAAATACTGAAAATGATATTATGATTGTCGGAAAACCAGTGCAATCAAAAAATCAAAGTGCAGTGTTTGTGTACGAATCTTTACAAGTGCCGATACAAGGTATGGAAAGAACGACTGATTTTATATTCTTATCAGCAGGGATTGCGATTATATTAACAACTTTCTTTGCATTCTTCTTATCTACTCGAATTACAGCACCACTTCGTAAAATGCGTGAGGTTGCTTTTGAAGTGTCGCGTGGGAAGTTTGATGCGAAAGCCCCTATGGTATCTCAGGACGAGATTGGTGAGCTTGCAACGGCCTTAAATCAAATGGGGAAACAGTTGAAGTTTAATATGAATGCCCTGCAGCAAGAGAAAGAACAGTTAGCAAGTATTTTGAGTAGTATGGCAGATGGGGTTATTACATTAAATCAAGAAGGTGAAGTTGTAGTAATCAATCCGCCGGCTGAACATTTCTTACAAGTTTGGCAAGAAGAAAAAGAGATAGAGCTCAGTAAAAAACTGCCTTCTGAACTTGTTGAACTATTCCATCTCGTTGTAGAAAGCGAACAACAACAAGTTGTTGAAATTAATTTACAAAAAGGGAACTATGTAGTTCTTATGACGCCGCTCTACAATCAAACGAAAATTCGCGGGGCTGTAGCAGTACTGCGAGATATGACGGAAGAACGTCGTCTTGAAAAGATGCGTCAAGACTTTATTGCGAATGTATCGCATGAACTTCGTACACCGATGGTCATGCTGCAAGGGTATAGTGAAGCAATTTTAGATGATATTGTGCAAACGAAAGAAGAAATTAATGAGTTTGTTCAAATCATTTATGATGAATCCGTTCGTTTAGGTAAACTTGTAAATGAATTATTAGATTTAGCACGCATGGAAAGTGGTAATGTAGAGTTACATATAGGTGAAGTGGACATACATCCGTTTGTTGAAAAAATTGGTCGTAAATTCCAAGGGATTGCAAAGGATAAAGAAGTTGAACTAACAGTTGATTTCAAAAATCCAATTGAACAATACCCGTTTGATGCAGATCGTATGGAACAAGTATTGACGAATTTAATTGATAACGCAATACGTCATACGAACGCAGGCGGACATGTAACACTTGTAATTGATACGAAAAATAATGGTCTCATTTTTGAAGTACAAGATTCGGGCGTTGGTATTCCAGAAGAAGATATTCCATTTTTATTTGATCGTTTCTATAAAGCTGATAAAGCAAGAACACGTGGGAAAAAAGGTGGAACAGGACTCGGGCTTGCGATTGCGAAAAATATTGTTCAAGGCCATGATGGTAAAATTTCTGTATCAAGTGTTGTTGGAGAAGGAACTACATTCTCTGTCTATTTACCGAATCGTATAATTTAGATATACGTTTTTAAAGTTGGTAATGAATAAAGTTCTGCTGTTTTTTATTTTTTTGTAAACTCAATTAAATAAAGAATGGTAGAACTTTTTTCTATGTTGCTCGAATAAAGAATAACAAGAGAGGTGCTGTGAAGAAATGAAATTATATACAAAAACAGGAGATAAAGGAACGACAAGTGTAATAGGTGGTAGGGTTGATAAAGATGATATCCGTGTGGAAGCGTATGGAACAATAGACGAGGCGAATTCTCATATCGGATATGCAATGACTAAACTACAAGGCGGGCCTTTCGGAGATATTTACAATGAACTTGAAACGATTCAACATGAACTATTTGATTGCGGGGGAGACTTGGCGATAGTAGGCGAGAAGATACCTTATAAAGTAAAAATTGAAATGGTCGAAAACTTAGAAAGTAGGATTGATTCGTATATAGAAGAAGCACCGCCGCTAGAGCGCTTTATTTTACCAGGTGGAAGCGAGTCGGCAGCTGCTATTCATATTGCACGTACAGTTGTAAGGCGAGCAGAACGATGTATCGTGTCCTTACAAAAAGAAGGGAAAATAAATGAAGTTGTTTTAAAGTATGTAAATAGATTATCTGACTATTTATTTGCAGTAGCTAGAGTAATAAACGCTCGATTACAAGTAAAAGATGTAGAGTATAATCGCAGTGCAATCGTTTTTCGTGATAAGAAAGAGAAGGAAGTGGAGTGATTCACTTTCTTTTTTGTATACTTTTTTCTGTAATATACCAAAATAGAGAAGGTATGGTGGTAATTAGAAAACGGAGGATGTATATGAAAGTTTTAAAATACGGCGTTATGTTATTGACAGTACTGTTTTTATCTCAATTACATGTGTACGCAGAGGGAAATCAATGGGCATGGCCTGTTGAAGGACAGATAAGTGATTATTTTGGGACAAGACACGGAAAACACTACGGTATAGATATAGCGGCACCAATCGGCACGCCTGTGTCAGCTATTCAAGAAGGGAAGGTAACAAAGTCTTATTATTCAAGTAGTTATGGAAACGTTATATTTATTAAACATGGAGAATATGAGGCTGTGTATGCACATTTAAATAAGAGATATGTAGTTCAAGGGGATTATATTTCAAAAGGAGAAAAAATTGGAGAAGTAGGGAACACGGGAGAATCGCGAGGTGCACACTTACATCTAGAACTTCATCAAGGAAGATGGACGATGGCGAAAAAGAATGCGATGAACCCATTGCTTGTTTTAAGTGAACAAAGAAATGAAGTTGTTTCTTCATCATTATATGTCGTACAAAAAGGGGATACTTTAGTTAGTATTGCACGGAAATTTAGTATGACACTTAAGGAAATTAAAGAAAAAAATGGATTGCAGCAAGAGCTAATTTATCCTAATCAACAATTATATGTTAAGTAAAGGCAACGTCTCAAAAATTAAACTTTGAATATTCTTAAATAAGGTTCAATGTAAATGAAATTATATGGGCGCTTCTCCTAGAAGTATTGAGTGAATTAGAGTATCTATATTTAAAAGAAAACCGTCCCAAAATTTATTTTGGGACGGTTTCTTTTACCAAAAAATAAAGACACATATAAATCCAGAAATAGCTAAATAGCTATATAAGTAAAAAACTTTTGTTCTTGTTTTCTCTTTTGTTCGAAACAGTACGATAGTCGGTTCAATTAAACCGATTGTCAAACAAAGTAGGCCAAGAAGCATACAACCAATCGAAATAGAATACAGGGCGATTTGTGGTGCTTGAAATGGAATCATCCATTTTAATAAAAATGCAATAAGTGCAGTGTAACAAATGCTACCGATGTATTTATTCAGTGGTGTATTAGAACGAAAGCCAGGAAGTTTTTTTAAGAAAGAGCGGGAAACAACTTCTGTTTGTAAAGATGTATGCTCTTCAATAATTTTTTGAGCTTCTTTTCCTTTTTGAAAAAGAGATAAGATCCAATTTCGCTCACCCTGAAAAATAAATTGAGAAGTTGTCAAATAGTGATCAATCTTCACTTTACTCCAACTCTTCCACGGATGACGCTCACACAATTTTAATTTACTTTCTGTTTTCTTATCATACTGATAAATACTGATGCCATCTTCATCGAAAGTAGCATAGTATGTCTCGTTTGAGAATGTGCCTAAATCAATTGGGCAGTAGAAAAGTAATTCTTTTTTTAAGTAAAAGTATTCTTTTCTTAAGTTTTTTTTCATTGCTTCTCGAATAGAATGTCTCTTTTCTTTTTTCATGACATTTCCTCCATAACTCAGAAAATGTTCTTATCTTAACAATTCAATATCTTATCACTTTTAATTATATATGACTAGGTAATTCAAAAGAGAAATGCCGAATAATAAAAAATATGGATTGTATTGTAAAATATTTCGCAATTCATTTGTTGTTACGAAAAATAAATAACTAATTTTAAATAAGTTACAATTTTTTAGTTCACAATGTTATGAGGTTGTTGTATAATGAAGGGGAAAATAGAATATCGGTCTATCTTCGGGGCAGGGTGAAAATCCCGACCGGCGGTGATGAACTATTTATGATTTTGTTCTAAGCCCGCGAGCCGTTAAGGCAGGATTTGGTGTGATTCCAAAGCCGACAGTATAGTCTGGATGGGAGAAGATGGAGGTTCAAGCGTTCAAAAAAGATATGGATTTGAACGTCTGTTTGATGTGCCTTAAATTCTCCCTTTGTGTAAAACACAAAGGGTTTTTTCGTTCTATGAAAAAATAGGCATAGCAGAACCTTTCCACTTTCCATGAGATGATCGATGGAAAAGGAGAGAGAAAGATGAAACAAAAAAACAGTGTAGTGCAGATGGTGAGTGTAGCGATGCTAAGTAGTATTGCATATTTACTAATGATGTTGGATTTCCCGTTCCCAGGGCTTCCGCCATTTTTGAAAATTGATTTTAGTGATGTACCAGCTCTAATTGCAGCAATTATCTTTGGACCAGTAGCAGGAGTGATTGTAGAGGCGATAAAGAACATTTTACATTACGGGATTCAAGGAAGTTTAACAGGAGTACCAGTTGGAGAAATTGCAAACTTTATTGCAGGATGTTTATTTATTGGACCAGCAGCTTTCTTATTTAGAAAGTATCGTACTGTGAAGAGTTTAACGACAGGATTAATGCTAGGGACAATTACAATGGCACTTATTATGAGTGTATTAAACTACATCATCATATTCCCGGCTTACACTTGGTTTTTAAATTCACCGGCTATGTCTAGCGAAGCTATCAGAACAACGGTTGTAACGGCAATCTTACCATTTAATTTAATTAAAGGAATTGTTGTAACAATTGTATTTGTAGCATTATTCTCACGCCTGAAAGTATGGGTGTTTGCAAAAATGAAAAATGCATAATATATATTAAAACCATTAGTAGTGTGGAACTACTAATGGTTTTTTATTAAGGAAAATAAAATTGAGATACAAAAAACGCCCCTCATCAATATGAGGGGCGTTTTTTGAAGTTAATAAAAGACTATTCGAATTTTAAAGCGTCTCCGTCGAATGATTCGTCAGCAACTTTAATTGAGTCAGTTGGACAGCCTTCGAATGCATCCATCATATCTTCAATTAATACATCTGGAATTTCAACGATACCTTGGTTATCGTCTAATGTTACAAATGCAATACCTTCATCATCATAGTCATAAATGTCTGGTGCAGCAGCGCCACAAGCACCACATGCAATACAAGTATCTTTATCAACGATTGTATATTTTGCCATCTTTTTTCCCTCCTGATAATATGTATGTGAAAAGCTCGCCATAAAAATTATAACCTTATTGTAAAACGGTTTGTGAAACTTTTCAACATAAAATTATAATGATAATGCTTATCAATTAGAGTGTCAACTTATTTTTGAATTATGTCATAAGATTTTCAAAATACGTAAATGTGATTTCGTTTGATACAATAGAATATATACAAGTATATAGTTCTTATATGATAAGTTTAATGAGCGACAGTAGATAGTGTAATTGTACTGAAAAGAATGAAGTTAAGATTGGAAGGTGGAAGCGGTCATGCAAATACAATATACTTTGTTGCATTGTTTAAAACAATTGAATGGTGAAAGAACCGTTTCTTCTATTTATTATTTACTAAAGGGCAAACGTTCTTCGCAAACTTTACAAGATGGAAATATGTTCCGGATTTCTTTTTTATTCGGAATATATAAATCATTAAATAGAAATGACTATGATGGTGAAGTTGTAAAGTTGTTGCAAGCGGATTTTATTCAAGAAATACATGAAAATACATATGTGTTAACACCTACGGGTAAAATGCAGTTACATAAATGGGAGGAAGTTTATGCTTTTCCAGCACATTTGCATGGTTTACATTATGGTGAATTAGGTGAAACATTTTGGAAAAGATTATCATTGATTATTCAAACCATATCAAATTTACAACAGAATAATACGAAGTTTATCCCAATTCAACAAGATACAGAAATAATGATGTGGGTAAAACGTTTTCTAACAGGAAGGCCATATAAAAGAAGTGAGTTGGCGAGGAAACTATGGACGGAAGTACATAATCTTTTGGAAAAGAGTAATGCGATAGAAGCGACGATTGTAACATATCGACTAACGGGCTATGAACGTATTGGTTGTACATTGCAACAATTAGCAGAAATTACGAAACAAGATATATTCAGGGTGTATTTTTTATTTTGGGGTACAATGCATTTCTTTATACAAGAAGTTCGTGATAAAGAAAATGAATTTCCACTATTAGCTGAAATTATATCTTATCCAAATGAGAGAGCTGAATTATTTAGTTTATCCACGAAAAAAACATATAATTTTTGGAGACAAGGGCGTTCTTTAGAAGAAATAGCGACGATTCGGAATTTAAAGGTTGCAACGATAGAAGATCATTTTGTTGAAATTGCTTTGCGAGAAAAAGATTTTTCTATTGAAATGTTTATGGAAAAAGAAAAGATAGACAAAGTAATAAAAGTAATTGAAGCATTACAAACGCGGAAGTTACGTGTTTTGAAACAAGCGGTTGGAGAAGATATCTCTTATTTTGAAGTTCGTCTTGTATTAGCGCGGATGGAGGGTGTAAATGAAACTTGAAGAATATTTATATAAGTGGTTTGGATATTCTGAATTTCGTCCAGGTCAAAAAGGAGTTATTACAGATTTATTAGAAGGAAAAGATGTGATAGCAATGCTTCCGACTGGAAGAGGGAAATCTATGTGCTATCAGTTTCCGGGGCTTATGCGAGAAGGAACAGTGCTTGTTGTATCACCGTTATTATCTTTAATGGAAGATCAAGTGACACAATTAAAGTATGTTGTGAAAAACCGAGTGATAGCATTTAATAGTTTTCGGACATTAAATGAAAAAAGAGAAGCGATGAAAAAATTATCTTCATATAAATTTATTTTTGTTTCACCAGAGATGTTACAGTCGGAGTTATTAATTAGGGAATTGAAGAAAATTCATATTTCATTATTTGTTGTTGATGAGGCTCATTGTATTTCTCAATGGGGTTATGATTTTAGACCGGACTATAAGAAACTAAATGTAGTTATTGAAAATATTGGTTCTCCTACAGTATTAGCATTGACAGCCACAGCGACAAAAGGGGTACTACAAGATATCGCAGACAGTTTAAATTTAAAGGGTGCCGCGGAACATGTATACTCTATTGACCGTCCTAATATTGCAATGGAGGTGCAATTTGTAGAGACGATAGAAGAAAAGAAAGAGGCGCTTTTGGAGCAGGTGATGTATTTACAAGGGCCGGGAATTGTATATTGTTCAAGTAGAGCGTGGACAGAAAGGTTAACGGAATACTTGAGAGGAAAAGGTGTTACTGGTGTAGCTTTTTATCATGGTGGTATGGAACATGAAGAGCGTATGTTAATTCAACAACAGTTTATGAACGATCAATTGCAGCTTGTAATATGTACAAGTGCATTTGGTATGGGGGTAAATAAGGCGAATACGCAATATATTATTCATTTTCATTATCCAACTAATATAGCTTCTTACTTACAAGAAATCGGAAGAGCTGGAAGAGATGGCGAACCGAGTATAGCTATTTTATTGTGTAGTCCGTTGGATCATGATTTACCAATTTCAATCATTGAGGATGAATTGCCAAGTAAGTCGCAAATACAATTTTTATTTTCTTTACTACAAGAAAGAATGTTTCAAACGAAAGAATTACCAATAGAAGATGTAGAAGAAATTTGTTATAATGCAGCAAGATTTAATGAGCAATATTGGCGTTTCGTTCGTTATCATCTCGAACAGGTTGGAATTATACAACAACGAAGATTATTATTAGAGGGTTTGTCAGATGAAATTATGAACCGATTAATAGCTGAAGTAGAAATAAGGTTGCGTAATAAATATAGTGAGCTAGAAAATATGAAGTCATGGATACGAGTTAAAGGATGTAGACGTGAATATGTGCTGCAACAGTTCGGTTATAGGAAAGAGAAAGAGTTAAATAATTGCTGTGATTATTGTGGTATTACAAAAGAAGATTATAAAAAAAGACGAGCGCAACAATCGGATTTCGACTATAATTGGGAAACAGAGTTACAAAAGCTTTTCGGCCTAGAAAAGATGGGGGAATGATGAACATTCAAAGGCATAATGTTGAAGATATGAGTCCGCAGGAAATAAGGCTGAATCTATATATAACACAGTTAATTATTATCGGTATTGGCTGTTTACTAGCATATATATTATTTCAAGATGTAAAAGAAGTGTTTAATTTATGGAGATGGGAACCAGTATCTATACTTATTATAGGTGGTTTGTTAGCGATTGGTATTGTGTTATTAGATTATGTTGCAATGCGAGTGTTTCCAGAGTCTTGGTTTGATGATGGTGGTATTAACGATAAGATGTTTCGAGGAATGTCGGTTCTGCATTTACTCATTATTACGTTCGTAATCGGTTTTGCAGAAGAATTTTTATTTAGAGGTGTAGTGCAGACTCATTTTGGAATTGTAATTGCGAGTTTCGTATTTGCAGTGTTACATATTCGTTATATAGCAAAGCCATTTTTGTTTTGTTTCGTCTGTTTCATTAGTTTTGTCTTTGGTTATGTATTTGAATGGACAGGGAATTTGTTTATAACAATCTTTGCACACTTTCTTGTTGATTTTATAATGGGACTCCAATTAAGAAAATAAATGGAAGGTGGTGGTGAACAACATGAGGAAACGAATTCCTGATTTTGAAGAGGAATTAGAAGTTGAGCGAGTAGAAGAAAAAGAAAGTTTACCGCCGCGTAGTGAAATTCATAGAAATAAAGAGAAAAAACAAAAGTTTAAAATAAATCATATTTTCGTCCGGGTTTTAACATTTCTATTCATTCTGCTGCCGATTAGTATTTTGTGGTATACGGATAAATATATTCAGGTGAAGGGCGATAGTAATAATGCCGGGAAAAGTGCGTTTGAAGTAATCTTCTTTGATTCAGCTAAATCTGAGTCGCAGAAACAGTCTGAAAAAGCGATAACGCATACTGTGAAAGAGGGAGAAACTTTAGAAAGTATAGCGAAGCAATATTTTTCAGATGAAAATGGGGTTGAAGTAATTAAAAAGTATAATAACTTGCAAGAAGATGAAGTGAGTGCAGGTCAAGAATTAAAAATTCCGATAAAAGATAAGTCCACAAAGCAAGAGAGCTAGTGAATTAGGCGAACGCAGTTTGTTATAAAAGCCTAGGGTTATCTTTATGATGAGGGGAGTAAAAAATATGATATGGATTATATTATTCAGTACTCTCATAGGAATGGGGATTTTATTACTTCTTGTGATGTATAAAGAAGCGATGCGTAATACAGTGTTGGAACATACTTTAGTATTTAAAGAATTTCCGAAAAGTTTTCAAAAAGTAAATGTGTTTTTTATTTCTGATATTCATAGAAGAGTCATTTCGAATTTGTTAATTGAACAAGTAAAAGGAAAAGTAGATCTCGTAATTATCGGAGGAGATTTAGCAGAGAAAGGAGTCTCTTTATCAAAAATCTCTGCCAATATTCAAAAGTTAAGAGAGATAGCTCCTGTATATTTTGTGTGGGGAAACAATGATTATGAGATAGAATATCATGAATTAGATGCTTTATTATTAGAAAATAACGTAAAAGTTTTAGATAATACAAGAGTGGTATTTGAGTCTGAATTAGGCGAGAAAATTTGTTTGCTCGGTATAGATGATGTTGGATTGCACCGTGATCGTTTAGATTTGGCATTGGCGGATTGTAAAGAAGATGGTTTTCGTATCTTAGTTAGTCACAACCCTGATATAATAAAAAAGATGTCTGGAAATGAACAGATCTCACTTGTATTAAGTGGACATACGCATGGAGGACAAATCCGATTATTCCCATCTAAAAAATATTTAAAAGGTGGCGTATATAACCATTTGAATACGATTCTCTTTGTTAGTAATGGGTACGGAACAACATTGATACCACTTCGTTTCCGAGCGCCTGCTCAAACACATATTATTACATTGTGCGGAGGGAAATGATGCCAACTCTTAGTGGAAAATATAATATAAAAGCTGTTTCAAATATAATTGGAGTTCAGCCGAGTACGCTTCGCGCATGGGAAAGACGATATCAAATTATTGCCCCAAAGCGGAATCAAGCTGGACATCGTTTATATACAGAAGAGCATATTCAAATTTTAAAATGGTTAATGGAAAAAGTTTCTTCCGGTATGATGATTGGACAAGCAGTTCAGTTATTAGAAGAGAATCGTTTGCAGAGTACAGTTCAAAAAGAGATACATTGCGATAAAGAAGTTGTTTTAGTGGACGATTTGCTACAAGCTTTGTTAAAATTTGATGAAATTACAATTGCTGCATTATTAAACGAAGCTTTTAGTATATATTCAACAGAAAAGGTTGTTGCCAGTATCGTTCTTCGAGTGACAGACAAATTATTAACGTCAAAAAATAATAATGAGATTTCAATGGTGCAATTTCAATATGCACTATCATTTTTACAAACGCGTCTAGGGATGGTGTATCACAATGCCTCAATGTTTTCTTCTTTACACAAAGTTATTGTGTTAGAAAAGAATGCATTGAAAGGATTTATTTTTTCAACTTATTTACGCTTAAAAGGATATGAGGCGATATATATTAGGACAAGCTTAGCTGAAGATGGTATGTTGTCAGCGGTAGAGGAAATACAGCCGAAATATGTGTTTGTATCTTTTGCTGACGAACTAGAAATGAAAAAGACGATGAACTTTATAAATGTATTACAAGAAAAAAGGGAATCTCTTTCTGTTGGATTTATCGGAAAGCTAGGCGTTCTAAACCAGTTGGACATTGAAACAATCTTAATTGGTGATACGAAAGAAGAATGGGATGAATGGTTAAAAATGTCGGAATAGTTGTTCGAAAAGAACCATCTATTTTCTATTTCATATAATAAAAATTAGATGCATTGGTTACGTAGGGAGGGTATGAGATGAGGCTGGAACGATTAAATTACAATAAGATAAAAATTTTTCTAACATTTGATGATTTATCTGAACGAGGATTAACGAAAGAAGATTTATGGAGAAATGCGCCGAAAGTACAGCAATTATTTCGTGATATGATGCAAGAAGCAAATAAGGAATTAGGATTTGAAGCAGATGGTCCGATTGCAGTTGAAGTGTTTTCTCTACAAGCACAAGGGATGGTTGTAATTGTAACGAAAGAAAATCAAGAAATGGATACGGATGATGAGTTCCGTGACGAGTTTATTGAAATGCAAGTGACTCTAGATGAAAGTGAACATATATTATATGAGTTTGCTACGCTAGATGACATAATTAACCTGTCGAATCGCTTATATAACCTTGGTGTAACTGGCGGAAAGCTATATACGTGGGATGAGCGCTTCTATCTTTGGGTGGAAGAAGAGGAACAAATTCAATTGTTAAAAGCGGATTTTATAGCTATTTTAGCGGAATACGGCAATCCGTCTACAGCAACTATTTATCGCATCATGGAGTACGGTAAAGAATTAATGGATTTTAACGCGATAGAACAAATACACAATTACTTTGTGAAAAAACAAAACCTCAGCTAATACAACATAGCTGAGGTTTTGTTTTTATTTGGATAAGGGAAGGGATGATAGTAAATACGCGAACATACTTTTTGAAAATAAAATATGCAGTTTTATGGGAGCGTCGCTGAGGAAAATAAAAAATATTTAAATATTTAAGTATTTTACTTTTCTAAAAGTAATAAAAGGACTATAATAATAGTGAAAACGCTTGCAACAGAAAATAGTTTGTATATATTTGTTAGCGTTTTCTATTGCATTCCAAATTTAAGGGTGTATACTAGGCAATGAAGGTTTACTAAACAAGTGAAATTACAGGGGGTTTACTTACTATGGTAGCCGAAAAGGGAACTCAAACAAAAACACAACAACAAAGGGAACAACATTTTGAACTATTGAATTCAACACAAATTGTTATTAGTGAAGCGTTAGAAAAATTGGGTTATCCAAACGAAGTATATGAATTATTAAAAGAACCAATTCGTATGATGACAGTGAAAATACCAGTTCGTATGGATGACGGGACTGTTAAAATATTTACAGGATATCGTGCACAACATAATGATGCTGTTGGTCCAACGAAAGGTGGAATTCGCTTCCATCCGAATGTAACAGAAAATGAAGTGAAAGCACTTTCAATCTGGATGAGTTTAAAATGTGGTATTGTTGATTTACCATATGGTGGAGGTAAGGGTGGAATTATCTGTGATCCACGTGAAATGTCATTCCGTGAGTTAGAAAGATTAAGCCGCGGTTATGTACGAGCAATTAGCCAAATCGTAGGTCCGACGAAAGATATTCCAGCTCCAGATGTATTCACAAACTCTCAAATTATGGCATGGATGATGGATGAGTATAGCCGTATTGATGAATTTAATTCACCAGGATTTATTACAGGTAAACCGCTTGTATTAGGTGGATCACATGGACGTGAAACAGCAACTGCGAAAGGTGTAACAATTTGTATTCGCGAAGCTGCGAAAAAACGTGGCATTGATATTAAGGGTGCACGCGTTGTTGTTCAAGGGTTCGGTAATGCTGGTAGCTTCTTAGCTAAATTTATGCATGATGCAGGTGCGAAAGTTATTGCAATCTCAGATGCTTACGGCGCTTTACATGATCCAAACGGATTAGATATTGATTATTTATTAGACCGTCGTGATAGCTTCGGTACAGTAACAAAGCTATTTAACAATACAATTTCAAACAAAGAATTGTTAGAGCTTGATTGCGATATTTTAGTTCCAGCTGCAATTGAGAACCAAATTACAGAAGAAAATGCTAATGATATTAAAGCGAAAATCGTTGTTGAAGCTGCAAATGGTCCAACAACATTAGAAGCGACTAAAATTTTAACAGATCGCGGAATTTTACTTGTTCCAGACGTATTAGCAAGTGCTGGTGGTGTAACGGTATCTTACTTTGAGTGGGTACAAAATAACCAAGGTTACTACTGGACTGAAGAAGAAGTAGAACAACGTTTAGAAAAAGTAATGGTAAAATCATTTGATTCTATTTATGAAACAGCACAAGTTCGTAAAGTGAACATGCGCTTAGCGGCGTACATGATTGGTGTTCGTAAAATGGCTGAAGCAAGCCGCTTCAGAGGTTGGGTATAAAATATTATATATTGAGAAAACGTGATTTCCTTTCGAGGGAATCACGTTTTTTTGTTGAAGTATTAAATGAGGTGTTGTATATGGAGAATGAAATGCTGGAACGAGTAGAACAATTAGAAGAAAAGGTTAAGAGGTTAGAGGGAGAACTTGCAAGCACGGTGAAAGCTCGAAAAATAAGTACTGTTCGGATATTCGGGGAAGGGCTACTGTTTTTGATATTTGGTATGGTTGTAGTAGGGCCGATTATTGCCGTTGTAATCTCAATTTTTACTTGGCTTGCTGAAAAATAAAATAAAATAAAAATAAAAAGAACGCTTGTTCTATGCGAACAAACGTGCTATACTCTCCTTAGATAAACAAAACGGAAATGATTTTAAGGAGAGATAAATGATGAAAATGACAGTAGACCAAAGATTTATGATGCCAGCAGATGTTGTAGAGCGAGTGGAAGTATTACGAAACAAACAAAGCAAGCGTGGCACATTATTACAATCGGTAAACAAATTTTTCGGTTTAGATACGAAAGAAGATTGTGTTTGGTTTTACGGTTTTTATGGAGTGGCGGTAAGTATCTTGTTGTTTATGGTGTTCACTTCAAATATTTTCGATTTTCTCTTCGCGTAAGAAATATGCGATAAGGACATTGCTACCGAATACATATATAAGGAAGTAAGGTAATCTTCTAGAGCGGGAGTTGGTAGCAATGGCGATGTTTCCTATAGAGCGCAACTATATAGGATATGGAAGTTCACGACCGGGGATTCCTCTAACTAAAGTGAGATTTATTGTAAGTCATGATACGGGGAATCCTGGAAGCAATGCGATAGGAAATCGAGATTACTTTAATGAATTACAACCGAAAGCTTCGGCGCATACATTTATAGATGATAAAACAATATTGGAGATTATTCCTATAAATGAAGTTGCATATCATGTTCGATATGGTGTGCCGACGGATAATGACTTATACGGCTATGACGCGAATAAGGCGGCCATTGGAGTGGAACTTTGTTATGGCGGTGATGTTAACTTTTGGGAAGCATATAATCGTTTTACATGGTATCATGCGTATTTATGCCAAAATTTTGGTTTAAATCCGAAAAAAGATATCGTGTCACATAAAACGCTTGATCCAGCTAGAAAGATTGATCCTGAGAATGTATTAGGGAAACAAGGTATTAAATTTCAGCAGTTTTTAGCAGATGTCTATCGGATGTACGTTTCGTTTAGATGACAAATATATGAAAAATGAATACAATAAAGATAGGTGCCTACTGCTGTAAGTAGGTTTTTTCTTGTTTTTATAAATAGTGTATTGGTAGAAGACTAGGAGTGGACGAGTATGCAGAAAGAAACAGTTATTATAATCGGAGGCGGTCCGTGCGGATTAGCGGCAGCGATTTCGTTGCAAAAGGTAGGGATAAATCCGTTAGTAATTGAAAAAGGAAACATTGTAAATGCCATTTATAATTATCCAACTCATCAAACATTTTTCTCTTCTAGTGAAAAATTAGAAATTGGTGATGTAGCTTTTATTACAGAAAATCGTAAGCCAGTTCGAAATCAAGCGCTTGCGTATTATCGTGAAGTAGTAAAACGTAAATCTGTACGTGTAAATGCTTTTGAGCGAGTGGAGAAAGTTCAAAACGATGGAGAAGTTTTTCAGGTTGAGACGACAAAGCGTGACGGAAGTAAAGAAATATATATAGCGAAATATATTGTTGTAGCAACTGGATATTATGATAATCCAAATTATATGAATGTTCCAGGTGAGGAATTGAAGAAAGTAGCTCACTATTTTAAAGAGGGGCATCCTTATTTTGATCGAGATGTAGTAGTTATAGGTGGGAAAAACTCGAGTGTAGATGCCGCGTTAGAACTTGTTAAAGCTGGTGCGCGTGTAACGGTACTGTATCGTGGAAGTGAGTATTCACCAAGCATAAAGCCTTGGATTTTGCCGGAATTTGAGGCGTTAGTACGAAACGACACAATTCAAATGCATTTCGGGGCTCATGTGAAAGAAATTACTGAGCATACATTAACGTTTACAGTTGATGGTGAAGATTTTACAATCCAAAATGATTTTGTATTTGCGATGACTGGTTATCATCCTGATCATAGCTTCTTAACAAAGATGGGTGTTAAGATTGATGAAGAAACAGGACGTCCAATTTATACAGAGGATAGAATGGAAACGAATGCTGAAAATATTTTCATTGCAGGTGTCATAGCTGCTGGAAATAATGCAAATGAAATATTTATCGAGAACGGTAGATTTCATGGAGATGCGATTGCACAAACTATTGCATCAAGAGAAAAATAAAAAGGAGCTGTCGGGAAAACCTCGACAGCTCCTTTTTATTCGTGCATAAACATATTTTGAATGGATTCATGAGAATTTGTATTCTCTAATGCGACAAGTAATTTAATGCGTGCTTTTTGTGCATTTAAGCCGTATGTGAATACAATGCCCATATCTTTTAAGTGTTTACCGCCACCTTCATACGAATATACGTCTTGAACGATACCGTTGAAACAGCGAGAAACTAATACGACAGGAATACCTTTATTTAATAATCGTTCTAGACTAGGAAGTGTTCTTGGAGGTAGATTACCTTGTCCAAGCGCTTCGATAACAATACCGTCTACAGGAAGATTTTCGATTGCTGCTAATAATGTATCATCCATGCCGGCATATGCTTTTAGAACAACTACATTTTTAGATACTTTGTTTATCGTATATGTTTCGTGATGTACTAAAGCGTGATGGAAGACAACACCGCGTTTTGTTACCATTCCAATTGGTCCATATTGTGGGCTTTGGAATGTTGCGACATTACTTGTATGTGTTTTCGTTACATTTGTAGCGCAATGAATTTCGTCGTTTAATACGACTAAAACACCTTTTTCTGCAGCTTCATCACAACTAGCAACTTTTACAGCTGATAAGAAGTTATATAGACCATCAGCACCTAACTCATTGCTAGAGCGCATTGCACCTGTCACAACAATCGGAATGGTTGCTTGTACTGTTAAATCTAAGAAATAAGCTGTTTCTTCTAATGTATCCGTACCATGCGTAATGACTACGCCATGAATGTTGTCTTGTTTTACTCTTTCATCAATGATGACTTGTAATTGTAACATTTCGCTCGGTGTCATATGAGGAGATGGTAGATGGAACACATCTTCAACGATTAAATCAACATCACCTTCTAAATCAGGAATGAATTTTAAAAGAGGATTTTTTTCACCTGGTTGTACGACCCCAGTTTCTTTATCTTCCTCCATTGCAATTGTTCCACCTGTGTGTAAAACTAGGATTCTTTTCAATGCTTATACCCCTTTCAAGTAAAAAAATACATTTAGAACATAACATGTTTTGAGTAAATTCGACAATGGAAATGTATAAAAGTATGCCTCGAAAATGACAATAAAATTAACTGCTATATGTACGATGTATAAAATCACGAAACGAAATGTGCAAATATAGTATAGGAGGGGGCAATTATGTTGAAAAAGATGGAGAGAATTTTTATTCGTATATTAATAATACAATTCATTTGTCTTTCTGTTGTACAATTGTTATTTATACATAAGTCATCAGTGAAATATTTATCTAAAATTGTTTATTACGAAGGTGTCATGGTAAAAAATAAAGCAGAAATCTTGCAGGTGAATAGGTAGTTTTCATTTTCTTCTATGAAGGATTATGCTACAATAATTGAGGATTTAATGACGTGAAGCAAATGAAAAGAAGCAGGGTGAACACCTGCTTTTCGTTTTGTTTTATAAGTGAAAAAATGAGGTGTTACAATGGATAAACGAATTTCAATTGCTATAGATGGTCCAGCAGCTGCTGGGAAAAGTACAGTGGCAAAAGTTGTTGCGAAGGAACTTTCTTACGTTTATATTGATACAGGCGCGATGTACCGTACGCTTACATATGCAGCCCTTGAACAAAAAGTAGATATTGAAAATGAAGAACAGTTAATGGAAGTTGTAAAGAATGTAAATATTGAATTTCAACAAGGAGAAAATACGCAGCTTGTATTTTTGAATGGACAAGATGTTTCTGAAGTAATCCGTACACCTGATGTGACGAATCGAGTATCTATTGTAGCGAAGCATCGCCTTGTTCGTGAAGAAATGGTACGTCGTCAGCAAGAGTTAGCGAAAAAAGGCGGCGTTGTAATGGACGGCCGTGATATTGGTACACATGTATTACCGGATGCTGAAGTGAAAATCTTTATGCTTGCTTCTGTTGAAGAAAGAGCGGAAAGAAGGCATTTAGAAAATTTAAATAAAGGTTTCGATTCTAATTTAGAGCAGCTAAAAGAAGAAATTGCTCAGCGTGATAAATTAGATTCAGAACGCGAAGTTTCTCCACTAAAAAAGGCTGATGATGCATTGGAATTAGATACGACTTCTTTATCAATTGAAGAAGTTGTCCAAAAAATTATGAGTATTGTTTCAGGAGTGTTTGCGAAATAAAGAAAGGGGATAATCCTCTTTCTTTTTTTGTTGAAATAGAAATGTAAAGGATACGTGAATTGTGAGTCTCTTTCCTTGACAAATGAGGTAATTTGTAAGAAGTTAGTTAAAGAGGAATAAAACTGTCAGAATATATTCGCTATTATATTTCAAAACATACTTTTTTCAAGCTGGTTTTGCTGTATACTATTTATATAGGTTTAATATATTTTCTTGTGAATGGTATTGAAAAAGAGTATGTGATGAGAGATTCTTAAACATGCAAATGAAAACTTTGTTTTCATTTCGTATATACATAAAAAAATGCTTTGTCAATTCTGTAGGGAGGTATTTCCATGGTAGAGAAAATGAATGAAGAAGTTATGGATTCAAAAGAATTACAAGTTGGTGACGTTGTTACAGGTTCTGTAACGAAAGTTGAAGAGAAACAAGTGCTTGTAAATGTTGGATACAAAACAGATGGCGTAATTCCAATTAGTGAATTAGCTAACGTTCATATTGAAAAAGCAAGCGATGTTGTAGAATTAGATCAAACACTAGAGTTGAAAATTATTAAATTAGAAGAAGATGATCTTGTCTTATCTAAACGTGCTGTTGATGCAGAAAAAGCATGGGTAGAATTACAAGAGAAATTTACTTCTGGTCATGTATTTGATGTTACTGTAAAAGATATTGTGAATGGCGGATTAGTTGTGGACCTTGGTGTTCGCGGTTTTATTCCAGCTTCACTTGTAGAAGTACATTATGTAGAAGACTTTACTGACTATAAAGGTAAAACATTAGCGGTGAAAATTGTTGAATTAGACCGTGAAAAAAATCGTGTAATCCTTTCGCATAAAGCGGTAGTAGAATTAGAACTAGATTCTAAGAAAAAAGAAGCAATTTCTTCATTAAAAGAAGGTGACGTTGTTGAAGGAACAGTGCAACGATTAACTGACTTTGGTGCTTTCGTTAACGTTGGTGGCGTGGACGGTTTAGTTCACATTTCACAAATTTCACACGAACGTGTAGAGCAACCTTCTGAAGTATTAGAGCAAGGTCAAAAGGTTAAGGTGAAGGTGTTATCTGTTGATGCTGATACACAACGTATTTCTTTATCAATTAAAGCGGCTCAACCAGGACCTTGGGAAAACGTTGCTGGCGAAATAAAAGCTGGAGATATTCGTGAGGGAG
Organism: Bacillus sp. ME78; assembly: GCF_903970865.1. Classification (NCBI taxonomy): domain Bacteria; kingdom Bacillati; phylum Bacillota; class Bacilli; order Caryophanales; family Bacillaceae; genus Bacillus; species Bacillus sp. ME78. The sequence continues at coordinate 196,663 of NZ_CAJCKK010000002.1, forward strand.
TAGTAAAACGCCTTGTTACATTTGGTGCATTCGTTGAGATTTTACCTGGCGTTGAAGGACTAGTACACGTATCTCAAATTGCAAATCGTCACGTGAAAAACCCGAATGAAGTATTGGAAATGGGACAAGAAGTAAAAGTGAAAGTACTTGAAGTTCACGTAGCAGAGAAACGTATTTCTTTAAGTATAAAAGAAGCGCTTGAGGAAAATAATGTAATTGAAGATTATAGTCAGTATGAGCCAAATGCTGATTCTGCTACTTTCCAATTAAGTGATATTATTGGTGAACAACTGAAAAAATTAAAGAAATAATGAGGGGTACAAGTGGTAAGGGCAAAACGTAAATTAGATCATATTGAATACGCTCTTTCTACTGGTCAGTCTCGTACGCATGGCTTTCATGATATTGATTTTGTGCATCAAAGCTTGCCAAATTCAAATTATGACACAATAACATGTGAAACAAAAATCGGCGAACTTTCACTAAGTTCGCCGATTTTTATCAATGCGATGACTGGTGGTGGAGGAGAGAAAACGTTACATATTAATGAGCAATTAGCATATGTAGCGAAACAGCATAACCTTGCTATGGCTGTAGGGTCGCAAATGGCGGCGTTAAAAGATGAAAGTGAGGCTGCTTCTTATAAGGTGATTAGAAAGGTAAACCCGAATGGTATTTTCTTTGCTAATTTAGGTAGTGAGGCAACTATCGAGCAGGCAGAGCGTGCCGTTGATATGATTGAAGCGAATGCATTGCAAATTCATTTAAATGTCATACAAGAGTTAACGATGCCAGAAGGAGACCGTGACTTTACTGGTGTACTTCAGCGCATAGAGAAAATTGTTTTAAATAGTAAAGTTCCTGTCATTGTAAAAGAAGTTGGATTTGGGATGAGCAAGGAAACAATGCAACAGTTAGCGAACGTAGGTGTAACGGCAATTGATATTGGTGGGCAAGGTGGTACGAATTTTGCTGCTGTTGAAAATGAAAGAAGACAGCGAATGCTTTCTTATTTTAATAACTGGGGCATACAAACAGCAACCTCGATTATTGAAGCAACCTCTACAAATAATAACCTCTCTTTTATTGCATCAGGGGGTATACAGACAGCGCTTGACGTAGCGAAAGCAATCGCATTAGGGGCGAATACAACTGCGTTTGCTGGTTACTTTTTACGTATTTTAATGCAAGATGGTATCGAGAAATTAGTGGATGAAATTGAACTTCTACATACAGATTTGAAATTTATTATGACAGCTCTTGGTGCGAAGACGATAGAAGAGTTGCAGTCTGTACCTCTTGTTGTAAAAGGTGAAACATATCATTGGTTAATGCAGCGTGGTATTGATACTGCGCATTATAGTAGGAGATAAAAAATCAACCGTTCGGTTGATTTTTTTGTTTTGTTTTCTTTCTCGTAATATAAAATGGAATTGGTATTTTCTAAAGGAAATAGGTGGAGGTAAAAAGAAGTGATAGGAGGATATAGTACACAAAATATTATTTCGATATAAATAAAAATCATTAAAATGATTATGTAAAAGACGGTTTCGTACAATATCGAAACCGTCTTTTTGTGTTCATTAGTGCTGGTTTTGTTTTCGAGCCTGCTCTGGTGTATCAAGTCCAGTTGCACCTGGATATTGTAGTGATTGATCACGATCAGATTCAACGCGGCGTGATTCTCGTAGTTTTCGTTCTTGGCGATCTTTACCCATAATGAATAACACCTCCTTGTTAAAAGTGTTGCTGTTATAAGAAAAAACTATGCGTAAATAAAGTGGATTAACTTTCATAAAAAATTCCCATAATGGAAAACATAGGAGGTGAAGTAGATGGATGGAAGTACTTTTTATTTTATAGCTTGGATAGGGTGGGTTGTCGTAACCTTTTTTATGAAAAAGGACCATATTCGGTGGAAGTTAGGCGCTTGTATATTGATTTTTATAATTTGCTCTCCGTTACATGTAACGATCGCCTCATTCATGGTATCAGTAAATGCTCTTTTACTTTGTATTATTTCTTTTATAGGGATTGCGCTGTATTCTGTTTGGAAAAAATTATATAGCTTACTTTCGGCACTTATTATTGCGATGTTATATACAAGTTTTCATCTGTTAGAGATATATGATCCGATTTGGATTGTGGTGGATAGAGTGTTTCTGCTAAGTAGTGCTCTTGTGTATGCATCGGTGTTATTGCATGGGGATCGCATATTACGATTATGTTCCCTATATGTAGGGATGTTACAAGGAGAGTTGCTAGTGACATTTATTTTTCGGAAATTGAATTTTCCATATGATTACGGTAGTTTAGCATTTTTTGATATCGTCGCCGTTTCTACATTATTCATGGCAGTATTGTTTTGGATTGCAAAAGCATCAGTATACATGGAACAGTTTAAGAGAAAAACACGTAAAAGAAAGGCGAGGGTAATACATGACTGAATATACACCAGCCATTTTATGCGGCGTAATAGCGGGGACAGTTACAAGGGTGTTAATGCTTCGGACGGATACACGGCAATATCCGACGAGGCTACATGGAAAGATTATTCATATTGCAATGGGGTTAATTGCAGCAGCTTTAGGAGCGATTGCAATCCCATCTATTTTGAAAAAAGATTTTTCTGCCATTACATTTCTTACGTTAGCAGCGACACAATTTCGTGATGTACGTAATATGGAAAGAAATACACTTCAACAATTAGATGGGTATGAGCTCGTACCGCGTGGAAATACGTACATTGAAGGGATTGCATTGGTTTTTGAAAGTCGCAACTATTTGGCGATGTTAACGTCGTTTGCAACGACGTTTGCGTATATAGGGTTCCGTTCATGGATTGCTGGAGTAATTATGGCTATAATCGCATTTTTTATTGCGAAAAAATTAATGTCTGGTAGAAGACTCCATGACCTTGTAGATATTGAGCATGTTCCGCTGCGTTTTGAAGGAGCAGGGCTTTATATCGATAATATTTATATTATGAATATTGGATTGCCAGTGAGGCAAGAAGAGATTATGAAATATGGCATGGGGTTTATATTAAAACCGAAATCAATTGATGCGATGGTGACAATCTCAAATTTAGGGCAACGGCAAGCTATTTTACACGATGTTTCGGTGGCGTTAGGGATTTATAGAGATTCTGGTACACCAGCGCTTGTACCGTTAGCAAAGCGTGATTTAGAGGATGGCAGGGTTGGGATTTTTGTCTTACCGCAAGATCAAGATGCAGAGAAAGCAATAAGTGTCATAGGAAATGTACCAACGTTAGAAAGTGCTGTCCATATGTCATCGGAAGCCCCGAAAGGAAGGGGAGATAAGAGATGATGTTAGAAAGCGTTATCCTGGCAGTTATTACAACAGCGCCAGAAAAATTTGCAGGTGGTGCTCCTTTATTTGTTTGTGAGTCGATGGAGGAACTAGAATTTGTTGCAAATAATTTAGAGGCAATTTTAGATGGTATTGCGCATCGCTTACAAGAGAATGTATATATTATTGTGAAACATTAGGAACGTGTGTTATAATGTGAGGTGTTTTGATACGTTGAGAAATATTCTGGAATGCAAATCCCTTCTTGCACAAAGAAGGGTTTTTTACATAATAAACAGAAGCAAGTTGAAAGGATGAAAGTATATGCCGAAACCAGTAATAGCAATAGTAGGCCGCCCGAACGTAGGAAAATCTACTATTTTCAATAGAATAGTTGGAGAAAGAGTTTCAATCGTAGAAGATATCCCAGGTATAACTCGAGACCGTATTTATAGTGCGGGAGAATGGTTAAATCATGAGTTTAACATTATTGATACAGGTGGAATTGATATTGGAGACGAGCCGTTCTTGACACAAATTCGTCAACAGGCGGAAGTTGCGATTGATGAAGCAGATGTTATCATTTTTATGACGAATGGTCGCGATGGTGTAACTGCAGCGGATGAAGAAGTTGCTAAAATTTTGTATCGTTCTAAAAAACCAATTGTACTTGCGGTAAATAAAGTTGATAATCCAGAAATGCGTAGTGATATTTATGATTTTTATTCATTAGGATTTGGCGAGCCATTCCCGATTTCAGGTACACACGGTTTAGGACTTGGTGATTTGTTAGATGAAGCTGCAAATCATTTTCCAAAGATTGAAGAAGAAGCGTATGACGATGAAACAATCCGTTTCTCTTTAATTGGACGTCCAAACGTAGGGAAATCATCGCTTGTAAATGCACTTCTTGGTCAAGAACGTGTAATTGTAAGTAATATCGCAGGAACGACGCGTGATGCTGTCGATACACCATATAGTAAAGATGATCAAGATTATGTAATCATCGATACAGCTGGTATGCGTAAAAAAGGAAAAGTATATGAAAGTACAGAAAAGTATAGTGTACTTCGTGCACTTAGAGCGATTGAACGTTCTGACGTTGTTTTAGTTGTTTTAGACGGAGAAGAAGGAATTATTGAGCAAGATAAAAAAATCGCTGGATATGCTCATGATTCAGGACGAGCTGTTATTATCGTTGTAAACAAATGGGATGCAGTGAAAAAAGATGAAAAAACAATGAAAGCATTTGAAGAAAACATTCGCGCTCATTTCCAATTCTTGGATTATGCACCGATTGTATTCTTATCTGCAAAAACGAAAAAACGTACACAAACGTTATTACCGGTTATCAATGAGGTAAATGAAAGCCATAGTATCCGTGTACAAACAAACGTATTAAACGATGTAATTATGGATGCGGTAGCGATGAATCCAACACCGACTCATAATGGTAGCCGTCTGAAAATCTTCTATGCGACACAGGTTGCGGTAAAACCACCGACATTTGTTGTGTTTGTAAACGATACAGAATTAATGCACTTTTCATATGAGCGCTTCTTAAAGAATCGTTTACGTGAAGCGTTCGGTTTTGTAGGAACGCCGATTCACATTATTGCTCGAGCAAGAGACTAATGGAGAGGATGTGATTTTATGACAAAAATCACAGTAGTAGGAGCAGGTAGCTGGGGAACAGCGTTAGCGATGGTATTAGCTGACAATGGACATGATGTACGTATTTGGGGAAATCGCTCAGAACTTATGGATGAAATGAATACGAAACATGAGAATAGTCGATATCTCCCAGGCATTACATTGCCAAGCACAATCGTAGCCTACTCTTCTTTAGAAGAAGCATTAGTAGATGTAAATACAGTACTGCTAGTAGTACCGACGAAAGCGTACAGAGATGTATTACAAGAGATGAAAGAAATTGTTACAGAACCGATTACTTGGATTCATGCGAGTAAAGGGATTGAACCTGGTACGTCAAAACGTATTTCGGAAGTAATCGAGGAAGAAATTCCAGAGAACTTAATTAAAGATGTTGTTGTATTGTCTGGACCGAGTCATGCTGAAGAAGTTGGTTTACGACAAGCGACAACAGTTACGTCTGCAGCAAAGCGTATGGAAGCGGCTGAGGAAGTACAAGATTTATTTATGAATAGTTATTTCCGTGTATACACAAATCCAGATATCGTTGGAGTTGAACTTGGTGGTGCGTTAAAAAATATTATCGCATTAGCTGCTGGTATAACTGATGGTCTTGGATTAGGTGATAATGCAAAAGCGGCATTGATGACACGTGGTTTAACAGAGATTGCTCGTTTAGGAAGAAAAATGGGCGGGAATCCGTTAACGTTTGCTGGTCTAACTGGTATGGGAGACTTAATTGTAACTTGTACAAGTGTTCATAGCCGAAATTGGCGTGCTGGAAATATGCTTGGAAAAGGACATTCTTTAGAAGAAGTGTTAGAAAGCATGGGTATGGTTGTGGAAGGTGTAAGAACAACGAAAGCTGCTCATGAATTGGCAGAGAAAATGGAAGTTGAAATGCCGATTACAGCTGCTTTATATGACGTGCTGTTCAATGGGAATAACGTAAAAGATGCGGTAGGCTCATTAATGGGACGTGTTCGAAAACATGAAGTGGAAGCTATACCTGACTTACTGTAAAGAAAAGCGACAGAAGTACATTTGTACTTCTGTCGCTTTTTTATTTTATGGGTCTTTTCACCATTTATTTATTTTTGCATAGGATGAAGAGTAACTTGAGGAGAGGGTGAAAAGAATGGATAATAACATTTTTAATAATATTGAGAAGGAAGCGAAAGTAAATAAAGAAGATATTTTTAAATTAGCATCATCCGTGCAAAATGCGAATTTACGTGATGAAACTGTACTTCGTCAATTGATTCATCAAGTGGCTCTTATGGCGGGACGTGAAGTGCCGAAAGAGCAAGAGGATCAAATTGTAAAAGCGATTATTAATAATAATATGCCAGCAGATTTTGGCTCGTTAAGCAAAATGTTTAAAAAATAAATTATGAGAAACAAAGAGTTTGTAGATTGCATATGATAGCCATGAAAGAATGGGAATAGAGCTGTTTTTGGGCATATTTGGTCAACCGAAGCGAGAGATACAATAGCTTCGGTTTTATTTTTATCTAGATTGGTGGAAGATGCTGAAAAACCTATTGATTAAAGTTACATATTCGCGATTTGTAGTAAAATGTTCTTTTTGTATTTGTTTAAAGATTTTAATTTGTTAAAATAGTATAAAAATAGATTAATAAAAAGGGGTGTGTATATGTCAGAAGGGCTTATGAAAATGTGGTTGGCTTTAGGGGCAATTGGATTTATGTTTTTTGCAGTAAGTTTTATTTTATTAAGTAGACATAAAATAAAGAATAAATTTTTGAAAGGGATTACAGCGTTAGTAGCGTACACCCTTATGGTTGTGTCAGGAATAGTTATTTTTCTTGTTGTATTTAGTGGACCTGTACAGCAGTAAATGGAATGGTCTCGAAAATACTACATACGGAGCAAGTTATATTAGTATGAAAAGGTGATGCTAGTGAAAAAAGTCCATATTATTTTAATATTTTGTTGTATGAGCCTTTTAACGGGGTGTCTGTATCCGAAAGAAAATATGAAGCAAAATGCGGTTCCTTATGAAGATCAGCTACAGGTTGTTCAAAAAGCTGTTGTGACATTTAAGGAGCAAAATGATGGGATATTGCCAATTAAGACGAGGGATATGAGTACACCTATTTATCAAAAGTATCCAATCGATTTTCAACAGATTGCTCCGCGTTACATACAAGAAGCGCCAGGGAATGCATATGAAAGTGGAGGAGTATATCAATACGTATTAATAGACGTTGAAACAAATCCAACAGTAAAGTTAATTGATGTTAGGATGGCTGAACAAATTCAGGAATTATCTTTAAAACTTAGGATGTATCGTGATGAACATCAATATCCACCTTTTAAAAAAGTAATTTCAGATGGTGTATATGAATTGGATTTCAAAAAACTAGGATATAAAGATGTGCCACAAGTGACAAGTCCATATTCGGGTAAAGGGCTTCCTTTTGTAATTAATGAAAAAGGAGAAGTTTTTGTTGATTATAGAATCGACTTATATGACGCTTTGAAAAAAAATGAAGGGCAGTTTACGGAGGGAGAAGATATTCGAAATATACTTTCGAAAGGTTCCCCGTTTGTACCAGCCTATTCTTTACCGTACACAGTAAAGAACGGAGAACCAATTTTTTTAAAATCATAAGTCATGAACCTTTCTTTTAGTGAATAAGTTCTAGAAGAAAGGTTTTTTATGTTATACAACTTACGATGCAAACAAAAGATATTTTTTAATAGTCATATGAAATTGGACAAAATTATATGATATATTGTCCGAACTTCTAGAATACCATTATATTATATCAGATATTATAGGCAACGTTAGAGAAGGTATTAGTTGACTATAAACGCGGAATTATTCCCAAAAATTTTGAGGGAGGGAATCACTTGGAAAAGGTAGATATTTTTAAAGATATTGCAGAACGAACAGGCGGTGATATTTATTTTGGAGTTGTAGGAGCTGTTCGAACAGGGAAATCAACATTCATTAAAAAATTTATGGAACTTGTAGTTATTCCAAATATTGAGAATGAGTCTGACCGTCAAAGAGCGCAGGATGAATTGCCTCAAAGTGCTGCTGGTCGTACAATTATGACGACGGAACCGAAGTTTGTTCCAAACCAAGCGGTTTCTATCGAAGTAGATGAAGGACTTGAAGTGAACATTCGATTAGTAGATTGTGTTGGATATACGGTTCCAGGAGCGAAGGGCTATGAAGATGAGAATGGCCCGCGCATGATTAATACCCCTTGGTATGAAGAACCTATTCCATTCCATGAAGCTGCAGAAATCGGCACGCGTAAAGTAATTCAAGAACATTCAACAATTGGTGTTGTAATTACAACAGATGGAACAATTGGTGAAATTCCAAGAAGAGATTATATAGAGGCAGAAGAACGCGTTGTAAATGAGTTGAAAGAAGTAGGAAAACCTTTCATTATGATAATTAATACGGTACAGCCGTATCATCCAGATACAGAGCAATTACGCCAAAGTTTATCAGAAGAATATGATATCCCGGTTATTGCAATGAGTGTGGAGAGTTTAAGAGAAACAGATGTATATAATGTACTTCGTGAAGCGCTATTTGAATTCCCTGTATTAGAAGTGAATGTGAACCTTCCGAGCTGGGTAATGGTGCTAAATGAAGGGCATTGGTTGCGTCAAAGTTATCAAGAAGCAGTTCAAGAAACTGTGAAGGATATAAAACGTCTTCGTGATGTGGATCGCGTTGTTTGGCAGTTTAGTCAATATGAATTTATTGATCGAGCGAGCCTAGCTGGCATTGATATGGGGCAAGGTGTGGCGGAGATTGATTTATATGCGCCAGATGAATTATATGATCAGATTTTAAAAGAAGTAGTAGGAGTAGAAATTCGAGGGAAAGATCATTTATTGAAGCTTATGCTCGATTTATCTCATGCGAAAATAGAATATGACCAAGTGGCAGATGCATTGCGTATGGTTAAGCAAACAGGATATGGTGTAGCAGCCCCTGCGCTAGCGGATATGAGCTTAGATGAGCCAGAAATTATTCGTCATGGTTCAAGGTTTGGTGTGAAGTTAAAAGCGGTAGCGCCATCTATTCATATGATTAAAGTAGATGTAGAGTCAACGTTTGAGCCGATCATTGGTACTGAAAAGCAAAGTGAAGAATTAGTTCGTTATTTAATGCAAGATTTTGAAGATGACCCGTTATCAATTTGGAATTCTGATATATTTGGACGTTCGCTTAGCTCGATTGTTCGAGAAGGAATTCAGGCGAAATTATCTTTAATGCCAGAAAATGCTAGATATAAATTAAAAGAAACGCTAGAAAGAATTATTAATGAAGGATCTGGCGGATTAATTGCGATTATACTATAAGAAAAATCCCTCTCACTGTAGAGGGATTTTTTGTTTTTCCGATTATAAAATAGAAAAATAAACAGTCATTATCTAATACATTGTTGTAAATTGTCAAGTTTCATCAGATTTTCACATTTTCAGAGTAACAATTTCCTTAAAAATATTGAATTATAAAGGAGAATCGTATAATATAGGCGTTGATAATGATTTATCTACATCTTTGTAGTATAGAATTTGTAAAAATTGCCTACAAATGAAAGTAAGACTCATTTTATGATCATTATACAGTCTTATCTTTGGGAGGAGGTGAATGGCATGAACAAGACAGATTTAATCAATGCTGTTGCAGAAGCAAGTTCCCTTTCTAAAAAGGACGCAACAAAAGCAGTAGACGCTGTTTTTGATTCTATCTTAGAAGCTTTAAAACAAGGTGATAAAGTACAACTGATCGGATTCGGTAACTTCGAAGTTCGTGAGCGTGCGGCTCGTAAAGGTCGTAACCCACAAACAGGTGAGGAGATTGAAATCGCTGCAAGTAAAGTACCTGCATTCAAACCTGGTAAAGCGTTAAAAGATGCGGTTAAATAATCCTTACATATTAACAGGGAAGAAGAGTTTCCTTTTTGGGAACTCTTCTTTTTGCTTTTAAAAACATAAATATGCTAGAATGTGTTCGTATCACTTTTAGGTTTTCGGGAGGGCTAGCGGATGGCAAAAGTTAATTTAGAACAAATTGAACATGCAGTACGCCTTATTTTAGAGGCGATTGGGGATGATCCAAATCGTGAGGGAGTACTTGATACGCCAAAGCGTGTTGCAAAAATGTACGCAGAAGTGTTCTCAGGTATGCATGAAGATCCGAAAGAGCATTTGCATAAAGTATTCGGAGAAGATCACGAAGAGCTTGTACTAGTAAAAGATATACCATTTTATTCGATGTGTGAGCATCATTTAGTTCCATTCTATGGAGTTGCTCACGTTGCATATATTCCGCAAGGTGGAAAGGTGACAGGGTTAAGTAAATTAGCTCGTACTGTAGATACAATTGCACGTCGTCCACAACTGCAAGAACGTATTACATCAACAGTAGCGAACTCTATTATGGAAGTACTAGAGCCTCATGGTGTAATGGTAGTAGTAGAAGCAGAACATATGTGTATGACGATGCGTGGTGTGAAAAAACCAGGTGCGAAAACAGTAACGACAGCAGTGCGTGGTGTGCTTGAAAATGATGCTGCAGCGCGCAGTGAAATTTTATCGTTTATTAAAGCGAAGTAAAGAAAAGCGGGAAACTGCTTTTCTTTTTTTTTTAGTAAATGAATGATATAGTTTTAGCTAGACAGAGTGAGATTAGAAAGATTGCTTACATGAATGGTAGGTGTAGCCAAGTTTTGGTTATAGAAAATAGAGTGTATGTGTTATAATAAGTTTTATGAATTAGAAAACAAGGGTGATTTTTTGTGTGTGACATCTACGGAGGGTATGCGGGTATAAAAGAGAAATTGATGGAGAAATTACGCCATCCTTATTTTATAAACTATATTGAAGAACCATTTATTGATGAAGAAAAGATAGCATTGTTATATGGTGCTTTAAAGAGTGCAAACTTACATATAGAACAAATTGAGCATTACGTAGTAACAATTATGCTTGTACAAATTGCGCTTGATACGCATGAAAGGGTATCAAATAAAGCAGGCGAGGAAGAGATTGAATTCCATAAATGTCGTCAATTAACAGTACTTGCAGGCGATTACTATAGTGGACTATATTATTATTTATTGTCTATGAATCGTGATATTGTTTTAATTCGTGCACTTGCTGAAGGAATTAAAGAGATAAATGAACACAAAATTATGTTATACCAAAAAGCGCATGAAACGACGGATGACATAATGAAAAGCGTAGTAACGATTGAGTCTGCGCTCCTTCAAAAAACATGTGATCATTTTCATTTATCACATTGGAAGCCATTTGTCACATACGTATTAGGTGGAAATCGCCTTCAAAAAGAAATTCAATTGTATGCTGATAAACAACATTCACCTGTTTTTCAAGCGGTGCAAGATGCTTTAGGGGATAAAGCAGAAGTAGTGATTAATGGTTGGATGATGGAATTGAGAAAGAAAGAAAAACAATTTTTAGAAAATCACACAGACGTAAATGAAATAAATTCTGTGTTAAGGGATAAATAGAAGACATAAGCAATTTTACATTGGAAGAAGGTACGAGCATGCAACAATCAAAAGAAGAAAGAGTACATGACGTATTTGAAAAGATTTCTGATAAATACGATGTGATGAATTCTGTAATTAGTTTTCAAAGACATAAAGCGTGGCGTAAAGAAACGATGCGAATTATGGATGTACAACCTGGCAGTAAAGCGCTTGATGTATGCTGCGGAACCGCAGATTGGACAATTGCGCTAGCTGGAGCGGTAGGTGAGCAAGGAAAGGTTGTTGGCTTAGACTTCAGTGAAAATATGTTATCTGTCGGTAAGCAAAAGGTAGAGGCGTTACAATTAAAACAAGTAGAACTTCTACATGGGAATGCAATGGAGCTTCCATTTGAAGATAATACGTTTGATTATGTAACAATTGGGTTTGGTTTACGTAACGTACCGGATTATATGCACGTATTAAAAGAAATGACGCGTGTAGTAAAACCAGGTGGAAAAGTAATCTGTTTAGAAACATCTCAACCAACAATGATTGGTTTTCGACAAGGGTATATTTTATACTTTAAATATATCATGCCGTTATTTGGAAAGATGTTTGCGAAAAGTTATAAAGAATATTCATGGCTTCAAGAATCTGCTAGTGCATTCCCAGGGATGAAAGAATTGGCCCAAATGTTTGAGCAAGCTGGACTTGAACGTGTGCAAGTGAAACCATTTACTTTTGGGGTAGCAGCGATGCATTTAGGTATTAAACCAGAATCAAAATAGAAAAAAGAAAAAAGAAGTTTTAGGTTAAGGTGAACAATATGAAGTTACAACTTATGTACTCTTTTTTACGATCGGATATTAATGTGATAGAAAAAGAATTAAAAAAGACAGTTGCTTCTGAACAGCCATTAGTAGAAGAGGCAGCATTACAACTTATTGAAGCTGGTGGGAAGCGAATTCGTCCTGTATTTGTGTTGCTTGCAGGGAAATTTGGAGATTATAAGTTAGATGCGATTAAGCATGTTGCTGTTGCGTTAGAGCTTATTCATATGGCTTCTCTTGTTCACGATGATGTTATTGATGCTGCATTTTTACGACGCGGCAGTGCGACTGTGAATGCGAAATGGGGAGATCGTATTGCGATGTATACAGGGGACTATTTGTTCGCTAAGTCTCTTGAATGTATAACAAATATCGAAATCCCAGAGGCGCATCAAGCGTTATCACATACTATTTTAGAAGTCTGTAAAGGTGAAATTGAACAAATTAAAGATAAATACAATTATGACCAAAATTTAAGAACGTATTTAAGAAGAATAAAGCGAAAAACAGCATTATTAATTGCCGCGAGTTGTCAATTGGGAGCGATTGCTGCTGGTGCTAATCGTGATACAGTAAATCGTCTATTTTGGTATGGGTATTTTGTAGGAATGTCTTATCAAATTATTGATGACATTTTAGACTTCGTTTCCACAGAAGAGAAACTTGGAAAACCTGCTGGTGGAGATTTATTACAAGGAAACATAACGCTCCCTGCTTTATATGCGATGGAAGATCCAGTACTTCGTCAAAAAATCACATCTGTACATGAAAATACAACAGCAAGTGAAATGCAAGAAATTATTGATGCTGTAAAAAATAGTCCAGCAATTGATCAAGCATTTGCGTTTAGTGAACGTTATTTACATAAAGCTTTAGAAATAATAAAACCACTCCCACGTGGAAAAGCAAAGTATGCATTACAAAATGTTGCAAAGTATATTGGAAAACGAAAATTTTAATGTTTATTCTAAAAAATAAAATAATCTCTCTATTTCAAAACTATTGCACAATTGTGATAAGGGTGATAATATGTGTGTGGGGATATACAATTACATACATAATTCAGAAGTGGAGAGATTTTTTATGGAAAAAACATTTCTAATGGTAAAACCAGACGGTGTACAACGTGCCTTCATTGGGGAAATTGTAGCTCGTTTTGAGAAAAAAGGCTTTCAATTAGTTGGTGCAAAATTAATGCAAGTCACTCCGGAAATTGCTGGACAACACTACGCTGAGCATAAGGAAAAACCTTTCTTTGGTGAGTTAGTAGACTTTATTACATCTGGACCTGTATTCGCAATGGTATGGCAAGGTGAAGGTGTAGTAGATACAGCGCGTAACATGATGGGGAAAACAAGACCACATGAAGCAGCTCCTGGAACAATTCGTGGAGATTTCGGTGTAACTGTTGCGAAAAATATTATTCATGGTTCTGATTCTTTAGAAAGCGCAGAGCGCGAGATTGCTATTTTCTTTAAAGAAGAAGAATTAGTTGACTACTCAAAATTAATGAATGAATGGATTTACTAATTATTTTGAAATAATTTGTAAACGCTTTAATCACTGTGATAATAGTAAAAAGTGCAAGGAGAATAGGGGTATTCTTCTTGCACTTTTTTTATTTTCAATTAGTTACGAAGTTTGAGCTGTTATGATATATTGATATTTAAATTAGGCCTATCGGAAATATAGAATAAGAAAATGGTCGATTTATGATATAATTTCTTTAATATTTTTAGAATGATAAAAGTTAATATAGTGAGATAAATACATATACGAAAAGAGGAATAACGTATGCGATATATTACAGCTGGTGAATCTCATGGTCCGCAACTTACAACGATTATAGAAGGTGTTCCAGCAGGATTGTCTTTAGTAGCGGATGATATAAACGAAGAGTTAGCTAGAAGGCAAAAGGGATATGGGCGTGGTAGACGCATGCAAATTGAAACGGATCAAGTGCAAATTTTAAGTGGTGTTAGACATGGAGAAACATTAGGTTCCCCTATTGCACTCGTTGTTGAAAATCGTGATTTTGCCCATTGGACAAAAATTATGGGGGCAGAGCCTTTAACTGAGCAGGAAGAAAAAGAGATAAAAAGGAAAGTGACAAAACCAAGGCCTGGGCATGCTGATTTAAATGGTGCAATTAAATATGGTCATAGAGATATGAGGAATGTACTGGAACGTTCGTCAGCGCGCGAAACGACGGTGCGTGTTGCTGCTGGTGCGGTTGCTAAAAAGGTGTTAGCAGAACTTGGTATTAAAGTGGCGGGCCATGTAATTGAAATTGGCGGTGTACAAGCTAAGGAGGTTACGTATAGTTCAATTGAAGAATTAAAGAGTATTACAGAAGCATCTCCTGTACGTTGCTTAGATGACGAAGCTGGTAACCAAATGATGAAAGCGATTGATGATGCGAAAGCAAATGGTGATTCAATTGGTGGAATCGTTGAAGTAATTGTGGAAGGAATGCCAATTGGAGTAGGTAGCTACGTGCATTATGATCGAAAACTGGATGCGAAATTAGCAGCTGCAATTATGAGTATTAATGCTTTTAAAGGTGTCGAGATTGGAATTGGTTTTGAAGCAGCGCATAGACCGGGAAGTGAAGTTCATGATGAAATTCTATGGAATGAGGAGCATGGATATACAAGAAGAACAAATAATGCAGGTGGATTAGAAGGCGGTATGACGACTGGAATGCCAATTGTTGTGCGCGGTGTGATGAAACCGATACCTACACTTTATAAACCTCTTCAAAGTGTAGATATTGATACGAAAGAGCCTTTTACAGCGAGCATTGAACGTTCAGATAGTTGTGCAGTGCCAGCAGCTAGTGTCGTTGCAGAAGCGGTTGTGGCTTGGGAATTAGCAACAGCTTTAATAGAACAATTCGGATTAGATCGTATGGAACTAATTCGTGAAAATATTGAGAAACATAATGAATATGCGAGGGGATTTTAATGGGAAACATACATATTCAAACGAAATCAAAAGAATATGATGTACATGTTGGTAAAGAAGCGTTGTCAAACTTAACAATGATCGTTCAAAATATGCAGCCAGCTGTATCTAACGTAATGATCATTTCAGATGAAGCTGTTGCATCACTACATTTACAGACAGTTATCGATGCATTACAAGTGGAGCAGGACGTGTTTTCGTTTGTTGTACCAAGTGGCGAAAAAGAGAAGTCTTTCGAAAATTTCTATGCGGCTCATACGTCAGCTCTTGAAAATAAATTAGATAGAAATTCTTTAATTCTTGCACTTGGAGGCGGAATGATTGGAGATTTAGCTGGTTTTGTTGCTGCATCTTTTATGCGGGGTATTCGCTTTGTGCAGGTTCCGACGACTTTATTAGCGCACGATAGCGCAGTAGGTGGGAAAGTAGCGATTAATCATCCGTTAGGTAAAAATATGATTGGTGCATTCCATCAGCCAGAAGCGGTTGTATATCATACACCGTTTTTACAGTCTCTTCCTGAAAAAGAGTGGCGTTCAGGTTATGCAGAGGTGATAAAGCATGCTCTTATTGGTGATGTGGAGCTATATCATTGGTTAAAAGAAGAAGTGCAAACATTAGCGGATCTTCGTGATGAGAAGTTAATCCATATATTAACGAAGGCGATTCCTGTAAAGGCAAATGTTGTGTCACAAGATGAAACAGAGAAGGGTGTACGTGCCCATTTGAACTTTGGACATACGTTAGGACATGCTCTTGAAAAAGAGCTAGGGTATGGGAATATTACTCACGGTGACGGCGTAGCGGTTGGAATGTTATTCGCCATATTTTTAAGTGAGCAAGTGTACAAGGTTGATCTTGCTTATGAAGATATGAAGCAGTGGTTCTTGAAATACGGCTATCCAAAAATGCCAAGAGATTTGAATGTAGAGCGCCTCGTTCAATTGATGAAACAAGATAAGAAAGCAAATGCAGGAGCAATTCATATGGTGCTTATGCAGGAATATGGGGTAGTGAATGTCGTATCTATTTCAGATGAGACTGTTCATATTGCGTTAGAGGCATTTCAAAAAGATATGGTTTAAAATGATAGCGAAGTGTTGTGAAGTGCTCATTTAGAGGTATTCTCGTAATAGTGACGGTTATGATAAAAGATTACAGTAAGGGGCTATAACTGTATTGTAATCAAATTGAATGAAATGACTGGGGGAAGAAAAATGAGAGTGAAAGAGCAATTGTTAACTTTGAGAGCGTATGTGCCTGGGAAAAACATTGAAGAAGTAAAAAGGGAATATGGATTATCGAAAATTGTGAAATTAGCATCGAACGAAAATCCATTCGGTTGCTCAGCGCGTGTGACAGAAGCATTAACTTCTTTAGCGAGCCAATATGCCCTTTATCCAGATGGATATGCCTTTGAACTTCGGACAAAAGTAGCGGAACATTTAGGTGTAAAAGCAGAACAACTACTATTTGGTAGTGGATTAGATGAAGTCATTCAAATGATTAGCCGAGCGTTACTACATGAAGGAACAAACGTTGTAATGGCGAATCCTACGTTTTCACAATATCATCACCATGCTGTTATTGAAGGAGCAGAAGTTCGTGAAGTATCACTTAAAGACGGTATTCACGATTTAGATGCAATGCTAGAGCAAGTAGATGATAAAACGAAAATTGTATGGATTTGTAATCCGAATAATCCGACAGGTACATATGTTGAGAAACAAAAATTACTTTCATTTTTAGAATCAGTTCCTAAGTCGGCTCTCGTTATTATGGACGAAGCATATTATGAATACGCGGAAGCAGAAGACTATCCGCAAACATTGCCACTTCTTGAAAAGTATGAAAATCTTATGGTTTTACGCACGTTTTCAAAAGCATATGGTTTAGCTGCTTTTCGTATCGGATATGCGATTGGGGATGCGAAGTTAATCGGACAGCTAGAAGTAGCGAGGTTACCATTCAATACATCAACTGTAGCGCAATCTGTAGCACTCGCTGCATTAGAAGATCAAGCCTTTTTACAAGATTGTGTGAAAAAGAATGCTGAAGGTCTAAATCAGTATTATGCATTTTGTAAAGAATATAACGTATTCTATTATCCATCTCAAACAAATTTCATTTTCTTAAAACTTGGTATACCAGGTAATGAAGCTTTCGAACGATTAATGAAAAAAGGATATATCGTTCGTTCTGGTGCTGCATTTGGTATCGATGATGGTATTCGTATTACGGTCGGTTTGAAAGAAGAAAATGATGAAATTATAGAGTTGCTGAAAGAGCTTGTAAATGAGCAAGTACAGAAAGAAGAAACATATTCTTAAGAGATTGTGAAGGCTCCTATTATAGGAGCCTTTTTTATCGTATTAAAAATAAAGGTTGAAGACTGGTAATTAAGTTATTC
This sequence comes from Bacillus sp. ME78, assembly GCF_903970865.1. Lineage (NCBI taxonomy): Bacteria > Bacillati > Bacillota > Bacilli > Caryophanales > Bacillaceae > Bacillus > Bacillus sp. ME78. The sequence goes on from NZ_CAJCKK010000002.1 coordinate 214,338, forward strand.
TGTAAATCACGGTTTGTATGGCTTGATAATTAGTGAGAGAAGTTATTTGCACGGTCATAAAAGAAAGCGGTACAATAGAAGATGATGATAAGGTATCGGTGTCATATCCGAACCTTTTGAACAATTACCTACTCTGTAAGAAGAAGTATAAGAAGAAGCATGCTCATTCTAAAGGTTGCGTTCTAACAGTGAGTTGCTTATGATAAATGAACAGAAGAGAATATTTTTTAGAATTAAAGGAGACGTTTATGCAAAAGTTTGAACAAGCTGTTTCATATATTGAAAATGGTGAAGCGGAAAAAGGATTACAATTATTAAAAGAACAATTAAAAATTGCAAATGATGAAGAGAAGTATGATATCGCTCGTTACTATCATACACTTGGATTTACAGATGAGGCATTAGCGATTACTGAAGACTTACGTTTACTGTATCCGGAAGAAAGTGAATTCACTGTATTTTTAGCAGAATTATATATTGATCTAGATAAAGAAGATGAAGCGATTGAAGTACTTCATGATATTCCAGAAAATGACGATTTATATGTTCAATCTTTATTACTTGTTGCAGATTTATTCCAAATGCAAGGTTTTGATGATGTAGCAGAGCAAAAACTATTAAAGGCGAAAGAAATGATGCCTGATGAACCTGTTATTACGTTTGGGTTAGCAGAATTATATAGTAGTAAAGGTGAAGAACAAAAGGCAATTACTTATTATGAATCGCTATTAGCTGAACATAAAGTAATGGGTGGTGTTGTAATCGCACTTCGTCTTGCAGAAACGTTAAGTGCGATTGGAAACTGGGAAGAGGCGATTTCTTATTATGAAGCAGGCCTAGAGGAACAAAAAGATATTCACTCATTATTTGGATATGCCTTCACATTATACCAAGGTGAAGAATATCAGAGAGCAATCGGTGCTTGGCAAGAACTAAAAGAATTAGACCCTGAGTACGCATCACTGTACATGTATTTAGCGAAAAGCTATGAAAAAGAAGGAATGCTTCAAGAAAGCTATGAAACGCTTCATGAAGGAATTAAAGTAGATGAGCTTTCAGTTCCGTTTTATGTAGAGTTAGCGAACATTGCGGCGAAATTAGGAAAAATAGTAGAAGCAGAGGAAGTTCTTCAAAAAGCACTTGAGTTAGACCCAGGGCATTTAGGCGCAACATTAAAATATGCGTATATCTTAAAAGGACAAGAAAAGTACGAAGAGTTAATTGCAATTGTAGAGCGTGCTATTGATAGTGGAGAACCAGATACACAACTACTTTGGGACCTTGCGTATGCAAAAAAACAATTAGAAATGTATTCGGATGCATTAAAACACTATGAAAGTGCATATACTTCTTTTAAGAATCATCCAGACTTCTTAGAAGAATACGGTTATTTCTTATTGGAAGAAGGAAAGCGAAAAGAGGCGAAAGAAGTATTTACCCAGTTATTACAACTAGACCCGACACAAATTCATATTGAAGAGTTGTTATATAATTTAGAGGATTTTTCATAAGTTGGAAGGAAACTGAATGCCGCTTCTTGAATCTAAAAAGAAAAGAGAAAGACAGAGGAGGGACTTAATTGCTATGAATACCCCTGTTTCTGTAAACGAGAAGAAGGATTTTGTAAAATGGTTTTTGAATAATTACCAACTGAAACAGCGTGAATGTGTATGGATTCTGAATTATTTAATGAGTCACGACCAATTGATGCATAAAGTCCACTTCGTAGAGCATGCAAAATATTGTCCGCGTGGCTTAGTGATGTCAGCGAATTGTGTGAAAGACACACCGTTTCACTTTTTTAAACAAAATGTTATGACAACAGATGCTGAAAAATCGTTTCATGATATTCGTTTAAATCGAGATGAGGATATTTATATTCAACTCAACTTTAAATCATCGTTTCAAAATGCGAATTATGTAGCTGTATTAGAAGAAAACCCATATCTACCAAAGCATATTGAAGTAAATGAAAAAGATCGTTTACTTGCAGAAAGGTTTTTGGAAGAAAGTGTATTTTCATTTAGGAGAGAACGCCTTTTGAAACAAATTGATGAAGCGTTAGATAAGCAAGATAAGGAAGCGTTTCATAGATTAACGGCCGAGTTAAAGACTTTATAGAATTTATTTGGATTAATAAATTTTTACAAATTTCAGACTTTCGCCAAGAAAAACTACCTATATTGGGTAGTTTTTCTTTTTTTACCTCTTTTAGTATGGTTTAATATATATAAAGTGAAAGTTCTGTCATTTGCAAGTGAAGGAGGGAAGGAATTTGAAGTGGAGTGTAAAAGATGTGGAACAGTTTGAACAAGCAAGAGAGTATGTTGATACAGGAGTAATACCGCTTTTATCAATTTCGGCAGCACAAGAAATGAAAATGGTTGTAGAACAAGGTGAATTTATCGAATTGTTGAGCACGGAATTGGAAAGAGAGTATAAAGGAAGAGTGCTTTTACTACCTGCGTTTACTTATTTGGTAGAAAGTCAAAAGAATGAAAAAGGTCGTTTGCAAGAATGGACAAATCATTTACGAAGCGAAGGTTTTAAGCATATTGCTTATGTTACAAGTGATTTTTCATGGAAAGAGGATATGCAAGAGTTACAGGGAGATTTATTTTGGTTTCCTTCATTAGCATTAGAACAATTTAGTGATCAAGCAAAAAGAGAAGTTATTCATGCACATATAAAAAATATAATGGTGATGTTGGAAGAGAAGTGGGGAAACTCGCAATAAACAGAAAGTTCTTATTATTATGAGTAGTATGATATTGACCTGTGCATGAGCGTATTATATCATGATAGTGTCCTAGTTTTTATTTTTTATATAATTTATCACGAGGGGACAATTTCTGATAGAGGGGGGAAATTTTCGTGAGCGAGAAAGAACATCGCGTGTCAAGAAGACAATTTTTAAATTACACACTCACAGGGGTAGGAGGCTTTATGGCTGCCGGTATTTTAATGCCGATGACGCGATTTGCGCTTGATCCGGTATTAAGAAAAGAAGCCGGAACAGATATGGTTGCTGTTGCGCAAGTAAAGGATATTACAACAGAGCCGAAGCGTTTCGATTTTAAAGTGAAACAGGTTGATGGTTGGTACAAGTCTGAAGAACCAAAATCGGCTTGGGTTCATAAAGATGAAAGCGGAGACATTGTTGCGTTCTCTCCAGTATGTAAACATTTAGGATGTACAGTTAACTGGAATTCGGACAAAGCACATCCGAATCAATTCTTTTGTCCATGTCACGGGGGTCGTTATACAAAAGATGGGATGAACATTAAAGGTACGCCACCCCTTGCTCCGCTGGATGTGTACGAGTCTAAAGTGAAAGATGGAACGCTGTATCTAGGAAAAGCGAAGCCAAGAGGGGGTGCAAAGTAGATGTTAAATAAAATTTATGATTGGGTAGATGAAAGATTAGATATTACACCGATATGGCGTGATATCGCTGATCATGAAGTACCTGAACATGTAAACCCGGCACATCACTTTTCTGCATTCGTCTATTGCTTTGGAGGACTTACCTTTTTCGTTACTGTAATTCAAATTTTATCTGGAATGTTTTTGACGATGTATTATGTGCCTGATATTAAAAATGCTTGGGAATCAGTTTACTATTTACAAAATGAAGTTGCTTATGGGCAAATTGTTCGTGGTATGCACCACTGGGGTGCTAGTCTCGTAATTGTAATGATGTTTTTACATACACTCAGAGTTTTCTTCCAAGGTGCGTATAAAAAGCCCCGTGAGTTAAACTGGATTGTTGGTGTTCTTATTTTCTTTGTTATGTTAGGTCTTGGTTTTACCGGATATTTATTACCGTGGGATATGAAAGCTTTATTTGCTACAAAAGTAGGGATTCAAATTGCAGAGCAAACACCGCTCATTGGTCCTTATATTAAAACATTACTCGCTGGTCATTCCGAAATTGTTGGCGCTCAAACATTAACTCGCTTCTTTGCTATTCACGTCTTCTTCTTACCAGCAGCACTTCTAGGTTTAATGGCCTTCCACTTCATCATGATTCGCAAACAAGGTATTTCCGGTCCACTATAAGAGATTGCTAAATTAAAGGGGAAAGAACTAAAGGAGGGAGATTATGCATCGCGGCAAAGGGATGAAGTTTGTAGGAGATTCTCGGGTACCGGTAGCTCGGAAACCAAATATTCCAAAAGACTATTCTGAATACCCAGGGAAAACAGAAGCATTTTGGCCGAACTTCTTGTTAAAAGAATGGATGGTTGGTGCAGTTTTTTTAATCGGTTATTTATGTTTAACAGTGGCGCATCCGTCGCCGCTTGAGAGAATGGCGGATCCAACAGATGCTGGATATATACCACTTCCAGATTGGTATTTCTTATTCTTGTATCAGTTATTAAAGTATTCTTATGCTTCCGGTTCATTTACTGTAATTGGAGCGTTTATTATGCCAGGGATTGCGTTTGGTGCATTACTGTTAGCTCCATTTCTTGATCGAGGTCCAGAAAGACGTCCATTGAAGCGTCCTGTAGCAACTGGATTTATGCTTTTAGCAATTGCATCGATTATCTTTTTAACTTGGGAATCTGTAGCACACCACGACTGGGAAGCTGCAAAGAAACAAGGAGCAATTGTAAAAACCGCGCCAGTTGATAAAAATGATGATGGCTATAAATTAATGCAAAAAAATACTTGTTTAACATGTCATGGTGACAACTTACAGGGCGGGGCGGCAGCACCAGCACTGCAAAACTTAACTTTAAAGCCAGAAGAAATTGCTAAAATTGCGAAAGATGGAAAAGGTTCCATGCCTAAAGGTGTATTTAAAGGTACAGATGAGGAACTGAAGAAGCTTTCGGAATTCGTTGCAAAGTATAATAAAAAATAATAAAAAGCTGACTACAAAATTTGTAGTCAGCTTTTCTATTTAGTTGGATGAAGTTTGTTATAATAGAGTAGGATTTAGTGAATGAATTACTTTGCTTGAAAGGTGTTGGACATACAGATTGGTGTACTTGTATGCAATGTTAAGACAACGCTCGGTATTATTATTTTTATTGGTTGTTAACATATTAGGTACAATTTACGGGTTTATATGGTACGGAAATCAACTGAAAGAAACGTCACCTATATTTTGGCCGTTTGTACCAGATAGTCCTATGGCGAGTCTCTTTTTTGTCTTTGTTTTAATTGCTTTTTTGACAAAGAGAAACTGGGGATTAATAGAAGCGCTAGCGATTGTTACTTTAATAAAATATGGTATTTGGGCTGTTGTTGTAAATGCGATTATGATTTACGTAAAAGGTCCTATTGGCCTTATGGGCTACATGTTAATGCTTTCGCACTTTGCGATGGCAGTGCAAGGTGTTTTATATGCTCCATTTTACCGTATAAAAAAATGGCATTTTATAGTAGCGGGTGTATGGACGTTGCATAACGATGCAATTGATTATTTATTTTGGCAAATGCCACGATATGGAATTATGCATTTGTTTGTAGAGGAAATTGGTTATTTTACGTTTTGGTTAAGCGTTGCTGTACTATGTATTACATATTATTGTTGCTTACGTGAGCACAGGAAACAATTTTCTTTATGATGGTTAGAACATTTAGGGGGAGAACATGGAGAAAAATAAGAGTGGTACAAAAATATTGGATCGATTGATTACTTTAGTTGTTTCATATAGCATAGCATTTTCTATTTTTGCACTCGCAACAACGGCAGTTGTGTATGGAAAATGGCTGTATTATTTTGAAATTGATTTTTTAAATATTCCTGATTTAGCGGATATGACGAAGGATGAAATTAAAAGAAATTACGATGTGCTTATTACATATTTATCCCCGTTTTATGACGGAGCATTACATTTGCCAACATTAGATATGTCTACAAATGGCCGTATTCATTTTGTAGATGTTAAAAATATTTTAGTAAAGATTCAATATGTGATGTATGCGACAATTATGATTGCAGTGATAGGTGGAATTTATTTATTAAAAAAGAAAAATGAAAAGTTTTTACTGCACGGATCGATTTTAACAATCATTTTTCCGATAGCGCTTATGTTACCAATCGCTATTAATTTTGAAAAGAGCTTTGTATTATTCCATAAGCTTTTATTCAGTAATGATTATTGGATGTTTGATATTGAAACGGATCCAGTTATATTAATGCTACCAGAGGAGTTCTTTATGCATGCTGCGTGTGCTATTTTATTATTCATTTTAGGTGGTAGTATACTTTGTTATAGCTTATATAGATATTTCGTAAAAAAGAAAAGGATGTCAAAGAAAAAATTCTCTGCTTAAAGAGAATTTTTTCTTTGTAAAACGATAATATATTTTTCGGTTCAGTTCTGTTCTATTCTTGTCCCAATTAACATATTTTGTACTAGTAGTTATAGGGGGGACCGGGATGAAGAGAACATTAATTGGATTGATAGCATTTCTAATTATAATGTTTCCGTTACGTATATATGCTGAAGAGTGGAATGAGCTAACAGGGTTGTTAGACGACTCGTTACAGTTAGTGAAGCGTAATGAAGATGAAAAAGCGGTACAAGTATTACAACTTTTCTCAGAGCAATTTTTAATGAAGGGGAATGAAAAGAAGCATGAAGTAACACCAGATCAAGTTAGAGTTATTTCTTTAGCTTACGACAAGGCGCAGCAATCGCTCTCTGAAGAAGGTTTAGGTAAGCAAGCTAAAATGGATAATGTGTTGGCATTACAACTTGCTGTTGATGCACAAGTATCGAAATATCAACCACTTTGGATGGAAAGAGAAAGGAAAGTAATGGATGCCTTTTCTCAAATGGAAAAAGCGATGGAAAAAGAAGATGCTGGGCAGTTTCAACAAACATTAAATACATTTTTAAATGAATTCAATATTATTTATCCAAGTTTAATGATTGCTTTGCCAGAAAACGAGGTACAGCGTGTAAATGTTCATTTATCTTATTTGGATGAATTTCGTAACGTTATGTTAAAAACGAAAGGTGGCCAAATGCAATTAGGGATTATTAAAGGGGATTTGCAAAAGATATTTCACACAGTAAAAAAGGATGAAATTGCACCTTCTCTCATTTGGTTTATGACAATTACTGGGGGACTTATTTTATTCACATTAACTTATGTTGGATGGAGAAAGTATAAAGGAGAGAGAGAAAAAAGAAAAAGTAATGTGCATTCTAAAAATAGATAATGTAATAAGTAAAGATATGGATTGTAAGGTTTATTCATTGACAATAGTGGCAGAAGAAAATAGAATGAGAAGTACTATAATTAAAACTTCAATGGAGGTTCATGATGTTTTATTTAATTTACTTCGCGATCATAATGATCATACCGTTGTATGCACAGTCAAGAGTACGAAGTGCCTATAGCAAGTATTCACAAGTTTATTCAACATCAGGTATGACAGGAGCGGAAGTGGCTCGAAAAATTTTAGATGAAAATGGATTATACAATGTAGCTGTGGAAGAAACACCAGGTCATTTATCAGACCATTATGATCCAACGGCCAAGACGGTTCGATTATCAACAGATAACTATTATGGACATTCAGTTGCTGGTACAGCAGTGGCAGCACATGAAGTAGGACACGCAATTCAAGATGCGCAAGATTATAACTTTATGCGTATTCGTCATTCGTTAGTTCCTGTGGCGAATTTTGGATCGAATATATCATGGGTATTTATTATGATTGGTATATTTGCGACAATGTCGAAACTATTGTTATTAGGAATTATTTTAATGGCTGCAGGTGTTGTGTTCCAACTTGTTACATTACCAGTTGAGTTCGATGCTTCAAAGCGTGCAATGCAACAAATTGAAGCGTTAGGTATCGTATCAACAGATGAATATGGCCAAGCTCGTAAAGTATTAAATGCAGCAGCATTAACATATGTAGCAGCTGCAGCTGTAGCGGTATTTGAATTATTACGTCTCGTATTAATGTATACTGGTATGCAGCGTAGCGACGACTAAAGACTATCAATTTTGATAGTCTTTTTTTGTTGTGTGGATTGAATTATATAATGTATTACAAATAGAAATAATAGAAGTAATGCGGAAAGGCGGTGGGGGAAATGAAATATCCAGACCATTTAGTAAAACAAGTGAAAGAGCGTAGTGCTCCTTATCAACTAGAAGGTTTTTTAAGTGGACAAGGTCCTGAAAATCCCAAATTTATGTTGTTAGGAGAAGCGCCTGGTGAAACAGAAATTCATAATGGGATTCCGTTTAGCGGGAGGTCGGGAAAACAATTAATGGGTTTTTTAGAGCGTATTCACGTTACGAGGGAAGAAGTATATATTACGAGCGCTGTTCGGAGTAGACCTTATAAATGGCGAGAGAAAAAAGAACGAAATGGTGAAAGCATACAAAAAAAGTATAATAGAACGCCAAATCAAGGAGAAATTGTTGCCCATGCGCCTTTGTTAGATTATGAATTAGAGAAAATAAATCCGAGGCTTATCGTCACACTTGGAAATATTGGTCTTCAACGTTTAACAGGAAAAAATAAAAAAATCACAGATGTACACGGGCAATTATTAAAACAGCCCATTCAAAAATTAAAGGATATGCAAAGTGCAGAGTTTACATGGTCAGAGAATGAATATCATGTTTTTCCAACTTTTCATCCAGCTTCCATTTTTTATAATCGGAGTTTATTGGAGCTTATTTATGAGGATTTGGAGAAGCTTAAAAGACTTGTAATAAAAAACTAGAAAAGCTAAGGCGCTTTTCTAGTTACATTTAATTATGTAAAGGGTTTTTATTTTCATCCAACGTAAAACCTTCACCAACTACATCATGTACGTCACTTACTGCAACAAATGCATGAGGATCTACAGAAGTAATAATATTTTTTAATTTCACGATTTCATTTTTAGCAACAACGCAATACAATACGTTCCGTTCCACTTTTGTATACGATCCAACAGCTTTTAAAAAGGTTGCTCCGCGCTCCATCTCAGATAAAATCTTAGCAGCAATTTCATCGTTTTTATCTGATATAATAGTTGCTCCTTTTGCTGCATAGGCTCCTTCTTGCATAAAATCAATGACTTTCGCTCCGATAAAAACAGCAACTAACGTATACATACCCTCGCGATATGATAAATAGGTAAGGATAGAGACGATAATGACGATAGCATCAAACATAAACATCGTTTTCCCCATACTCCAGCCAACATATTTATGAGCGAGTCTCGCAATAATATCTACACCGCCAGTAGTCCCGCCGTATTTAAATATGATCCCGAGACCGATACCGATAAATGCCCCGGCGAATAAAGCTGCGAGTGTCATATCATTTTGCAAGTTTAAATGTAAGTTGAGCACTTCGTAACGCTGGAAAATCCATAGAAATAAAGATACGCTAAATGTGCCGATTAATGTATATAAAAATGTCGTTCTTCCAAGTAACTTCCAACCAATAAAAAATATAGGGATATTTAAAATTAAGTTTGAATAAGAAGGGTCAAACTTAAATAGAAAATACAATAAGAGTGTAATACCGGTAAACCCACCTTCTGCAAGGTGGTTTTCAATATTGATATTGACAATACCGAAAGAAAATATAGCGGAACCGATTAAAATAAAAATAATATTTCGCATCTTCAATTTTGATGTCATATAGAAATCCCCCTAATTATGTAATGATTACATTGCTCCGCTGAAACGGTAAAACATAATAATAAGTAATTTCTAGTTGCTAGTGAAAATAGTAAGAACTTGATTAGTATGGGCTAATCTTTTGCAAAAAGCGCAAAAGAAAGTTTCACTTTACCCCGTTCCAACGGCTGGTAGGAGATAAAGCTCTGAAGAAAGGCGAACCAGCCGTAGGAACCCGATTGGTTCAACTAATCTTTTGTAAAAAGCGCAAAAGAAAGTTTCACTTTATTATAGTCTATCCAAAAAAGGGTCGCAAATAGGTGTTTGGCGGGGAATAATATTTGTCAAATCGCGATGAATTGGCTAACATGAAAGAGGAAGGATTAGAGGTGAATAGTATGGAAGCAAAAACGATGAAAGATATGCAGAAAGAAGTAGATGCATATATTGGTCAGTTTAAAGAAGGTTATTTCAGTCCGCTTGCAATGATGGCTCGTTTAACGGAAGAAATGGGAGAGCTTGCGAGAGAGGTAAATCATTATTATGGTGAGAAACCGAAGAAAACAACTGAAAAAGAAAGAAGTATTGAAGAAGAGCTTGGAGATGTATTATTTGTTATGATTTGTATGGCAAATAGTTTAAATATTGATTTAGAGACAGCACATAACATTGTAATGAATAAATTTAATACACGTGATAAAGATCGCTGGACACGTATTGATGAGGGAGAGAAAGAATAATGAAAGAAATTAAAGTAATTATCGCCGGACCAAGAGGACGTATGGGACATGAAGCAGTCCTTCTTATGGAAAGAACGGAACATTTTAATTTAGTAGCAGCAGTGGATTATAAGCATGGTGGTGAGAAGATTTCTGATTTACCTGGCATGCCAGCATTACATGCACCGATTTACGCTGATTTACATACTTGTTTAGATGAAGTAGAAGCAGATGTGTTGTTAGATTTAACAACACCAGAAGTTGGGAAACAACACGTTACACTTGCAGTTGAGCGTGGACTTCGTTCTGTTATTGGTACAACTGGATTTACAGAAGAAGAATTGGCACATTTAACAGAGAATGCAAAAGAAAAAGCAGTAGGAACAATTATTGCTCCAAACTTTGCAATTGGTGCAGTTCTTATGATGAAATTCTCACAAATGGCAGCGAAATATTTCCAAGATGTTGAGGTAATTGAATTACATCATGATCAAAAATTAGACGCACCATCTGGTACAGCTGTAAAAACGGTAGAATTAATTCGTCAAAATCGTGAATCAAAGCAGCAAGGTCATCCAAATGAAGTAGAGCAACTAGCAGGTGCACGTGGTGCAAATGTAGAAGGTATTCACATTCATAGTGTACGTTTGCCAGGGCTTATTGCACACCAAGAAGTAATGTTTGGTGGAGATGGACAAATGTTAACAGTTCGTCATGATTCATTCAATCGTGCATCATTTATGTCAGGTGTAAAACTATCAATTGAGACAGTAATGAACCTTGATCATCTTGTGTACGGTTTAGAAAATATTATCGACTAAAGGGGAGACAACGGATGAAAATTGCCTTAATCGCACATGACAAAAAGAAAAATGATATGGTTTCGTTTGCATACGCATATAAACCAATTTTTGAGCAACATGAATTATTTGCAACAGGAACGACAGGGCTTCGTATTATGGAAGCGACTGGATTAGTTGTAACAAGATATCAATCTGGCCCTCTTGGTGGAGATCAAGAAATTGGTGCAATGATTGCAAAAAACGATTTAGATATGGTGATTTTCTTCCGCGATCCATTAACAGCACAGCCGCATGAACCGGATGTGAATGCATTGCTTCGTTTATGTGATGTATATGCGATTCCACTTGCAACGAATATGGCAAGTGCTGAAATGTTGATGCACGCATTAGAGCGAGGAGATTTAGATTATCGTAAGTTAAGAAAATGAGGGGAACAATTATGAGTGGATTACATATATTAGCGTTTGGTGCTCATGCCGATGATGTTGAAATCGGCATGGCTGGTACCATCGCTAAATATACAGAGCAAGGGTATGAAGTAGGTATTTGTGATTTAACAGAAGCTGATCTTTCTTCCAATGGAACGATAGAGTTGAGAAAAGAAGAAGCAGAGGTCGCAGCTCGTATAATGGGAGTAAAAACGAGGCTGAATTTAGCGATGCCAGACCGTGGTTTGTATATGAAAGAAGAGTATATACGTGAAATTGTCAAGGTGATCCGTACATATAAACCAAAACTAGTTTTTGCGCCATACTATGAAGATCGTCATCCAGATCATGCAAATTGTGCAAAGCTTGTGGAAGAGGCTATTTTTTCAGCAGGAATCCGTAAATATATGCCGGAACTTTCACCACATCGTGTGGAGTCTTTTTATAATTATATGATTAATGGTTTTCATAAACCGAATTTTTGTATAGATATAAGTGAGTACCTCTCTATAAAGGTGGAAGCATTAGAAGCATATGAAAGTCAATTTTCAACAGGAAGTGATGGGGTTAAGACACCGTTAACAGAAGGATACGTTGAAACTGTGATTGCTCGTGAGAAGATGTTTGGAAAAGAAGTTGGAGTCTTGTATGCCGAGGGATTTATGAGTAAGAAACCGGTTTTATTACATGCTGATTTATTAGGGGGATGTAAATGAAATTAAAAATAGGTATTACATGTTATCCTTCTGTAGGTGGTTCTGGAGTTGTTGGAACAGAATTAGGAAAGCAATTGGCGGAACGCGGGCATGAAATTCACTTTATTACATCGGGTTTACCATTCCGGTTAAATAAAGTATATCCAAACATATATTTTCATGAAGTGACGGTAAGCCAGTACTCTGTATTTCAATATCCACCATACGATTTAGCGTTAGCAAGTAAAATGGCAGAGGTTGCACAAAGAGAAAACTTAGACATTTTACATGTGCATTACGCAATACCACATGCAATTTGTGCATATTTAGCAAAACAAATGATCGGAGAGCGTATTAAAATTGTTACAACCTTGCATGGAACAGATATTACTGTGTTAGGTTCCGACCCTTCGTTAAATAATTTAATTCGTTTTGGTATTGAGCAATCGGATGTTGTTACTGCTGTCTCGCATTCATTAATTAACGAAACGCATGAGCTTGTAAAACCAAGTAAAGAAATTCAAACGGTATATAACTTTATAGACGAACGTGTATATTTCAAACGTAATATGTCTCAATTAAAGAAAGAATACGGTATAAGTGAGAGTGAAAAAGTACTTATTCATATTTCGAATTTCCGTAAAGTGAAACGTGTGCAGGATGTTGTTGAGGCATTTGCTAAAATTGTTAAAGAAGTAGATGCGAAGTTGCTTCTTGTTGGAGACGGACCAGAATTCTGTACGATTTTACAGATAGTGAAGAATTTACATATTGAAGATCGTGTTTTATTCCTAGGGAAGCAAGATAATGTTGCAGAACTACTTGCGATGAGTGATTTAATGTTGCTTCTATCAGAGAAGGAAAGTTTTGGTCTTGTTTTATTAGAAGCAATGGCGTGTGGTGTACCTTGTATCGGAACACGGGTTGGAGGTATTCCAGAGGTTATTCAACACGGGGAAACAGGATATTTATGTGAAGTTGGCGATACAACAGGAGTGGCAAATCAAGCTACTCAGCTATTAAAGGACGAGGAACTTCACCGTAATATGGGAGAACGAGCAAGAGAAAGTGTTTATGAGCAATTTCGCTCAGAAAAAATTGTTTCACAATATGAAACGATTTACTATGACGTACTAAGGGATGACAAAAATGGAAAGATTTAAAAAAGCTAGTTCTATTATTGAGACATTAAAACAACAAGGACATGAGGCTTACTTTGTTGGTGGGAGCGTACGAGATCTTATTATCGATAGGCCGATTGGAGATATTGATATTGCGACATCTGCTTTACCAGAAGAAGTGATGGCTATATTCCCAAGAAATGTTCCTGTTGGTCTTGAGCATGGAACTGTAATTGTTTTAGAAAATGGTGAGCCTTATGAGGTAACTACTTTTCGAACAGAAAGCGAATATGAAGATTTTCGAAGACCTAGTAGTGTTCAATTTGTTCGTTCATTAGAAGAGGATTTAAAACGTCGTGATTTCACGATGAATGCAATTGCTATGACAGAAGAAGGCGAAATGGTTGATTTATTTGCTGGACAGGAAGCCATTCAACAGAGAGAAATTGTGACAGTTGGAAATGCTGCGGATCGTTTTCAAGAAGATGCCCTGCGAATGATGCGTGGTATTCGGTTTGTAAGCGCGTTAGGTTTTTCATTAGAAACGAAAACGAAGCAAGCGATTGAAACGTATGGACATTTGCTAGAACATATAGCAATTGAGCGCATTACAGTAGAGTTTGAGAAATTGTTAACTGGTACATATTGTGTGAAAGGTCTCAAAGAATTAGTAGAGACGAAGCTATTTTCTCATTTGCCATATTTACAAATGTCAGAAGAGAGACTGTTAAAAGCTACGCAGTATAAATGGGATTCTTTCGAAACGGATATTGAGGCGTGGGCATTTTTCTTATATTGTATCGGAGAAGAACATCCATCTGTCTTTTTACGTCAATGGAAGTTTTCGAATAAAAAAATAAAAGATATTGTTGCAGTTTTATTGGCAATCCGTACTAGAAAGGAGAAGGATTGGGATACAGTCCTTCTTTATAAAACGGGAATTTATATCGCTGAAATGGCAGAGAGAGTATATGAAGCGATGATTGAAAGCTATGATCCTACATCTGTTAAACGAGTACAATCAATGTTTCATGCATTGCCAATCCAGGGTCGTCAAGAAATGAATGTGACTGGTAATGATTTATTAAACTGGGCAAACAAAAAGCCTGGTCCGTGGGTTGCTGACATGCTTCAGAAAATCGAGGAAGCAATTGTAAAAGGAAACGTAGTTAATGAGAAAGAGCGTATAAGGGAGTGGCTGCAAGGATGCAATCTACTATAAGAAAGCAGTTATTACAAGTTTTTTCTGAAGCGGATGGCGAGTTTGTATCCGGCCAAACGATTAGTGATAAACTTGGTTGTTCAAGAACTGCTGTGTGGAAACATATGGAAGATCTCCGGAGTGAGGGATATGAACTTGAAGCTGTGCGCCGATTAGGTTACCGAATTGCAAGTAAGCCAGACAAAGTGACTGCTAATGAAATTCAGTTAGGGCTACAAACGAAGCGAATTGGTAGAACAGTGTATTTTGAAGAAACTGTTGAATCAACGCAGCACATTGCAGCAAAACTTGCTTATGAAGGTGCAGAAGAAGGAACTATCGTTGTAGCAGAAGAACAAACAGCGGGAAGAGGTCGTTTAAGCAGAAAATGGCATTCACCAAAAGGAACAGGAATTTGGATGAGTATTATTTTACGCCCATCGATTCCAGTTCATCATGCACCGCAACTTACTTTGTTAGCGGCTGTTAGTGTTGCACAGGCAATTGAAAAATGTACAGGTGTAGACGTGGGAATAAAATGGCCAAATGACATTTTAATTCAAGGTAAAAAGGCTGTAGGTATATTAACAGAAATGCAAGCGGATCCTGATAAAATTAATGCTGTCATTATGGGCATCGGTATTAATGCGAATCAAAAGCAAGAACATTTTGATGAAGAAATTCAGCACATTGCTACTTCATTAGCGATTGAATCAGGTAAGCCGATTGTTCGTGCAGAACTTATGCAACAAATCTATTTACAACTAGAAAAATTATATGAAGAGTATTTACAAAATGGTTTCTCTGTCATTAAAATTCTTTGGGAAAGTTACGCTGTGAGCATCGGGAAAGAAATTACCGCTCGAACGATGAGAGAGACGATTACGGGGTTAGCAAAAGGAATCACAGAGGATGGTGTATTACTTCTGGAGGATCATGAGGGGAAAGTACATCATATTCATTCTGCAGATATCGAAATTAAGTAAAAGAAGTTCCTCTTTTGGAACTTCTTTTTATTTCAATATTTTTGAGTTAAATTTGTAACATGATAATAAATCCTTTTCATATTTAAAGTTCATTTCAAGATATCTTCCGTCTAGTTGGCCTGGCATGTTATTTAACGATTACTTTGCCTTCCATTCCTTTAAGGAGATGGTATCGACATATTAATTCATATGTACCAGTATTTTTAGGTTTCACGGTAATATTCTTTTCTTTTCCTGACTCAACTACGACGTCAATGCCGAGTTTTTTCACTGTAAAGGTGTGCTCGTTTTTACCTTTATTTTTCAATAGTAATGTTGTTGATCCTTCAAGCGGAATCGTGATGACATTTGGATTAAAGTAATCATCATTTAGTTCAACCTCAATCACGTTCGTTACATCGGTGGGTTGTGTTACGACATTAACTGAGGCAAATACATGAAAGGATCCTAAAGACATCCACCATACAATCATTACAAGCAAACTGCTGAATCGAAATAACCACCTGTTCATAGGCATCTGCAATTCTCCTTTGTTAAGTACTTTTCCTCAATTAACCTGCATCATTAGTTTAAGAGTTATACTATACAGTTAAATTGATTACAGAAGAAATTAACTTGGACTTTTTTAACATGCGCTGAAAAAACATGTATCTTTTCAGGATTGAATTATCTATAAAAACTTTATCCCGCTATTTACTGGGCAATAAGACCTCCACCTCAAAATTCAGCGGAAGCAAAGAAGTTAGGTGGGGATCGGGCTGATTAAAGTTTCACTTTCTAGCATATATACTCTCTTATTAAATTTCATATACCGTAATCAGAATAAAAAATTATTTTTTCAAAAAAATGTAGTAATTCCCTTTTGTAGTTTGCTATAATTAGTTCGAATGTGGGCAGTATCAGAGCGAACTGCACCATGATTCGAAGTAATACGAAAAATAATAACTTGGATTCTGCCTTGATCCAATAACGGACTGGGACAGAGGGATGAATAATGCCGACTAACACACAACCCTTCTGCCCTTTTATGGCCAGAGGGGTTTTTTATATGATTGCGGCCATCTCCTCTCTCCTGCATAAAGGAGGAGTAGTTTTTGAAAACAAAAACAGATTTTTTGAAGATGAAAGAGCAAGGTGAGCCGATTACAATGCTAACGGCGTATGATTATCCATCTGCTAAATTAGCAGAAGAAGCTGAAGTTGATATGATTTTAGTTGGAGATTCTCTTGGAATGGTTGTACTCGGATACGATTCAACAGTACCTGTAACAGTAGAGGATATGATTCATCATACGAAAGCTGTACGCCGCGGAGCGAAAGAGACGTTTATTGTAACTGATATGCCATTTATGTCGTATCACGTATCATTACAAGAAACGATGGTGAATGCACGCCGCATCGTTCAAGAGAGCGGGGCGCATGCACTGAAGGTAGAAGGTGCTGGAGAAGTTATATCAACGATTCAATATTTGACGAACGCAGGAATTCCTGTTGTAGCGCATTTAGGTTTAACCCCTCAATCTGTAGGAGTGTTGGGTGGATATAAAGTGCAAGGAAAAGATGCGGAGAGTGCAAAGAAATTAATAGAAGATGCAAAGAAATGTGAAGAAGCTGGTGCAATAGCGCTTGTGTTAGAATGTGTACCAATGCAGTTAGCAGAACTTATTTCAGAGCAACTAACAATACCGACAATTGGGATTGGTGCAGGACAAAAAGTAGATGGGCAAGTGCTTGTTTATCATGATCTTATCTCATACGGCGTGAATCGTGTGCCGAAATTTGTGAAGCAATATACATCTGTTCAAGAGGAGATTGTGCGTGGGATTTCACAATATGTTACTGAAGTAAAGACAAGGCAATTTCCTGAAGAAAAACATTCGTTCACAATGAAAGAGGAAGAATGCTTAGCGTTATACGGAGGAAAACAATAATGAAAATCGTAACTACAGTGCAAGAGATGCAGCAAATTACAAACGAACTTCGTGCAAGTGGAAAGAGTATTGGTTTTGTTCCAACGATGGGTTATTTACATGAAGGGCATGCTACCTTATTACGTAAGGCAAGAGAAGAAAATGAAATTGTAGTTTTAAGTGTATTTGTAAACCCGCTGCAATTTGGCCCAAATGAAGATTTAGATCGATATCCTCGTGATATTAATAGAGATGAAAATGTAGCAAAAGAAAACGGTGTAGATTATTTATTTTATCCGAGTGTAGAAGAAATGTATCCAGCAGAACAAACAACAACAGTAGAAGTTGTGAAGCGCACGGACGTATTATGCGGTCAACAAAGACCTGGTCATTTTGCTGGTGTTGCAACTGTACTAATGAAACTATTTAATATTACGCTGCCAACGCGTGCTTATTTCGGTATGAAAGATGCTCAACAAGTTGCAGTAATTGAAGGATTTGTAACTGATTTCAATATTCCGGTTACAATCGTACCAGTTGATATTGTAAGGGAAGAAGATGGATTAGCGAAAAGTTCTCGTAACGTGTACCTATCACAAGATGAACGTGAAGAGGCTCTTCATTTATACCGCAGCCTATGTATAGCGAAAGAAAGAATTAAGGTAGGTGAACGTAATCCGGAAATCATTACAAATCTTGTGAAAGAGTATATTGAGACGCATACGAAAGGCACTGTAGATTATGCGGATTTATATGCATATCCGTCATTAACAATGGTAGAGAAAGTCGAAGGACGAATCATTTTAGCTATTGCAGTTAAGTTTGAAAATGTAAGATTAATTGACAATATAACATTAACGGTTAAATAAGGGGGAGCACCTATGTTTCGCACAATGATGAGAGCAAAGTTACATCGTGCAACTGTAACGGAGGCAAATTTAAATTATGTAGGTAGTATTACAATTGATGAAGATTTAATGGATGCAGTAAATATTGTAGAAAACGAAAAAGTCCAAATTGTAAATAATAATAATGGTGCTCGTTTAGAGACATACGTTATTAAAGGGGAACGCGGTAGTGGTGTTGTTTGTTTAAATGGTGCTGCGGCAAGGCTTGTACAACCAGGGGACAAAGTAATTATTATTTGTTATGGGCTAGTTACGGAAGAAGAGGTTCATAAACAAGAACCCAAAATTGCAGTACTAGACGATAATAATCAAATTATTGAAATGTTAGGTGCTGAAAAAGCGGGTACGATATTATAAGTAGAAAGGCTATCTCCATTGCGGAGATAGCTTTTCTGTGCATCTTTTCATTAAGATGAGATAAAACGTGGTATAGTAACATTATATAAATTATTGTTGTTTGAAAGGTAAGAAATTGAGGTGTTACATATATGAGTAAGCGTTATGTCGTTGTTGATTTAGAGACGACAGGGAACTCCTGGAAAGATGGGAAGGATAAAATTACCCAAATTGCAGCTGTTGTAGTAGAAGATGGAGAGATATTGGAGATTTTTTCGTCTTTTGTTAACCCAAAGAGAGAGATCCCACCATTTATTACAGAATTAACAGGGATTGATGAAAGTCTTGTAAAACAAGCCCCGTTATTTCAAGATGTAGCCCCGATGATTGTTGAGCTATTACAAGGTGCGGCTTTCGTTGCGCATAATGTTCACTTTGATTGGAATTTTTTAAATGAAGAATTAAGACAGGCTGGATATACAGAAATACATTGTCCTAAAATCGACACGGTTGAATTGGCTCAAATTCTTTTGCCGACAGCTGATAGTTATAAATTACGTGATTTAGCTAAGAAGCATGAACTAGAACATGATCAACCACATCGTGCGGATAGTGATGCTCTTGCAACAGCGGAATTATTTTTACAATTTTTAAATGAAATTGAAAAGTTACCACTTGTCACGTTGCAATCACTTTATGAATTAAGCGATGTGTTCCAAAGTGATATAGCTGATGTGCTTTCTGAAAATATTTTAAAGAAAGTAATGAATGGTAAAGAAGATATAGCGGAGTATGAAATACATCGAAATATTGCGCTGAAAAAGCGGAACTATTCCTTAAACCTTGGAGAAACGTGTTCATCAAAGTTTGATGCTTTCTTGAATAAAACGATGGATAAATTGGAATCACATATGCCAAAGTTTGAAAGAAGAGAAAGTCAACAACTGATGATGAAAGAGATATATACGGCGTTAAGAGACTCTCGTTTTTCACTAATTGAAGCCGGTACAGGAACAGGAAAGACTCTTGCATATTTGCTTCCTAGTCTTTATTTTGCAAAGAGAAAAGAAGAACCTGTCATTATAAGTACACAAACGGTACAACTCCAACAACAAATATTAGAAAAAGAAATACCGTTATTACAAAAAATAATGCCATTTTCATTTGAGGTAGCTCTTCTTAAAGGAAGAAAGCATTATCTTTGCTTACACAAATTTGAGTATGCTTTACAAGAGGAAGAAAAAAATTATGATATGGCACTTACGAAGGCGAAGATTTTAGTTTGGCTATTGCAAACTGAAACGGGTGATCAAGACGAATTAAATATTCCTGAGGGCGGAAAGTTACTTTGGAATCGTATTTGTAGTGATGCGTATAGTCCAGGCGGTATGCAAAGTAATTGGTTTAGTCGTTGTTTTTACCAGCGAGCGAAGAATAAAGCTTTATTTGCAGATATCGTTATCACAAATCATGCGTTATTATTTCAAGATTTTTCAAGTGAAGAACCGCTGTTTGCTTCATGCGAACATATTATTTTTGATGAAGCTCACCATATTGAAGAAGCTGCGAGTAGAACATTGGGTGAACAGTTCTCTTGTATGTATTTTCAATTGGTTATATCTCGTCTTGGGACGCTAGAAACAGAAGATGTACTCTCCAAAGTATATAAAATGATGAAAAAATCAGAGCAAGCATCTCGTTCAACTTTCCGTATGATAAGTTATAGTTTGAAGGAACTTAAGTTTGATGCGGATGAACTCTTCCAAATGTTACGTACTTTTATATTTAAACAAACAAAGCAAGAACAAGGAACGAATAATATGCCGCTCATCTATAGGTATAACGCAGAACTAGAAAAAGGTAAGTTGTGGGATAGTATCGTTGAATTAACAAATCGTTTTATATATGAATTAAGAAGGGTAGTAACTGCTCTTGAGAAGCAAGTGGATATATTGCAAAGTAAGTTAGAATGGGAGATGCATGTTGTAACAGGTGAATTTATGCATTTAATTGAGTTGCTGAGAAAGATGGCAGAATCATTACAGTTACTCGTATTAGAAAAGAATTCGTATGTAACTTGGATGGAGACTGAAACGAAAGGGACGATTCATTCAACAGTTCTATATGCACAGCCTGTTCATATTGGTGAAAGATTTGCTGATGAATTTTTAACAGAAAAAAAGAGTGTTATTTTTACATCCGCAACACTAACAGTTAACGATACGTTTGATTATATAAAAGAGGAACTTGGTTTACATGATTTCGCTCCAAATACTTTAAAGGTTCCATCGCCATTTCGTTATGATGAACAAATGAAATTAATGGTTTCAACGGATGTACCTTTTATTAAGCAAGTAAGTAATGAGCGATATATTGAATCTGTATCGGAACATATTGCAAAGATAGCGAAAGCCACAAAGGGCAGAATGCTTGTTTTATTCACTTCGTATGAAATGTTAAAAGAAGCGTATGCGAATTTAAAAAATAATGATGAATTAGAGGGTTATTTATTACTCACACAAAGTGTGAATAATAAAAGTCGAAGCCGTTTAATTCGAAAGTTTCAAGAGTTCGACAAATCAATTTTATTAGGGACGAGCAGTTTCTGGGAAGGGATAGATATTCCAGGAGATGCCTTAAGTTGTCTTGTTATTGTCCGTCTACCATTTACGCCGCCTCATCAGCCGATGATGGAAGCGAAAGGTGAGTGGCTAAAAAATCAAGGTGAGGATGTATTCGCTAAATTAGCGCTGCCACAAGCAATATTACGTTTCAAACAAGGATTCGGCCGCTTAATTCGAACGAATACAGATACAGGAACGGTAGTAGTGTTAGATCGTCGTTTGACGAGTTCTTCCTATGGAAAACGATTTCTACAATCGATCCCTAACGTACCTCTTTATGAAGGACCATTAGAAGAATTATTAGTACAATTAGAAGAACCATCAAATGAATAAAAATGGAAGAAAAATACGCCTGAAATACTTATAAACTTCAGGCGTAAAAAATGTGGGTAGGAGGAATTTTATTTTTCTTACTTCTTGTATACAAAATGTGTTGGTTTTCGACTTGAAACCTTTTTTTGCTGTACATGTCCTGCTATAATAGATGGGTGATGAAGCAGGGGTTGTAAAGAATGTACTCTTATTGTAACCGCATTGCGTTCTTCTATAATTAGAAATTTTTGTGTAACGGAGGAGTTTTTTCATGGAGAAGAAAATCGAAGTACTATCAACGACGCGTATTAAATATTCGTCTGATTTGTATAAAATTGTTGATAGTTTGAATCGTACGTTAAAAGAGCAGGACCTCATGTTCGGACTAGCATTAGACGAAAAAGATAAAGAAACAGCTGTATTTACGATTTACAGAACGTAGTGATACAATGAAAAAGTGGATCTTTGCAATCATTATTGTTATCGTTGCTAGCGGAATATATGGGGCGTATGTTTATAATAAAGCAATGGGGAAGAAAATTCCAAAAGAGTCGAAATTTGTAGAAATTGCTAAAGAAAAAGCAAAGCTTACAAAGGTGAAATCTGTTGATTATTACAACGGAAAATCTGCATATATAGTCGTGCAAGGTACAGATGAAAAGGGAGAACAACTTATCGTTTGGGTGCCGGAGAAAAAAGGGGATACTGTAGTAAGGAAAAAGAGCGAAGGTATTTCTGAAAAAGAGGCTATACAAAGAACATTAGAACAAGTCGGCAATGAAAGTAAGGAATCAAAAAGTAAGCCGAAAGAGATTATGAAAGTGAAATTAGGCTTTGAAAATGATGTACCACTATGGGAAGTTACATATATTGATGATGACAATCGTTATAGTTATTACTATCTTGAATTTAAAGATGGAAAATTTTTAAGACGATATAGCATTGAAAAATAGATGTAGGGGGAACTACAAATGAAATTAGCAAAGCGAGTAGCTGCTTTAACACCGTCTTCAACTTTAGAAATTACAGCAAAGGCACAAGCATTAAAAGCAGAGGGTCATGATGTAATTGGATTAGGGGCAGGGGAACCTGACTTTAATACACCAGAGCATATTATGGATGCTGCACATAAAGCGATGTTAGAAGGGCATACGAAGTATACACCAACAGGTGGATTACAATCGTTAAAACAAGAAATTGTGAAGAAATTTACTCGCGATCAAGGTATTGCGTATGATCCATCTGAAATTATTGTATGTAATGGCGCAAAGCATGCATTATATACATTATTCCAAGTATTACTTGATGAGGGAGATGAAGTTATCATTCCAACTCCTTACTGGGTAAGCTATCCAGAGCAAGTAAAGCTTGCTGGCGGTAAGCCGGTTTATGTAGAAGGTTTAGAAGACAATGAGTACAAAATTACAGCAAAGCAGCTGCGTGAGGCAATTACAGAGAAAACGAAAGCAGTTATTATTAATTCACCGAGCAATCCAACAGGAATGATTTATAGCAAAGAAGAATTACAACAGCTTGGAGAAGTATGTTTAGAACATGATATTTTAATCGTTTCTGATGAAATTTATGAAAAATTAATTTATGGTGGCGTAGAATATACATCAATTGCCCAGCTTTCTAATGCATTAAAAGAACAAACACTTATTATTAATGGTGTATCTAAATCTCATTCTATGACAGGATGGCGTATTGGATATGCAGCAGGAAATAAGCAGCTTATTAAAGCGATGACGAACTTAGCGAGTCATAGTACGTCAAACCCTACTTCAATCGCTCAATACGGCGCAATTGCAGCATATGCAGGCTCACAAGAACCTGTGGAAACAATGCGTCAAGCCTTTGAAGAGAGATTAAACATCATTTATGATAAATTAATTCAAATCCCTGGCTTTACTTGTATTAAACCGCAAGGTGCATTTTACTTATTCCCTAACGTAAAAGAAGCTGTAGCTTTATCAGGATATGCAACAGTTGATGATTGGGCAAAGGCTCTATTAGAAGAGGAAAAAGTGGCTCTTGTACCAGGTACAGGATTTGGTGCTCCAAATAATGTTCGTTTATCATATGCGACATCTCTTGAACAAGTAGAGAAAGCATTAGAACGCATCCATACATTTATGAAAAGTAAAGTGCAAGCTTAATTTTATATTTCATTCATGTAATATAAAAAACCTCCCTATTGATGGGGAGGTTTTTTTGACGAATTGTGGCAAAAAGAAATAGCTAAAGGTGTGTTATACTAGAGAGCGAGGTGTTTGGTGATGAAAAAGAAAATGATGCTACAGTGGTTTGAGCAGGGAAGCATTGCAATTCCAAAATTGCTTATGATGCATTATAAAAAATTAGGTTTAAATGAGACGGAATTTATGGTTGTACTTCATGTACACACATTTTTAGAATCAGGTAATTCGTTTCCGACTCCTTCAGAGATTTCTGAACGGATGACGATAACGGAAATGAAATGTATGGAAGTAATTCAAGCGTTGATTCAAAAAGGTTTTTTATCACTAGAAGGTGGACAAAGATCAGAAGCAATGATGTGCGAAAGTTATTCTTTACAACCGTTATGGGAAAAAATATTACATTTCTTAATGGATGAATCAATAGAGGAAGAGCAAAAAGAAAAAAAACAGCTGCAAGTAAATTTATATACAGTATTTGAAAAAGAATTTGGAAGACCACTTTCGCCGTTCGAATGTGAAACGTTAGGAATGTGGGAGGACCAAGATCAACATCATCCAAATTTAATTCAGGCAGCTCTTAGAGAAGCTGTAATGAGTGGGAAACTAAATTTCCGATATATTGATCGTATTTTATTTGAGTGGAAAAAGAATGGAATTAAAACGGTAGATCAGGCTCAAAATCAAGGTCAAAAATTTAGAGCGAATCAACAAAGAGCACAACAAATGACAAAACAAGAGACGAAATTTACTGGAAAAGTGCCTTTTTATAATTGGTTGGAGCAGTAATATAGGAGGAGAAATATGCTTAACAAAACGCAAATCCGTTATTGTTTAGACACAATGGCGGATATGTATCCAAAAGCGCATTGTGAATTGGTTCATGATAATCCATTTGAACTTGTAATCGCGGTGGCGTTATCTGCACAATGTACAGATGTACTTGTAAATAAAGTGACAAGAAATTTATTTCAAAAATATAAAACACCAGAAGATTATTTAAGTGTTTCTCTAGAAGAATTACAACAAGATATACGCTCTATCGGATTGTATAGAAATAAAGCAAAAAACATTCAAAAATTATGCCGAATGTTATTAGATGACTATAATGGGGAGGTACCGAGCGATCGAGATGAACTTACGAAATTACCCGGTGTAGGAAGGAAAACAGCGAATGTTGTAGTTTCCGTAGCGTTTGGGATTCCTGCAATTGCTGTCGATACACATGTGGAGCGAGTGAGTAAACGATTAGCGATTTGTAGATGGAAAGATTCTGTGTTAGAAGTAGAAAAAACGTTAATGAAGAAAGTACCGATGGATGAGTGGGGGGTTACGCATCATCGTATGATTTTCTTTGGACGTTATCATTGTAAAGCACAACGACCGCAATGTGAGGAGTGCAGACTGTTAGAAGTATGTCGTGAAGGAAAGAAGCGAATGAAGGTGAAATAAGGGATGGAGCGAGTTATAGAAATACCGAAAGAATTTCACTGCTTACCATTTTTTAAAGAAAGCGTAAATTCAATTGAGTATCATACAGACGATTCTTTTGAAGAAATAATACAAAATACTTACTTTATATTTGATATTGAAAGACAGTATGAGCCATGGAAGGAAATTGAAAACAGTATTCCAGCGCTGTTGAATGTATGGAAAAATAAGCATGAAGACATTGCTATACTGTTTCGAAATAGAAATAAGCAAGAGGCTGAGGGGCCAATGATTCTTTTTGCAGCTCACTTGTTATCGGTTGTCTATTGGCTAAATGAGCAACCTGTTCATAGTTTAAATGAAATGCAAATAAATACGAATAAATTAAAAGTGCAACCTGTTAATTTTATGGAAAGATATTCATTCATAATAAAGAAACCGAGTAATTATCATTCTTATATTCAATTAGCGCAGTTGTATATCGAAATAGAAAAGCTATATGTAAAGAAAATGATAACAAAAAAGAAGTCCGCTTCTCGTTAAGAGAAACGGACTTCTTTTTTGTTTATTAGGACTCTGTTGTAATAACAGTACCGTCTGCGTGAGGTGTATCTCCTCCGGTATTTTGATGTTGCTGTTCTTGTTGTTTCTTAGCTTCTTCTTCAGCTTTTTTCTTGGCCTCTTCTTCAGCTTTCTTCTTAGCTTCTTCTTCAGCTTTTTTCTTAGCTTCTTCTTCAGCTTTTCTTCTAGCTTCCTCATCAGCTTTCTTTTGAGCTTCTTCTTGCTGTTTACGTTGTTGTTCTTGTTGCTGTTCTTGTTGTTTCTTAGCCTCTTCATCAGCTTTTTTCTTAGCTTCGTCTTGTTTTACTTTATCTTCATTAGCCTTTTTCTGGGCTTCCTCATCAGCTTTTTTCTTAGCTTCTTCATCGGCCTTTTTCTTAGCATCTTCTTCAGCTTTTTTCGCATCTGGAGTTCCGCCAGGCGCAGTGAAGGATGCACCAACTGCTGGGCTTGTTCCAGTGCCTTTTTTCGCTACTACAGAGAAGCTGTAAGTAACACCTGGTTTAATACCACCAAGAGTAGCTGTCGTACCACTTATTGATAGGCTACCACTTGAACCGTCAGTTGCTTTATAGCTGGCTGCATATGCATCAACTTCTGCTGGTCCAGACCAGTTTAGTGTAACTGTGCTAGCGCCATCAAAAGTGACATTCAGACCACTAGGAGCATCTACTTTAATTTGTTTAATTGCATCTTTTTTCGCACCTTTTACGTATAACTCTCCGTTTATTTCTTGTACAGAAGAAGGACGTTCAAAGCGTGATTTATCTGTAGCGAATTTGCTCATCATTACTTGGAACATTTGCTGTGCAATTCTAGTGGAGCGATCGCTAACATAATTTTTTGGACCATCTTTTTCGTAACCGGTCCAAACAGCCATTGTGTATTGTGGCGTATATCCAGCAAACCAGCTATCTCTGTTTGCATCAGCTGGGATGTCATATTTTTGAAGAACTGATTCATCAAAGTTTTGTGTTCCTGTTTTACCTGCTACGTCAACACCTGAAACGTATGCTGTTGGACCTGTACCACCAGAACCAGGTTTTACTACGTCACGAAGAACGTCAGTAACCATATAAGCTGTATAGTCTTGCATTGCGCGATGTTCTTTCGGTTTAAAGCTTTTCTTTTTCCCGTCCGGGAAGGTTACTTCTTTTACGAAGTGTGGTTTATTATAGTTACCACTATTACCAAAGGTTGCATATGCACCTGCTACTTCTAATGGAGAACTATCGTTACTACCGATTGCTGTTGATTCGTAGACTTTTCCTTCTTTAAAGGTCATGCCTAAACCTTCAGCAAATTCTTTTGACTTATTAAGACCAACTGTTTGTGCTGTCTTTAAAGCTGGAATGTTTAATGACTTTTTCAAAGCTTCACGTAGTGAAACGTCACCTTTGTAACTCTTTGTTGCATTTTGTATTTTCTTACCATTGGAATACGTATACTCTGAGTCGTTTAATTGATGGTATGTAGACCATTGTAAATTTTCAATTGCCGGACCGTAGTCGAAAATTGGTTTCATTGTTGAACCAACTTGGCGTTTTAAATCAGTTGCCATATTATGACCTTTGAAAGTAGACTTACTTTCTTTACGTCCAGCACCAATTGCTCGAACTTCTCCAGACTGTGTATCCATAAATACGAATGACCCTTGGAATTGATCGTCCGGATACTTAATAAGATTGCCATCCATAATTTTGTCGGCGTAATCTTGAGCATCTTGATCAAGTGTTGTATGAATCGTTAAACCATCTGAACCGATATTTACATCAGGATATTCTTTTTCAACTTCTTTTACAACCGCATCTAAAAATGCTTGATACTTCATCTCAGTTACTTCTGAAGACGGTTGAAGGCCCTCAGTTACTGGAATCTTAACGGCGTTATTCATTTCTTCTTTTGTTATATAACCATGTCGATTCATTAATGATAATACGACATTACGACGATTTGTTGCTCGTTCAACATTTTCCTTTTTTGTTGGATCATAAATGTTTGGACCTTGGGGTAAACCAGCGAGCATAGCAGCTTCATGTAATTGCAAGTCTTTTAAATCTTTACCATAATATTTTTGCGCTGCTGTCGCAATACCGTATGAACGGTTACCTAAATTAATCTTATTTAAGTACATTTC
This sequence comes from Bacillus sp. ME78, assembly GCF_903970865.1. Lineage (NCBI taxonomy): Bacteria > Bacillati > Bacillota > Bacilli > Caryophanales > Bacillaceae > Bacillus > Bacillus sp. ME78. Next base: position 242,314 of record NZ_CAJCKK010000002.1, read on the forward strand.
TAAAATCTCATGTTTAGAGTATTGTTGCTCTAATTTGTAAGATAAGTACCATTCTTGCACTTTTCTTTTAGCAGTTTTGTCCATCGTTAGAAAATAGTTTTTAACGACTTGCTGTGTAATCGTACTACCACCTTGGGAACCGAAACCACCAGTGACATTTTCCATAACTGCTTTTGTAGTTCGTTTAAAGTCAATTCCATTATGATCATAGAAACGCGAATCCTCAGTTGCAAGGAATGCATTTTCAACTACTTTTGGAATTTGATCATAAGTAACATGCGTTCGTTTTTCAGCACCGTATTCATAGAAGAAATTTCCGTTTTTATCAAGAAACTTTGTTGATAAAGGATTAACAAGTTTGGATTTATCTAATTTTGGAGCGTCCTTTACCATAACAAAGAAAGCGGAAACGCCGGCTACAAGACCAACGATACCAAGAAGTAGACAACCTATAAGGAATTTCTTGAAAAAGGAGCCTTTTTTCTTTGGTTTTTCTTCTTTATTTGTTTTTTTCTCTTGATTTTTTACATGATTTCGTTCTGTACGAGAACGATAATTATCTGACATTATACTTTCTCCTACCTTTCATTCTCTCCCCCAAAAGTCGAAAAAAGAGCCTTAGTGATGACTCTATCACGAAAAATAAACCGTGTCTAGTACACGGATATAGTCAATCCGAGGGTGATAACCGCATGATAATAAGGATCCATGCTCTTCTATTTCTTCTTTCGTAATCGACTTGCGTCCACCTGTATTTTGACGATTCCAAAATGCAATAATATGTTTTGCATCTAATAAATAAAATTCATCAAAAAGTGTAAATTTAATAATGACAAATGCAATTCCATTATGAGCAACCACTTGCTTCATATGTTCTATTTGATGAAGGTGGAAGTTTTGAAGTGGGAAACTAGTTTTATTTTTTGTTTCCTTTGCTTCAAAATCGATGTATTTCCCTTTGTATACACCGTTGTAATCTGTCGTAGAAGGTTGTTTAAAATACGCTTCTTTTACCACTGCAGCACTTCGAGCGGGGTAATCTACTTTTACAATTTGAAGAGGTGTAGGCTTTTTATGTACACATGCAATATTATGGGTTAAGTAATATTGATTTGTTTCATTCAATTCCTCTTCAAGGGACATACCTCTATTACTATAAGTATGTGTTTTTATAGGTGTTTTTTGAGGTTGTGAAGCTTGATTATACCTTTTTCCATTTGGGTAACGAATGGTCATAGTGTGTCCACTCCCAACTTGCTAAGAATTACTTACAAAGGTGATTATATCAAAAAATGAAAAAAGATGTGACCTTTTTGATGAAAGGTATGATGACTTATTTATGTTTACATGGAATGATTATATGAAAATTAAACAAAATCGAGAAAAAAATTTTTGTACAGAGAAAGAAAAAGCGATCATTCGCAATATTAAAAAGAAAACAGAAATAGCTAATGTGGACAATATTTCTCGGACACAATCTTATCACGAATATTATTTAAGAAATAGTGAAATCAGGTGGGCCTTTTTAGCGAGTATGGTTTCGAGAAATGCGGGATGGAATATGACTGATTTAGAAGGGAGATATTATGCCACTGTATTACCTGAAACGGTAAAAAAACATTTATTTCTTCTGTACGAACAAGCTAATTGGATTATTTTCTTAGATGCATTTCCTCAGCTATTATTGTATGAGGAAAGTAAGAAGAGACGGGCACCTCTCTTTCATTTGTTGCAATATTTCAGCGTATCAATTTTTATGGAAAAAGAATGGTTACTTTTCTGGGAAAGAAGAGATATGAATAGGCTTATGACAGCGCTTATTATAAATGAACAAAATAAAATTCAAAAACCAGTCATTGAGAACACATTTTTTAAAAAACATGTATTCCATACTGCACTTTTTAAAGTACAAGAAAGATTTCATATTAGTGCAGTTATCTTCCCAACAATTGAAGGGAGGATGTATGGATTTTCGGTTTATCAATTTGAAACGTTACAACAGCGTATAGAACTAGGAAAAAAATTAGCATGGTTATTGTTTCATCCAATTTATAATGGTTCGTTTTATAAGTTTGCATTGCAAACTACACATACTGGGTCTAGAGAAGATTATGAAGTTTACGCACAGGAAACTCGAAAGTCTTATACGCCAACACTTAGAGATATTTATCCTGTTATTTTACATGAAGAAATAAAAATGAGAGATTGGTTTTGTGCAAATATGAAAATGAATGTGCTATTTGTACTTGAAGAACCTAAAGAGGAAGTTAATATAACAGAATGGTATAGAAGAAAGAGAGAACAAATCTATAGGCTATCTATCGTAAATCGTTTTGCTAAAAGGATGGATGAGTTCATGATATAATAAAAAAGAAGTCCCGTCTTCCATTTTGAAGACGGGACTTCTTAATTTGAAACAATCCTGCTATGCGTGCTACAACTTTAATTTCAAAACGTAATGCTAGTAGGAGATTAAGGATGATTTGAAATCTACCTGTTCGTAATAAAGTCTCGCTTTATGTAGCAGGGAAGTTTGGACCATCTAGCTTTGGATTGCCAGTCTCAGGTTTATTTTGTTGTTTGTTTTGGTTTTTCTTTTTTTCATTTTTGTTCTTTGCCATTGTAATACACCTCCTTTTTGTATTGTTACCATTTCTATAAATGACATACGAAATGATTTCTTTGACGAATAACAACTAGTTTTGTCATGTGGGCAGGAGTGGTGAATCATTCGGCGAAATTACATGACAAAGGAAAAGCAAAGAAGGAGGCGTTTTGTATATGGCGATGGTTCAGAAGGAAGATGTAATGAAAAAAATGGATCAAATGTTAAGTTCTCTCGATTTGCTGGAAATGAATATAGGGATTAGAATGAATCATGCATTAAAGGATGCGAGTGAAAAAATATGCAATAAGATAGAAATAACAGAAATGCATATTGAACATATGGAAAATAAATTAGTGCATCACGAAGAAAAAGGGAATTGGGTAAAGACATTTCAAAACGTCGTAGTGAGTGCATAATAAGGTGGGAAAGAAATGAAGAATGAATCATTAATACAGTCTTCAGAAAAACTCATGCAGTATAATAATGAAGCGAATGTAAAAAAAAGAGAACTAACCGAATACGACTTTTATAAGGATATGAAACCGTTTGTAGATATGGTAGATGAGGAATTAGAGAAGTGGAAAGAATTAGCTTATACGTGGATTAAAGAAGAAAAGCCAAAGTATATACATGTACAGCAAATTGATCAAGTATACGATAATTTACAAACGAATGTGTTACAATGCTTTGTAAATAAAGGTAAAGGTAAACGATTCTTTGAAACACACCAAGCCGTTTCGTATACTTTGCAAAATATAGTTGAGCAATGTAAATAACAAGAGGGAGAACCCTCTTGTTATTTTTATGCTTCTGTCATTGTTGTAGGTTTTGTTGCGCCGTTTATTTCTAATTCTTTTATTAATGTTCGATAATCTGATATGCATATTTTTCCTTCGAGATACCAATGTCTCGCAAAGTCTAATAATTCATTTGCATTCTCTGTGCAATACCCCTTTTTTTGAGAAAACGCTTGTTTTAAATCCCCTAATACCATGTTGATTCCTCCCCCATGAGAATCTTCTTCTTAATTATCATAGCATGGAAGGGTTTTCTTTTTTAATTTTTTAAAAATTTAAACTTCCGACAAAAATAGACAGATACTCCATCACACATATTATTTTATAGGTACATATTATATATGTAGAAACTTATGTAAAGGAGGAGAGAATGCATGTTTCAACAATCTAACGTATATCAGCAAACGTATCCATATGCACAGCAAAATATGTACCAATATAATACGGATACATATTTACGGTATAATATGTATCCTTTCGAGCCTTATTATGGAAATCAAAATTATTATCAACCGTTTGAAGTGTCATTTATGAATCAAGCTCAACAACAGCAGCAACCTTATGTAAATCAGGCTCAACAACCACAACAGCAGCAACCTTATGTGAATCAAGCTCAACAATCACAAGCTCAGCAACCATACATGAATCAACAACAGCAGCAGCCTTATATGAATTCACAATATTATATGCCACCACAAGCGCCCTATGCTAATCAACAAGGGATGTTTTATCCACCAAAACAACCGTATCCGACACAGAGTAAACAAAAGCAACAACAGCCAAGTCAGTTTTCTAGTTTTGTTTCTCAATTTAAAACATCAGATGGTAACTATGATGTAAATAAAATGATGAACACAGCTGGCCAGATGATGAATGCGATGAATCAGGTGACAGGTATTGTAAAACAAGTTGGAGGCTTCTTTGGTAAGTAATGTTGAAGGGTTGTCTATGAAAGTATTGTATATGAAATAAAGGACTAGACAAATTTCCTTGTAATAAATGGGTATATATAACAATCGGCTTTCTCTCTTTTCTCATACTGTAAAGTGTAATCAGATTTTTTTAACGAGAGAGGAGAGAAAAAACTATGCATCATTGTCATCCTTGTTTTGGAGGGCATAAGCCTGTAGGACCTATTTGTACAACTGCTCCTGTCGTTCATCCGACGAAACAATGCGTAACACACTCTTTTTCAACAACGGTGGTGCCACACATTTTCCCAACACATACAACACATGTACATCATCAACAAATTAAAAACCAAAACTTCTTCCCACAAACAAATTCAAATGTAAATGTTGTGGACCCAATCGACCCAGGATTCGGCGGTGGATGTGGACCGTGTGGTCATGGACATCATGGACATCATGGACATCACGTATCTCCATTTGGTCCAGGACCAAATGTATCTCCGTTTGGACCAAACGTATCACCATTCGGACCGAATATTGGACCAAACGTATCACCATTCGGTCCAAATATTGGACCAAACGTTGGTGGAATGTTTAAAAAGTAAATGATATGTTAGAACTAGCGAAATGCTAGTTCTTTTTTTGTAATTGGAGTGTTGATATGAAAGTTATTGCAGTAACAGGATATAAGCCATTTGAACTTGGAATATTTAAAAATGATCATCCAGGGGTGGAGTGTATAAAAAAGGCATTATACCGTAAATTAACCACTTTTGTAGAAGATGGTTTAGAGTGGGTTATAATAAGCGGCCAGTTAGGTGTAGAATTATGGGCTGCTGAAGTTGTTTTTGAAATTCAAGTAGAATATCCAGATTTAAAATTAGCGGTATTCACTCCGTTTTTAGAACAAGAAGAAAATTGGAAAGAAGATAATCGTGAATATTACGAATTTATTCTTTCTCAAGCAGACCATGTTGATAGTATCACGAAAAGGAAGTATGAAAGCCCAGAACAATTTAAATTAAAAAATCAATTTTTTATTGAAAAAAGTGATGCGCTTTTAGCGGTATATGATGAAGAAAAACCAGGAAGTCCCAAATATATTGTAGAAGCAGCAAAGAAAAAAGGGGAAATAGAAAATTATCACAGTTATTTCATTCTTTTTTCTGATTTACAAGATATAATAGAAGAGGAACAGTGGAATAATGCAGAGTAATATGTAATATAGTACTCGTATATATGATTGACAAAAAGCATTGTTTCTGAAAAAATTTAGTTAATGAAAGTTTTGGTAAAAATTTGAGGTGAAGAAAATGATTTCGGATAAAATTAAATTAACAGCGAAAGATATTTTAGAAAAAGAATTTAAAACAGGTATGAGAGGTTATCAGCAAGAAGAAGTAGACAAGTTTCTTGATATGATCATTAAAGACTATGAAGCTTTCCACAAAGAGTTTGAGCAATTAAAGCAACAAAATGCTCGTTTAAAGCGTGAATTAGAGGAACAAAAACTAGCAGTAACGCAAGTTCCACAACAACCTGTACAAACACCAGTTGCACAACCGGTTTATAACAACACGAATACGGATATTTTAAAACGCTTATCTAACTTAGAAAAAGCTGTATTTGGAAGTAAGTTATACGAATGATGTAAGGTGGGAAAAGGTTTAAGCGTTTTACATAGAAAAAAACGTTGCAAAATCTTTTTGTTTCCACTATACTAATGGATGTCATAACGTTTGGGTAATCGCTGCAACGCCAACGTTGTAGAGGAAAGTCCATGCTCGCACGGCCTGAGATGGCTGTAGTGTTCGTGCCTAGCCAATTCATAAGCTAGGGTATTCTGGCTGTAAGGCTGGTTTAACGGCAGGGAAAAAACCTAAGTCCTTTCGGATATGGTTTGACTACCTTTAAAGTGCCACAGTGACGAAGTCCTTGAAGAAATGATAGGAGTGGAACGAGGTAAACCCCACGAGCGAGAAACCCAAATAATGGTAGGGGAATCTTTTCCAAGGAAATGAACGACGGGAAAGGACAGGTTTTATAACCTGTAGATAGATGATTGCCACCGGAGTACGAGGCGTGGGCCGTTTGTAGTACAAAGGAACAGAACATGGCTTACAGAACGTTATGAACCAACTATGAAATAACTCAGCTCTCCTTTGTTAGAGGAGGGCTTTTTATTTGTATGAAGTTGTAAAGTATGAGTTAAAATGGTTAATGAGAAAATTTTTCGTAAAATGTAATGATTAATAGGACCAATTGCTATTAATTATTGTTTGAATATACATAAGAGGTGAATGCAAATGGGAAAAGTTACTTTAATTGCAACAGCGGCAATGGGTATTGAAGCGTTAGTTGCCCGAGAAGTTCGCGATCTTGGTTATGAATGTCAAGTAGAAAACAGCAAAGTAACATTTGAAGCAGATGAAAAGGCGATTTGTCGTACGAATTTATGGTTGCGTACTGCGGACCGTGTAAAAATTAAAGTTGGCGAATTTAAAGCAACAACATTTGATGAGCTATTTGAAAAAACGAAAGCATTAAACTGGGGAGATTATATTCCAGAGAATGGCGAATTCCCTGTTATCGGTAAATCTTTAAAATCTGAATTATTCAGTGTTTCGGATTGCCAACGTATCGTTAAAAAAGCTGTCGTTGAAAAATTAAAAACAACATATAAACGTACAACTTGGTTTGAAGAAGATGGTCCGTTATTCCGTATCGAGATTGCAATGCTCAAGGATATTGCAACATTAACAATTGATGCGAGTGGTGTTGGACTTCATAAACGTGGATACCGTATGGATCAAGGGGAAGCTCCGTTAAAAGAAACATTAGCTGCGTCTTTAATTAAATTAACAAACTGGAAGCCAGATCGTCCATTTGTTGATCCATTCTGTGGATCAGGTACAATTCCGATTGAAGCAGCATTAATTGGACAAAACATTGCACCAGGATTTAACCGTGGTTTCGCATCTGACGAGTGGGGCTGGGTAGGTAAACAAAACTGGCGTGAAGCTCGTCAAGAAGCTGAAGATTTAGCGAACTATGATCAACGCTTACAAATCATTGGATCAGATATTGATCATCGTATGATTCGAGTTGCTCAAGATAACGCAGAAGAAGTAGGCTTAAGCGATTTAATTACATTTAAACAAATGCAAGTAAAAGATTTCACAACAAAAGAGGATTATGGCTACGTTGTAACGAATCCTCCATACGGAGAACGTTTAAGTGAAAAAGCACTCGTTGAACAACTGTATAAAGAAATGGGACAAGTATTCCGCCCGTTAGATACATGGTCAGCGTATGTATTAACAAGCTACGAAGCATTTGAGAAGTGTTACGGAAAAGATGCGTCGAAGAAGCGTAAACTATTTAACGGATTTATCCGTACAGATTACTACCAATACTTCGGAAAACGTCCACCGCGTAATTCATAGTATAAAACTCCTCCAGCGCGCATATAATGGCTATTATGTAATGCGTAAAGGAGGAAGTGATATGGATAATTTCCAATTATCAATGATTCAAAAAGCTATTCACCGTACGTATGATGAGCTCGGAAAAGAAGTGGATAGTCAAGGTGCGATTGTAGATGAAATACAAAAAGCACAAGAAGAATATTTGTCAGCTCTTTCACATGAAACAGCGATTGATAAACGGTATTTAAAGTCATTAATATAGAAGAAAATTTTCCTTTTTCGAAAGGAAAATTTTTTTTCGTGAATTTCTATGTATTGCAACAGGGGAAAGCAAATGCATACATATGCGTAGCAGTTGCTATTATTTTTTTATAGAAAAACTTTTTGGTTGGAGGCTAAGGATGTTTACTGAGAAGAGATTACCATTTGAAGTAGGAAAACAAGATAATTTTTATGATAAGTTGAATGAGTGGATTGGAGATGTGTTTTACGACATCCTTCCGGAAAAAGGCTTTGAAGAGCGTGATGAACAAATTTTTATGGCGTTTCAGTTAGAACGCGCTTTCCAAGAAAAGAAAGTTATGTTCGCAGAAGCTGGTGTAGGAACAGGGAAAACAATTGTATATCTTCTATATGCAATTTGTTACGCGCGTTATACTGGGAAACCAGCTATTATTGCTTGTGCAGATGAAACGTTAATTGAGCAGCTTGTGAAAGAAGAAGGGGACATCGCTAAGTTATCTGAAGCATTAGGGCTATCTGTTGATGTAAGGCTTGCAAAATCAATGGATAATTATTTATGCTTACGTAAACTTGAAGATGTTATGAGTGGACGAGCTCCAGAAGTAATTGAAGACGTATATTATGAGTTACCACAGTTTGTATTCGATCATGGTACGATGCAAAACTTTACTCACTATGGTGACAGAAAAGAATTTCCACTTTTAAATGACGAAGAATGGTCAAAAGTAAATTGGGATTACTTCCAAGATTGCTTTACTTGTGATTCTCGTCATCGTTGTGGACAAACTCTTTCTCGTGAACATTATCGTAAAGCAGCAGATTTAATTATTTGTTCTCAAGATTTCTATATGGATCATATTTGGACGTACGATGCTCGTAAGCGTGAAGGACAAATTCCATTATTACCAGAAAGTAGCTGCGTTGTATTCGATGAAGGACATCTTGTAGAATATGCAGCTCAAAAAGCTTTAACATACCGTTTAAAGCAAACGATGATGGAGCAACTTTTAACGAGATTGCTACAAAACGATATTCGTGAGGAGTTTGCACATTTAGTAGAAGAAACAATTTGGCAAACAGAGCGATTCTTTGATGTGTTACAAGAAAACAAAAAAGAAATTGCCGGTTCTGATCGTTTAGAAATTACTGTGACAGAAAAAGTAACAGCTGAAGCGAAACGACTTTATGCAAAAATCGGTGAAGTTGGAGATGCATTAGTATTCGAAAGTGAAATGCATACAGTAAACACGTATGATTTAAATATTGTTGATGAGCATTTAGATGTATTAGAACATTCACTTCGTCTGTTCATGCACGAGAAAAATGTAATTACTTGGGGTGAAGAAGGTGATGGTGCCTTCACGTTAGTTATTATGCCGCGTGCAGTTGAAGAAGTATTACAAGAGAAAGTGTTCTCGAAGAAAATACCGTATATTTTCTCTTCTGCGACATTATCGAACAACGATTCATTCGCTTTCACAGCTAATAGCCTAGGGGTAAAAGATTACTTGTCATTCTCAGTTGCTTCACCGTTTGATTATGAAGAGCAAATGACAGTAAACTTACTATCGCATACGAAAGAAAATGAATGGGAAAGAAAGTGTCAATATACACTTGAAAATATTCAAAAAACAAATGGACGTACGCTTGTATTGTTCCGTACAACGCAAGAGCTTGCAGCGTTCAAAGAGTATGTAAGTAAAGAGCAAATGTCGGTTCCGTTCTTATATGAAGGCGATCAGGAAATTAGTCAGCTCGTTTCTCGTTTCCAAAATGAAGAAGAGACTGTACTTTGTGCGGTTCATTTATGGGAAGGTTTAGATATTCCTGGTTCATCATTATCGCACGTTATTATTTGGTCTTTACCATTCCCTCCAAACGATCCTGTGTTTGAAGCGAAACGTAAGCACGTAAATGATCCATTCTGGGATGTAGATGTACCATATATGATTTTACGACTTCGTCAAGGAATTGGGCGTTTAATTCGTACAAGTGAAGATAAAGGTGCTATATCAATCTTCTTATCTGATTCAGAAGATGAGAAAGTAGTTGCAGCTGTGAAAAATGTACTGCCAGTAGAAGGTAAAGAATTATAAGGAGAAAGCTTGGCGCTTGCCAAGCTTTTTTCTATTATAAAAGGAATTTATGTTTCCGTGTCGAATTAAGTTTGAGGTAGAAAAAGGAGGCTTTTATACGATGACAGTTGCTACATATGAAGTAGAAAAACAATTTTTAACATACGTGAAGAAGATACAAAATTACGGAGAAGCATTAAGTTTAATGTTTTGGGATTTAAGAACAGGTGCACCAAAAAAAGGTGTAGATCAGCGTTCAGAAGTAATTGGTATGCTTTCGTCAGAAGTGTTTGCTATGTCGACTTCAGATGAGATGGGAAACTATTTAACAGAGCTTGAAGCTTTAATACGTGAAGATAAACTTTCTGAAACGACGAAGAAAATGGTTGAAGAGTGTCGGAAAGAATATGATAGAAATAAAAAAATTCCACAAGCTGAATATGAGGCTTATGTGAAATTAGAAGCGAAAGCAGAGAGTGTGTGGGAAGAAGCTCGCGAAAAATCTGATTTCGAAATGTTCCGCCCGTACTTAGAAAAAATTGTTGAATTTAAAAAGAAATTTATTACATATTGGGGTTATGAAACATATAAATACAATACATTATTAGACATGTATGAGCCAGGTATTACAGTAGAAGTTTTAGATCACGTATTTGGTCAACTTCGTGAGCGTATCGTGCCGCTTGTAAAAGAAATCTCTGAGTCTAAAAAAGGATTAAAAACAAGTGCTTTATCGGAACAATTTTCAAAAGAAAAACAAAAGAACTTTACATTAGAACTATTAAAGCAATTGAATTATGACTTTGAAGCAGGTCGTCTTGATGAAACAGTACATCCTTTCGAAATTACATTAAATAGAGGGGATGTTCGTATTACGACACGCTATGATGAAAAAGATTTCCGTATGGCTGTATTTGGAACAATTCATGAATGTGGTCATGCAGTATATGAACAAAACATTGCAGAACAATTTGAAGGTACACCACTTTGCAGTGGTACATCTATGGGTATTCACGAATCACAATCATTATTCTTTGAGAACTTTATCGGCCGTAATAAATCATTCTGGAAGAAAAATTATGATTTATTAAAAGAGTATAGCGATGGTCAATTTGATGATATGTCAGTCGATGAGTTTTATGATGCAATTAACGAATCGAAGCCGTCATTCATTCGTATAGAAGCAGATGAGCTTACATACCCGCTTCATGTTATGGTGCGTTATGAATTAGAGAAAGAATTATTTGATGGTACATTACAAGTGAAGGACTTACCAGCAGCTTGGAATGATAAGATGGAAGCATATTTAGGAATTCGTCCGGAAAATGATGCGCAAGGTGTATTGCAAGATGTTCACTGGGCTGGTGGCTCATTTGGATACTTCCCATCTTATGCGCTTGGTTACATGTATGCAGCGCAATTTAAGCAAAGAATGTTAAAAGACATTCCGAACTTTGATGCATTATTAGAAGAAGGAAACGTAACACCGATTCGTGAATGGTTAACAGAACATATTCACCAATATGGTAAAACGAAAAAGCCGCTTGAAATTTTAGAAGATGTAACAGGTGAAGGCTTAAATGCAAACTACTTAGCCGATTATTTAGAAGCGAAATATAGAGCGATTTATGAGTTGTAAAAAAAGAGCTGCTTAATTGCAGCTCTTTTTATTAAAGGGGATGATAAAATGGGTTATACATATACAGTAATGAAGCAAGAAGAAGCGGAGGAAATTGCGTATAACTGGCATTATGAAGGTAAATATTCTTTTTATGATATAGAGGCAGATGAAGAAGATTTAGCTGAATTTTTACATGGTGAGAGTAGAGGAGATCATACATTTTCTGTGAAGCAAAATGGTATTCTCATTGGTTTTTTTACTGTTTGTAAAATGAATGATGGAACGGTTGATATAGGACTTGGAATGAGACCTGATATAACTGGCAATGGATTTGGTTTACAGTTCGTGAATGCTGGATTAGCTTTTAGCAAAGAAAAATACGGATGCAAATATATAACACTATCAGTAGCGACATTTAATGAGAGAGCGATAAAAGTGTATAAAAGGGCGGGATTTGAAGTGGTTGGAACGTTTATACAGAAAACAAATGGTAGTTGTTTTGAGTTTTTGAAAATGAACTACATATGTAAACGTGATTAAAAAACAGAGGGATCTTCTGTTTTTTTATTTTGATTTAGAAATATATGATACATATTTTTTTACTTGTTGTAATTGAGGGTTTTGAAATTTTGGTAAAGGATGTGTATGATAGAAGTTTAGTAGCGAATAGTAGGTTTAGCAAGGAAAGGTAGAGGTAGTATGATTACAATTAAAACAAAAAATGAAATAGATTTGATGCATGAATCTGGAAAATTACTTGCTTCATGTCATAAAGAAATTGCGAAAATGATAAAGCCAGGTATAACGACGCAAGAGATTAATACGTTTGTTGAAATGTATTTAAAAAAGCATGGTGCCACATCTGAACAGAAAGATTACAATGGTTATCCATATGCGATATGTGCATCTGTAAATGATGAAATGTGTCATGCGTTTCCGGCCGATGTTCCTTTAACTGAGGGTGATATTGTAACAATTGACATGGTAGTAAACTTAAATGGGGGTCTTTCAGATTCTGCTTGGACGTATAGAGTTGGAAAAGTTTCTGATGAAGCAGAAAAGTTGTTGCTAGTAGCTGAGAATGCTTTATATAAAGGGGTTGATCAGGCGGTAATCGGTAATCATGTAGGAGACATTGGCTATGCAATTGAAAGTTATGTAACAAATGAAGGTTTTTCTGTCGCAAGAGACTTTACGGGACATGGAATCGGTAAAGAGATTCATGAAGAACCAGCAATTTTTCATTTTGGGAAACAAGGACAAGGGCCTCAGTTACAAGAAGGAATGGTGATTACGATTGAGCCGATTGTCAATGTAGGTATGCGATATTCGAAAGTAGATTTAAATGGGTGGACTGCACGAACGATGGATGGGAAATTATCAGCTCAATATGAGCATACACTTGCGATTACAAAAGATGGGCCAATCATTTTAACGAAGTTGTAATTGGAAATGAAAGAGTTTACAAAACTCGAACGAAAATAGTAGTTTTTAAAAATTCGTACGTGTTTTTTCGATAAATGCTTTTCAAAGTATAAAAAGTGCGTTATAATCCTTCTATAAAATAAATAGTTAGCTACACTCATATAATCGCGGGGATATGGCCTGCAAGTTTCTACCGAAGTACCGTAAATACTTTGACTATGAGTGAGGACGAATATAATTGCTTGTTTGGCATTCTTTTTTGCGAAACTCCAAAAGCGCGTCTCTCACTTGTAACGAGTGGTGGCGGCTTTTGGAGTTTTTTTATTGCATAAGAGGGGGAACAAACATGAAAGTATTACAAGAAAAGATTTTGAATGAAGGAAAGGTTTTATCTGGTGACGTATTAAAGGTGGATGCATTTTTAAATCACCAAATTGATCCAGTACTTATGCAAGAAATCGGAAAAGAATTTGCTAAACGTTTTAAAGAAGAGAACATTACAAAAATCGTGACGATTGAATCTTCAGGCATTGCACCATCTGTTATGGCTGCATTAGAGCTTGGTGTAAAAGTAATCTTTGCAAGAAAACGTAAATCGTTAACGTTACAAGATAATATGTACGTTGCAAACGTATATTCATTTACAAAACAAGAAACAAATGAAATTTCATTATCTCGAAATCATATTGATGAAAATGATCGCGTGCTAATCATCGATGACTTTTTAGCAAACGGTCAGGCTGCTTTAGGTTTAATGAGTTTGGTAGAGCAAGCAGGAGCAAGTATTGCAGGAATTGGAATTGTTATTGAAAAAGCATTTCAAGATGGAGGAAAGAAGCTTCGTGAACAAGGCGTTCGTGTTGAATCACTAGCAGAAATTGCATCACTTGATAACGGCACAGTTACATTTGTACAGCAAGAAACTGTGGAGGTGAAATAAACGATGAAGCAGCATCCATTTAAAATTGCATCGCTTGGTATGCAACATATGCTTGCAATGTATGCTGGAGCAATTATCGTTCCGCTTATTGTGGGCGGTGGACTTGGTTTAAATCAAAAAGAATTAACATATTTAGTCTCAATTGATTTATTAATGTGCGGCGTTGCAACAATTTTACAAGCATTATCAAATCGCTTTTTCGGTATTGGACTTCCCGTTGTACTCGGTTGTACATTTACAGCCGTTGGACCGATGATTGCGATTGGAAAACAATACGGTGTGTCTTCTATTTATGGAGCAATTATTGCTGCTGGGTTATTCGTTGTTATTTTTGCGAAATTATTTGGAAAGCTTGTAAAACTATTTCCACCTGTTGTAACAGGATCTGTTGTTACTGTAATTGGAGTTACACTTGTTCCAGCAGCAATTAATGATATGGCTGGAGGAGTAGGAAGTAAGGATTTCGGTAGTCTTGAAAATTTAGCATTAGCATTTGGTGTGTTACTATTTATCATCATTATGTATCGTTTCTTTGATGGATTTATTCGTTCAATCTCTATTTTACTAGGTCTATTGTTCGGTACAATCGTTGCAGCGTTTATGGGGAAAGTAAGCTTGCAAGCGGTTGGAGAGGCTGATTGGTTCCATGGTATTCAACCATTTTACTTCGGTACACCAACATTTGAATTAACACCAGTTATTACGATGATTCTCGTCGCTTGTGTAGGGATTGTAGAAGCAACGGGTGTATACTTTGCATTATCTGATATTTGCAATAAAAAAATCGGTGAAAAAGAATTAACAAAGGGCTATCGAGCAGAAGGATTAGCGATGGTGTTAGGTGGTATTTTCAACGCGTTCCCATATACAACTTACTCTCAAAACGTAGGACTTGTTCAATTAACTGGAGTAAGAAATCGCGTTATTATTTATACTTGCGGTGGTATGTTAATCGTTCTTGGATTCATTCCTAAAATCGCAGCTATTACAACAATCATTCCGAAATCAGTACTTGGCGGTGCTATGCTCGCAATGTTCGGTATGGTAATGGCATATGGTATTAAAATGTTAAGTAGCGTTGATTTTGGCAAACAAGAAAACTTATTAATTGTTGCATGTTCTGTCGGAATTGGGCTTGGGGTTACAGTTGTTCCTACATTATTCTCACAACTTCCTGAAAACATTCGTATTTTAACAGATAACGGAATTGTACTTGGAAGTGCGTCAGCAGTACTTTTAAATATCGTATTTAATATGGTGCCGCAGCGTAAAGTGAAAGTAAAAGAAGAGCCGGTGTCTATGCAAAGTGCAGTAAGAGAAGCGTAAAAAAGCAAGGTCTCGTTATGAGACCTTGCTTTTCTTTTTAAGTGGCATCATTTTCCCGTAAGTACCAAGACGCCAAATGTACTCAAGTGGTCCGTATTGGTAATGTGAAAGCCACCAGCGGCTAATAAAGATTTGTAACGTGTAGAAACTAATGCAGAATAGTGGTCCAACCCATAGTGGAGCCAGATAATCATTTTTAAACAATAGCCCGAATACAAGTAATGTAACAATTGTATGCGAGATGTAATTTGTTAATGCCATTCGTCCAACGTATTGGAATGGACGTAATAACGTTTGCCATTTTTCTTTTTGTAATAAACGCATTAACGTGACAATGTAGAAGATGAACAATGTCTTTCCGCTTATCATCGTAATGCCCATAAGTGAAAATGGTGTGTATGGTTGATTGTTCATAAAGAAGTAAACCATAATAAACCACATCGGTAATGTTAAAATGAACATAATGATTTGCCATTTTTTAAGTTTTGGATCTAATTCCTTAGCACGGCGGAAAATGTCTTTTTTACCGGCATATAATCCGAGTAAAAACAATCCTAGTGTTTCAGGAAGCATAATAAGACTGTTACTTATTGCTTCAGAATAGAATGAATAGAATCTGTCTGTAATTTGTAAGCCCCAGTTTTCTAACGGCATAATGGCTATGGAAAGGCCTAGTTCATCTACCGGCACTAATAACATGACAAGAGAACCTAATAATGTGAACAATTGCATGAAACTTAATAGTACAATTGACCATATTAAAATAGTACGTGTCTTTCTTTTGTAAAATAAAAATAAGAAAAACCCGGTAATTGCATAAGTATGTAAAATGTCACCGTCCCATAAAAGAACGTAATGTAAGAACCCGAATAATAATAAGATAAGTAAGCGGCGAACAAACAAAGTTTTTGGACGATCGGTCTTCGCCTCAGCACGATTCATAAAAATATAAAAACCTAATCCGAATAAAAACGAAAAAATTGTATAAAATTTCGTTTGAATAAACATATCGTAAAATAGGCGAATATAGCTGTCTATCCCTTCGTAAATTCCTGTAATATCACGTGAGTCAACCCCGGCAATAATTGGCCAGTTAACAAGAAAAATACCTAATACAGCTATTCCTCTAATAATATCAATGGAGTGTATCCTCTCGCCTTGTGTGAGATTTCGTGTCATTTTTTTCCTCCTTGTTAAGTAATTCCCTTTTATTATACAAAATGTAAGATGGAGGGGATAGGGGATATTTCCATTTTTTTAAACTGTTAAGTTATGTAGGATGAGATATAATAAGAGTGCACAACAAGTTTTAACCTTTTTCAAAACAGGCAGTAAAGCTCCTTCTTATAAGGAGCTTTCTTTATGAAAAGTGTTGATAATGATTCTCTTTAATGATAAAATGTATTCAAAAGTGATAATCATTATCAAAAAAAGGTTGGTGCATGAGTATGGTATATGCATTAGTAGCAGGTACAGTTGCTGTATATGCAGTTATTGCAAAGTATGTTTTAAATGGAGTAGGAACAGCAAAATGAGTGATATGACATAAAATCCCTTTCATTTGTAAAAAGAATGAAAGGGATTTTTTATTTTTAATGAGAATATGCTGAAAATTTAGTATGATAGTAAAGTGAAACTGTAATCAATGGGTATGTGTAACTCTCACTGGTTATGAGCTCGCAATTAGCGGGGAAAAGTATATACATCTTGGATAAAGGGGAACAAGGGGATGACAAACATAGTACAGACAAACGGTATAAAAAAACTTGTTTGTTTTTATGAAGAGTGGCAAAAACACGGCGATGCAGAGAATAGCTTAAAGTTGTTTGAAGTAATTCAAAAATATAAACGAGAGCAGCTTATGATAGCGTTCTGCGGTCACTTCTCAGCAGGGAAATCAACGATGATGAATCATCTATATAAAGCGCAGTTGTTACCAACAAGTCCAATTCCGACAAGCGCTAACGTCGTTAAAATTGAAAAGGGATTTGATCGTGTTGTTGTAACAATTAAATCTGGAGAACAGTACGAATATGACGGTGCATATTCAGCAGAAGAATTAAAGCAAATTTGTAAAGATGGCGATGAGGTAATTGGTGTTCATATTTATCGGAATGATGCACCAATTCCTGAGGGTGTTATGTTAGTTGATACACCAGGGATTGACTCAACAGATGATGCCCATCAACTAGCGACAGAATCAACGCTACATCTAGCAGACGTAATTTTTTATATGATGGATTATAATCACGTCCAATCGGAAGTGAATTTGCAATTTGTTAAAGAATTGAAACAACGTAATAAAACGGTTTATCTCGTTGTAAATCAAATAGATAAACATAAAGAAAATGAATTATCATTTGAGGATTATAAAGATAGTGTGAAACAATCGTTCTCTAACTGGGATATTGAAGTAGATGGAGTTTATTATACGTCATTACGAATGATGAACCATCCACATAATGAAATTGGAAGCTTAGAAACATTAATTACTTCTATTATGAAAGAAAAAGAGCAGTATGTAAGAGAGGGAATGGAGCGAGAAACAGAACATTTAATGGGAGAACATTTCTCGTTTATTGTTTCTGAAAATGAAAAAGCTCTTTTGACATATGAGGAAGAGTTAGCATCACCGCTTTTGATTTCAGAAATAGTTGAAAAGAAAGAAGAGCTAACGGAAACTAAACACCGCGAGGCTAGTAAAGAATCTCATGTGAGAAACGAATTTATAAAAGGTTTACAAGCTATATTAGATAACGCGTATTTAATGCCATTTGAAATGAGAGAATTGGCAAATGCATATTTAGAAACGAAATTAACAAAGTTTAAAGTTGGTTTGCTATTTGCGAAAGGAAAGACGGAGCAAGAAAAACAAAGACGTGTAGAGGTGTTTTATTCTGCCCTTCAAAAGACTGTTGAAACGCAACTTGATTTTCATGTGAAAGAATTTATTGTAACCTTCTTAAAAGAAGAAGGATTGTTCACGGAGGAAATTGGGAAAGACATATATGCTTTAGAAATTGCTTTTGGACCAGAAATGTTAGCTGAAGTCATTAAACAAGGTGCAGGTTTCACAGGTGATTACTTACTTCTTTATACAGCGGATGTAGCGAATGAACTGAAGAAACGTTATTTTACAAAAGCACAGCAAATTTTTGATAAAAGTGCAGTTGTTTTAAAGCAAAAAGTGAAGGAAGCAGTTGCTCGTATGGAAGAAGAGATTGAAAAATATACGATGTTGCAAACGGCAAAAGAGACGGAATTACAATACAGTAACAATTTAGAGACATATGAAAGTTATTTACAAAATGTTTGGCACGAGCGTGTTGCTACACCAGAAGGATTGCAAATAGAGGAGATATTGCAACGTGAAAAACAAATTGTTAGTGAGAAATTCACACTACAAGAGCAGGAAATGGTAAATGATAACGTAGTGGCTCATGAAGAAGAGATAAAAGGAACGGCAGCTTTAAATATTCAGCGTATATTAGAGAAAGTGAAGAAAGCTGAAATGATATTAGAGCCATTGCCAGCGCTGAAACATGTACAGCAAGAGGTGATAGAAAAAAGGCGTCGTGTGGAAACGAAACAATTTACAGTAGCGTTATTCGGAGCTTTTAGTGCTGGGAAATCATCATTTGCCAATGCCTTACTTGGTGAGAAGGTACTTCCTGTATCACCAAATCCGACGACGGCAACGATTAATCAAATTTTGCCGGTTACAGAGGAAAAACCACACGGAACAGTAATGGTTCAATTCAAATCAAAGCAAGCTCTATTAGAAGATATGAAAGCTGTTTATAAGCTGTTTCATTATGAGATTACTACGTTAGATGAGGCGTTAGCACAAATTGATAAAGTTATGAAATATCCTTCACCGACTGGGAAGCAAAAAACAACATTTAGCTTTTTACGAGCGGTACAAAAAGGGTATGATGCAGTTTCTACTTATTTAGGAGAACAAGTACAAGTCACATTAGAAGAGTTCTCTGATTATGTAGCGAATGAAGAAAAATCATGCTTCGTTGAGTATATGGAGCTTTATTATGATTGTGCTTTAACAAGGCAGGGAGTAGCGCTTGTAGACACACCTGGAGCGGATTCTATTAATGCTCGCCATACGGATGTTGCATTCCAGTATATTAAAAATGCAGATGCTATTTTATTTGTAACATATTATAACCATGTATTCTCTCGTGCTGATCGTGAATTTTTAATTCAGCTTGGGCGTGTAAAGGATACTTTTGCCCTTGATAAAATGTTCTTCTTAATTAATGCGGCGGATTTAGCAGAGTCTGAAGAAGAACTTGAAATGGTAAAAGGTTATATCGCAGA
Organism: Bacillus sp. ME78; assembly: GCF_903970865.1. NCBI lineage: Bacteria > Bacillati > Bacillota > Bacilli > Caryophanales > Bacillaceae > Bacillus > Bacillus sp. ME78. Next base: position 262,023 of record NZ_CAJCKK010000002.1, read on the forward strand.
TCAGCTACTGCAATACGGTATTAGAAATCCGCGTTTATTTGCAATTTCAAGTTTATGTGCGCTTGAAGAGAAACAAGGAAAGAATGTTGAAAAAGAGAAGTATGGTATTTTACAAAACTCTGGAATTACTAAGTTTGAGGAATCATTTACGTCCTTTATGATGAGAGATTTAATGCTTGTTTCTGTGCATGCTCTATATGGTGCGTTGCAAGGGGCAGATCAACTTTTAGTAAACATGATAAATGGTGCAAAGCAGGGGAATGAAGAGAAAGAGAAGCAAACGAAAAAATATGAAGCAGAGCGTGATCAACTACTTCATATTATTTCATCATATAGTGTACTTGCTGAAGAACAGGCGATGCAAAATGAAGTGAAAGAGTTGCTTTATTACGTGCAACAGCGTCTATTCCTACGTTATAACGATGTGTTTACTGAATTTATTAATCCGGCGTCACTTCGAACGGATGGAAATGTGAAAACACAATTGCAACAGTGTGTTATGGAATTAGTAGCATTTATTCAGCATGATTTATTACAAGAAATGCGTGCGACATCATTACGTCTTGAAAAATGGATAGACGAAGCGATGAAGCGTGCAAAGGACGAAATTGTAGTGAACTGTAAAGTAGAAAATCAATCAATTTCTATGAATGGAACAGTTGAGTATGAATATAAAGATATTACACATAAAGAACCGTTCCCTTCAGTTGAAATAAAAGATTTCAAAAAAGCACTGGCACATTTTAAAAATGAGAAAAGCTTTTTTGAAAAGAATGACAAAGCTTTTATGCAAGAAGACGCTAAATCTGTATTAGAACCGCTTGTATCAAACTATGTAGCCGATGAAAAAGATTTATTTGTCCATCATTATAAGCAAGAATGGGATATGAAGTGGAACTTATTCCAAAAAGTGATGCAACAAGATGTAATGAACTATTATGAAAGTATATTGTTTGCATTGGCTGAAACGATCGATGCATCTCTATATGAACAAAGTAAAGAACAATTGCACAATCAGTTAGTAGAGATTGAAAAAGAAATTTATGTTATATAGTCGTTATGAGAAAAAGATTCGTTCAATTTTCTTTTGCAGTACAGTATCTAAAGATTTGACAAATCCAGCAAATTCATCGGTAGAAATCATATGAGTAAGAACGAGTCGTCTGCCATCTGGTGTTTCACCGCATAAGACGAATGAAGAAAATTCGTATGTTTTATTTTCAACTACTAATTTTGGATAGGAATACGTGTCGCTTTTCTTCTTCTTTCCATCAATAGAGATGACGTTGCATTTTTTCTCATTGTTGTCCATGGTGAATCCCTCCTTTCTATTATTTATGGTAGACAAGGAGGGTTTAGAACAATAGAGATGGGGGGATTTTTTATGTCTTTTGTAATAGAACGTATTTTAAAAGAGGCTATACCGAAGTCTTTATTGCTACTTGCTGATCCAAGTGAACGGCAAATAGCTATATATGTACAAAGAGGGTTAACATACGTAGCAAAGCAAGGGGGCAGCATCATCGGTGTGTATGTTCTTTTGGAAACAAGGCCGAAGACGATGGAAATCATGAATATTGCGGTTGCAGAGCATTTGCAAGGAAAAGGGATTGGGAAGAAGCTATTAAGGCATGCCGTAGAAACTGCTAAAGGATATGGTATGTCAAAACTTGAAATTGGTACAGGCAATTCTAGTGTTTCACAACTTGCTTTATATCAAAAATGTGGATTTCGTATTTTTTCTATTGATTTTGATTACTTTTCGAAGCATTATGAAGAAGAGATTATTGAAAATGGCATTGTATGCCGTGATATGATTCGGCTTGCAATGGAATTGAATTAGAACGTATAACTTATTTAGGGGGAAGAGAAGATGGAAGTACATAAAGCAATTACAGCACATTCTCGTAAACAAAATGAAAGTGTAAAAGCATGTTTACAATTAGATGCGCAGCGTGAAGCAGCTATTGAAGCAGCCGTATCTCTTGCGTCAAATGGGAAAGAATTTTCGGTTGATGTCATTAATGTTGTAACAAAGCAAATTAATGATCTTGCAAAAAATGGTGTTACCTTGCAGCGTAAATATGTTACAGAAGAAATGGTTATGGAGTATGTAAGTCGTTTACAAGAGAAAGAAGGTCGTTAAAGATGATAGTTACAGTCGAATGGTTACGTGAGCATATAGAAGATGAGAACGTCCGTGTAATCGATTGTCGTTTTGATTTAGCGAATCCTAATTGGGGTAGAGAAAAGTATGAAGAAGAACATATTCCTCATGCGTTATATTTTGATTTGAATTTAGATTTATCAAGTCCTATAGCAGAACATGGTGGCCGCCATCCGTTGCCAAGTATTGAAGAGTTTGCGGACAAGCTTTCGGAGGTTGGTATTGATGAACATACGACAGTAATTGCGTATGACAGTCAAGCTGGTGCAAATGCTGCTCGTTTATGGTGGTTATGTAACTATGTAGGACATGAGAAAGTATATATATTAGATGGTGGTTTCCCGGTTTGGAAAGAGAATGGACTACCGACAACAACGGAAATTCCTGTTGTTATACGAAAAACATTTAAAACAAACATACAAGATCATATGCTTGTATCGATGGAAACAGTAAGAGAGAATATCCAGGCAGGTGCAGATGTTACGTTAATTGATTCAAGAGAGCCAAAACGTTATGCTGGTGTAGAGGAACTTGTCGATCATAAAGCAGGACATATTCCGACAGCAACAAACTATTTTTGGAAGGATGGAATGTTGCAATCAGGACAATTTAAGAATGAAGCTGAGCAACAAGAACGATTCCAAAATCTGTCGAAAGATAAGGAAACCATTGTATATTGTGGTTCTGGTGTTACGGCATGTCCAAATATCATTGCGTTAAAATTGGCTGGATTCCAAAATGTTAAATTGTATGCAGGTAGCTGGAGTGATTGGATTTCTTATCCAGAAAATCAAATTGCAAAAGAAGAAGATTAATCACTTGCATGCAAAAATAATTTGTATTAAAATAAGGTCACAAGCAAGAGATTGCTCGAAAAACTTTGTATTTTACACATTGGAAACAATGTGATAATATAACGACAAGTAAATAATACATCCTGCGGTGTACGTAACTTATTTATGTCTAAAACCGATGTTAGTTATACGGAAGCTCAATATTTAGCGACCATCATCAAGCCTTCCTTGTGGAGGAAGATGTACGGTAACTGTGAGGGCATCCACCTGCGAGTAGCGGGTTTTTGGACATTTACGAGGAGCGGCACGTGCGGGGGTCTTATTTCAACTAACCTTATATAAAATTCCTACGGTGTACGTAGCTTATGCATGTCTTAAACCAATAAGTTTAATATGGAAGTTCAATATTTAAATGTAGCTAACATGCCATCTTTTTAAGAAGGAAGTTACAAACATTTGTGAGAGCATCCACCTGTGAGAGCAGGTTTATGGACATCTAGAGAGAACGGCATATGTGGGGCTATATAAAAACCTTACGTTTTATACGTAAGGTTTTTTTGTTGCATAGATATATCAATATTATCTTGATTCACCTGTGAAGTTTCCGTAATAAATGTAGCACTTTCTGTCTTCATCAATCTCTCTTGAATCCAAGGAGAATTCCATAGACATGCCGTCTCGCTGAATATATATAATATCTGAATGAAGAGATGGTAAAATTTCTTCGTAGTTCCATACATCTTGACTATCTACTAAGCTTGAACTCGTTTCACTTAGTTCTCTAATTTCAAAACCGATGTGGGAGTATGTAGGGTCTGAAGGGTCATTGGCGAAAACTTCTTTTTGAATATAAATAACCGCTGTTCCGTCTGGATCAACCGAAGTTGCAGTAACAACATAAGTATTTTTCTCTTTAATAAAATATTCACAAGTCATGCGTGCGATAATTTCAGAATTAGAAATATTGGCGTAGTTCCATAAAGCAGGATACCCTTTCGTTTCATCATTAAGTCGATATTCTAAGCGCATTTAATCCCTCTTCTTCCTTTTTCTTCTACTTTATCATGCCATCCTATATAATAGGAATAGAATTTAAAAAGGGGAGTGCGAAGGTGACAAAAACGAAATGGCTAGTAGGTGGTGTCGTAACGTCTTTAATGACTGGCACTTTATTTGGCTGCGCACAAGATCTTCCCCCAAAACCGAATGATAATAGTTGTTCTGATTGGGATTGGGATGATGAACTTGGGGTATGGCAGTGTGATGATAGTAGTTCAGGTTATCGTGGGCATTATTTCTATGGTGGGCGATACTATCAAAATAAATCCACTTTTAAAAATTCATCGGCATTTAAATCGTATCAATCGTCTGCTGAATTTAAAGGTGGAATTGGAAGCGGTTCAAAGGGAGGATTTGGGGGCTAAAATATGTCGCAATACATAAGGGATCGAAAAGAATTTTATTTAAAATATCCGAATTTTTGGTCGGATTTATATGAATGTGAGTATAGTTTGTTTCATGTTTTTTCTATAACAAATCAGACTTTGGACCAATTACACTTAGCGACTGAACGAATGGGGAAAATATTTTTTAAGACTGCTAGACTGCTGCGTAATTTAAGTGACGAACAGCTTCTAGATCTTGGCTTTCCATCCGCGAGTTTATCATTCATTAGAATGAAAGGGATTTATCCTGAATCTGTAATTTCGCGATTTGATTTTGCTGTAACAGAGGATAATAAAATCAAAATGCTTGAGTTTAATAGTGATACACCAACTTTTATTGTGGAATGTTTTCAAATGAATGGGAAAGTATGTGAAAATCTAGGCTATGATGATCCAAACTCGGATCAAGAACGATTGCTATCTTCTGGTGTAACGAAAGCAGTAATGGAAGCGACAAAGGGATTAGATAATCCAAATGTTGTTTTTACAGCACATCATGAACATATCGAGGATTGGAATACCACTATGTATTTAAGTCAGCTATGCCATGTTGAAAATAAAGTAGTGCCAATGTCAGAACTTAGAATTACAAAGGATGCTCTAGTCGATAAAGATGGGGCGAAGATTGATGTTTTATATCGCCAAACATATCCGATAGAAGATTTAATTGAGGATCAAGATCCTGAAACAGGAGATTTGGTAGGTGTGGAACTGTTACAACTTGTAAAAGCCGGAAAGCTTTTTATAATAAATCCTTTGTCAGCATTTTTACTTCAGCCAAAATCAATTCAGTGTCTTATTTGGGGGTTAGCAGAAGAAGAGGTCTTTTATACAAATGAGGAACAACAGTGGATTAAAGAATATATGTTACCTACATATTTAGAACCAGATTTATTTTTAGGAAAAGGTTCTTTCGTTCAAAAACCTTCATTTGGGAGAGAAGGAGATACAATTACGATTCGCGATAAAGACGAAAATATTATGCTTCAAAATGCACAGGAAACGTATAAAGCGTCACTGCCGATATTTCAAAAGTATACCGAACTGCCAGTCGTATCCTTGGAAACAGAAAAAGGGATCGAGAAACTGTCATATGTGTTTGGTTCGTTTTTAATTGCTGGAAAAGCGAGTAGTATCGGTATTCGTGCGGGAGAAAAGATTACAGGAAATGAATCGTACTATTTACCGGTAGGTATAAAAAGGAGGGGAAAAAATGATTAATTTTTTATTATATTTAGCAGTAACACTCGGCCTTTTATGTATAGGTCTGTTCTTGATGGAAGTGACAACGAAAGTAAAGGAATTTAAGTTAATGGCTCAAGGAAATAAGGCGGTAAGCTATGTGCTTGGAGGACGATTACTTGGGTTAGCTGTTGTTTTATATTCGACAGCAGCTAATTCAATTTCACTTCTTGATATGATTTCGTGGGGAGCAGTTGGGATTTTGGCTCAAATTATCGTCTTTTATTTAGCTGAGTGGCTTACACCACGCTTTAATATAAACAAAAGTCTCGAAGAAGATAATCAAGCAGTCGGTCTTTTTCTTATGTTTTTATCGCTTTCGATTGGGATTGTAATCGCTGGTTGTATAACTTATTAAAAACTTTACGTTTAAACGTAAAGTTTTTTATTTTATCCCGCTATTTGCCGGGCAGCCCGATTGGTGAGGGCTAATAATCAGTGGGGGATGAACAAAACCCCCACTGATTAAAGTTTCACTTTATATACGTTAGTTTGCCATACCTTTTGAAAAAATTGTAGGCTACTGTTGACATCTATTTTAAATAAGAGTAACATTTTCAATGTAATGAAAATAAGTCTCTGTTAGGTGAGGCTCCTGTATAGAGAAATGCTACTGCCCAAAAATGTCGAGAGACGCCAATGGGTCAACAGGAATGATCGAATTAAGGTTTTTCTTAACGTAGCTGGTAATGTACCTATGCTATACAGTGCTAAAACTCGGTGAGGGAGAGGTCCGTAGATTTCTAATTATATTAGAAATCGTTTATTTGTGTATGTAATGGCCACTACTCTCTTAAGGGTAGGGGTCTTTTTTGTTACCAAGCTATGAGTAATTTCATAGTATAAACTATAAAATTAAACGAGGAGGTGAGGAGCATGTCAAATTCTGACTCGGTTCCGTTACCCATATACTTCAAATCAAAAATATATGATGTAGGCAGGAAACGATTTGTTCCTCCCTCTATATTTATCACAATGTAGCGTTTATAAAGCGCTAGACACTTTCACAGTAAAGTGGATAAATTGAGAAACAAAGCGTTTCTTCCTATGTTGTAAAGGAGGAGACGATAATATGTTATATGCAAACAAAACTGTGGGTAACACGTCATATAAACTAAATAAAAAATCAATAAAAGAACAAACAATGCTCCAAAAAAATAAAGATTTATTAATTGAAATTGCAACAAGAGATGTAAAATCTGTATTTGCATATTTTAAAACAACAAGAGACGGACTATCAATGAAAGAGGCGCAAAAACGTATTCAAGTATATGGCCGAAATGAACTAACTTCAAAAAGAGCAATTCTTGCAGAAGTAATGATGAAGCTTGGTGGCATGATTCCAGGTTTTTCAAAACAACGTGTGTGTGATGAATTACAACGTGAAACGATTACTGTATCTAGAGTAGAATGTTCTAGTAGTACAGGGCTAAATAGTGAACTGAAAATGATGGAGATACCAGTGCAAGAACTTGTACCTGGAGATATGATTTTTCTTTCGGCTGGAGATGCTGTGCCAGCTGATGTACGTATTATTTATGCAGATGATTTATTAGTGAATGAGTCTGTGTTAACGGGAAACGAAGCGAGTATAGAGAAGTTTGAAAGCTGCTATCACCTTGAACGTAAACGATTTATTCCATTAAAACGGATGAAAGATTATAATCCACTTGAGCTTGAAAATGTATGTTTTAAAGGTTCACATATCGTTAGTGGAAGTGCAAAGGCTGTCGTTGTTTCTACTGGAAAAAATACGTATTCAGGCATATTGCATACTTGTTGTAGTAGAACGTCTTAATGTGTTAATGGTGCTAAATATACAAAAACAATGTATAATAGACAAAGTTGAGCAAAAACGTAGAATGGTAATCTATTTATATAACCTTACGTGATAACGTGAGGTTATTATTTTTTTAATAGGAGAGGAATTATGAAAAAAGTATTATTAGTTGATGGTATGGCACTATTATTTCGTGCTTTTTACGCAACAAGTGTCTACGGACAATTTATGAAACGACAAGATGGAACCCCTACGAATGGGATTCATGGTTATATGAAACACTTGTTAACAGCTACGCAAGCGATTGAACCAACACATATCGTTACATGCTGGGATATGGGAAGTACGACATTTAGAACAGAATCGTTCTCGAATTATAAAGCAAATCGTGCAGCGCCACCAGAAGAATTAATTCCTCAATTTGATTTAGTGCAAGAAATGACTGCGAAATTATCCATTCCAGTTATCGGTATGAAAGGCTACGAAGCGGACGATTGTATCGGTACGCTTGCAAAACAATACTGCAATGAAGCTGAAGTTTATATTTTAACTGGTGATACAGATTTACTTCAACTTGTTGATAAGAACGTTACGGTTATGCTTCTGCGTAAAGGAATTGGAAATTACGAATATTACACACCGGAGAAAATCATGGAAGAAAAAGGTGTAGAGCCTTGGCAAATCGTCCATGCAAAAGCTTTCATGGGAGATACAAGTGATAATTATCCAGGTGTAAAAGGTATCGGTGAAAAAACAGCGTATAAGCTTATTCAAGAGCACGGAACAGTATCCGCTGTACTAGAAAATGTAGAATCATTAACAAAAGCGCAGCGTACGAAGATTGAAAGTGATTTAGAGAACTTAAATATTTCGTTGCAATTAGCACAAATTCACTGTGAAGTTCCAATTTCATGTATACTAGAAGAGGGATTACACACAATGGATGAAGAAAAACTTAGATTTGTTTGTGAAGAAATGAATTGGGGAAGACCTGAAATATTAATAAATATGCTATAAATAGTTTGGAAAGAGGGATGTTGCATAAGTCGAAATTTGACTTGGTGACACCTTCTTTTTGTTTTTGTAAACAGTATTATAGTAAATAAAATTATGTCGAACTCAATTTTAAATATATAAATGTTTCGACAAGATATAATGATAAAAGTTGATGGGAATAGTAATTTTTATAATGAAGTGAATTAATTTCAACATAGTTTTAGAGAGTCTTTTTTTCGTGTTCACAAAGTTGTCAGAAAATAAACGGAATTTTCATATGAAGTTCAAATAGAATTCACAACAATCAATTATTATAAGGACACACAGATAATTCTTTATCTTTTATATAAACCATCCCCCAAGGAGGACAATGAAAATGAGAAAAAAAGTGAGAAAATCTTTTAAACAATTATTAATTGAAAATAAACAATCACTATTAAATAATAAAGAAAATATGAAAGAAATTGAAGAGAGAATTGAGAAACGACATGTAGCATATAGTGGTGCCAGTAATTAAATAAAATAAAAAAAGATAGCCTATATAGGCTATCTTTTTTATTTTATATTGAAAAAACGCTATTCATCTCTTTAATTTTGTAAATATGCAAGAAATTTTTATAGTGTTTTTCTATCAATATTACTCATTTTTCGAGGTTGAAATTGGTATATACCAATTTTTGAGATTCGCTATTCATAATATTACAAAAAATGTTACAATACACTCAAATTTATACTATAAAATCATTTTAATATGAAAAATTGGAATGAAAAGAAAGGAGAGGAATATGAATAAAGATGTCGCTTTGAAATGATTATTATCATTTCATTAGGAGTTGATGTAAAAAGATGAAGAGATACGAAGAATTGGATTCTATAAGAGGGATTTCTTCATTAATAGTAATGATCGGTCATCATTTAATGATTTTTTCAGCATTTCAAAATTACAGTTATGAAGATAATAAACCATTTGTTGTGTATCTATTAAAAGAAACGCCTGCTCGTCTTATTTTTAGTAGTGGTAACGAATCTGTTATTATCTTTTTTGTTTTGAGCGGATTTGTTTTGTATGAATCTATTCAAAAAACCTATAGTAGCTATGGGGCATACCTTTTAAAACGTATATGCAGAATATATATTCCTTATATTGTGGCAATAATTATAGCTATTATATGCCAGGCTACAATTAGTGAATATGGTATTTCTTATTTAAGTGAATGGTTTAATCGCTCATGGACGATTGAAAGTTCTCCAAGCTTAATAGCGCAACATATTTTATTGGTTGGGAAATATAATACAGATGCATATAACGGTGTGATTTGGTCACTTGTCCATGAAATGCGAATATCAATAATTTTTCCGTTAATTTTGATGATTTGTTTACGAAAAACGTTAAGGTGTTCATTACTATTATTGTTTAGTTTTAGTATATGTTCTGTCGTAATATTATTTTTGTTTCGCTCGGGCTTAACATTAACAAGCTATGCATTAACGTTGCATTATACGGTGCTGTTTTTATTGGGGGCACTAGTTGCGAAGTATAAAAATAATTTAATAGTTTTTTATAGTAATTGTACTAAAAACACGAAAATTGCATGGTTTTTATTTGCGATTTTACTTTTTATGTATGAAGGACTTATTGGAGAAATTAAAGTACTCAATAATTTTATATTTCGAGACTACGTAGTGGCGATAAGTGCAAGTCTATTTGTCATATTAAGTTTGTCAATATCAACTTTGTCATCCTTGCTACGCAATAAATACTTGTTATATTTGGGGAAGATTTCTTACAGTCTTTATTTATACCATATTATATCGTTGTTTTCCCTTATATACATGTTCCATGAAATATTACCGTTGCCTATTATTTTAATTTTTTCACTTATATTTTCGTTTATACTTGCAATACTTTCGTATATATATGTAGAAAAATTTGCATTCAGAGTCGGAAAGTATGTAACAAAACAAGTGGATAGAAAGAAGAGAGGGGTATCTGTAAAGAGTGACTTGCAGGATGTTATTCAGAAAAGGGCGGTGAAATAATTGAAGCAAGAAATGAGTATAAAAGATTTTCAACAATTATTGAAAAGAAGATTCGTAACGATTATTTTAACGATGTGTTGTTTAACCGCTTCTTTAGTTCTTATCTCTATGTATGTTTTAAAGCCGTCATATCAATATTCAACGCAAATTCTTGTTGGGAATTTAGATGAGTTTAATAAGGAAAATTCAACAAATAAAACACAAGAAAATAAGCAACTAGTAACATCGTATGTTGATATTTTAAAAAGCCCATTAATTATTTCAACAGTCAAAAAAACTTTGAAATTAGAGCAATCAAGTTATGAATTAGCACAAAAAATCTCGGTAGTGAATACGGACAATTCACAAATTGTAACTGTTACAGTAAAAGATTCTAATCCGAAAGTCGTGAAAGACATTGTAAAGACATTGGCAGAGCAATCACAACAAAGTTTTCAACAGTACACAAATGTACAAGGTGTGAAAGTGTTGACGGATCCTGAGTTACAGGAACAGGCTGAAAAATTGTTTCCGAAATTTCAACTGATCATTCCTATTTCTTTAATTGTTAGTTTTTTTGTTGGGATAGGTTTAGCTGTATTTCGAGATTATTTTGATGAACGTATATACACGGAACAAGATTTAGAGAAAATAACAACAGTCTCTGTTATTGGTCACATAAATGTGAAACCGAATAGAAAACAGAAATCTACAGAGATTGATAAACAATCATCTATATATCGAGGTGAACATGTCGATGTTTAGAACAAAGAAACAGCTGCCATTCGATTTGCATGATGATTTGATGAAAGAGCAGTTTTATACGGTGTATCACAAGCTGAAAAAATCTGGAAAACAACTATTCACAGTTAGTTCAACGAAGGACAGAGGGGTTGTTGCCTCACTTATAGTAAATATGGGTCTAGTGTTTGCAGAAATGAAGAAAAAGGTGTTACTTATTGATGTGAATTTTTCTGACCCTAAATTACATGTATTATTACAAAGTGATCACATGATAACCGTAAACGATATAATAAGCTCTTTCCCCTGCAATTATGAATCTTTTTCTAGTAATTTGTCTAAATACTTATATTGTATTCCTGCAAAAAAAACAGTACACACAGGGACGCCCTTAGTTGCTATGGATGAATTTGATAATGCGATTGCTAAGTGGAAAGAAGACTTTGATTACATTTTCTTTTATTCTTCTGAAGTATTTGATCTTCCTGCTACGCACATTATTGCAGAGAAATGCGATGGAATGGTCTTAGCAGTTAAAAAGCGAAAAGATTCACTACGTACAGTGCAAAAAGTAATAGCGGATATAAATAGGAAAGAATGTGAATTAATAGGTATAATTTTATATTCTTGAATGTGGGGGTAACGATCCATGATTCGTGAAACAAATCAAGCCAAGTTGTATACGATTCCGGCTCAAGAAAAGCCTAGCATATTGAATCGAAGTGTAAAACGCTTGTTTGATATTATATTTTCAATCATATTGTTACTATTAACGATACCAATTATGTTGTTCTTTTGTATTATGATTACTTTAGAAACATCAGGGGCTCCAATTTACTTTCAAGAACGTTTAGGTATAAACGGGAAGAAGTTTAATGTATTTAAATTAAGATCAATGGTAAAGGATGCTGAAATAAATGGCCCACAATGGGCAAAAGAACATGATTCAAGAATTACAAAAGTTGGATTGTTTATAAGAAAAACGAGAATTGATGAATTACCACAACTTTTAAATATTTTAAGAGGAGATATGTCTTTTGTAGGCCCTAGACCAGAGAGAGAGTTTTTTTATAATGAGTTTGATACGTTTATTCCAGAATTTAAGGATCGTTTAATGGTAAAACCAGGATTAACAGGATGGGCACAAATAAATGGAGGATATAATCTTGATCCAAAGGAAAAGTTGAGGCTGGACATGGAGTATATTGAAATGAAAACATTTCGGCTGGACATCCGTATTTTATGTAAAACCGTTTTAATTGTATTGAACGGTAATGGTGCAAGATAAATATATATGTAAACAAACAACATATGTAAGTAGGTTACTTGCAAAGGAGAACTTGTATGGGTAGATCTATTCTAAACAATATTATCCATCTATTTTATAGTACGATTTTAGCTAACCTTCTTCAGGCCGTCAGTTTAATTGTTTTAGCAAACTTTTTTAACGCACAACATTATGGGATGTTTAGTGTTGCCATAGCAGTGACGTTTGTTATGTTATTTTTTACAGACTTAGGACTTAGTAATACGTTTCTTCGAGAAGGGGCAAAGGATGGAGCAGATTTAGAGAAGATTTTATCATCGTATATAAAAATAAGGATGATTCTACTTATTCTTATTTCTATAATCGGTTATATTGTTATTCATTATATGTATGCGGATAAAAATTTAATTTATATGATGATAAACGTAATGTTTTTCATGTTAATAGGATTAACTTGGCAAAACATAGGAATTGCCTATTTTCAACTGACGGAACGTATGAAGTATATAGCGCTCATTAAAGTTGTATCAGCATCGGTTGTCATTATAATTACATGTTTTTGTATTTTCGGAGAGTTACCGGTGTATGTAACGGCTCGCTTATATGCTTTTGGGTATATGATCGGTGGTTTATTCAGTATATATATCATGAGAAGAAAGACGAAAATGAATATGAAAGTCGTAATTCATAAAGCTTTATTTTGGCAATTAACTCCCTTTATTATTAGCGGTTTTTTAATAATGAGTACGCCACAATTAGCACCTATCTTGCTTAACTATACATTGCCATTAAGTATGGTAGGTGTTTTTGCAGTGGCGTACCGGATGCCGGCAGCTTTATATCAAGTACCAGGGGTAATTGCAGGTGCATTTTTTCCAGTGCTCTTTAAGCATTATAACCAGAATAATATAGAAGAGCATACGAAATTAAATTTGCTTCAAATTAAATCAATGGCGATTGTAGGAATATGTATGACGATCGGTTTATATCATTTAGCACCATACTTTATTTCTATATTTTTTCATGAAGAATGGAGCAATGCAGTAGAGCCACTCCAAATATTATCATTTCTTATTGTGCTACAAAGTTTAAATATTGCTATTGCTGACGGTTTAACGACGAGTGGATGTCAAAATAAGAGAACTGTTGTGCAGTGTGTAGCATTGGTGATAGGTGGGGTTATGCTTTATAGCTTTAGTAGTCTTGGTGGAGTGATAGGATCGGCATACGCTATGGTTTTATTTGAAATAGTCGCTTTAGTGGGATATATAGCGGTAAGTGTAGTGAAGAAAAAAATTGTATTCCAAATTGTAATACCGTATACAATTTATTTTGGTGTAACCTTTATTGGAGTTCAATATATATTGCATACATATCATTTAATTGCGCTTGTTCTTAATATACTAATTGTAGTAGCTGTCATATTCCTATATGATTATGAGCTAAAAAAACTTCTTCTTTCTTTTATAAGAAAAATACGCAAAAAGGATTATATTACGAAACAGGGGATATAGCCTATGGAAAATAATATGAAAGTATCGATGGGATGGATTATTCTTCTAATATTATTTGTTATGTTAAGTAAATACAATTTATATATTGGATTTTCATTGAAAATATATATGATTTTTTTAGTCATATATTTTTGTTTAACAATTAAAGACTTTCATATTCAAAAGTTATATTTTCATGAAGTTATATTTTTACTGTTTTATTTCATTTATTGTTTGAGTGGAATTCTTTCTATGTATTTAAATGCTAGTATTCGTATGATTTTTGGCGTGCTACTTGTTTTAGGATGCTATTTTATAATGAGGAATTTATTGGGAAATACTGAAATAGTGGTACTTGAATCATCTATTGCTTATGTAGGAGTAGTATTTAATGTAGTAAGTCTAATACTCTATATAATCGGTTTACAATACTTTAGTTTATACGGTGGAGAAGAGAGAGAAATTTTTGCCGGGTTATTAGTTGATAGAGGATATCCACGGTTAATTGGATTGCTAGATGATCCTAACATTTTTATTTTCTATAATACAATATTTTTTATGTACTATATGACGAATTTACAAAATATTACTAACATCCTAGGGTTAATTTTATGTGTTACGACGAGTTTATTAACCTTTTCAAGAGGGGGGATATTAGCGCTTGTGCTTGTCGTTTTTGTATATATATGTATGTCTAGTTTCGCTAAAAAAATAAAAATAATTATGAGTTTAGTATTGTTTAGTGTAGTTATTTTTAGTTTATCGAATAGTGTAATGGGGGGCCAATTAGATGACATATTAAATAAACGAATTTCTGATTTTTCCCATGATAATGGAAGTGGTAGATTTACATTATGGGAAGCTGCTTTTAAATATTATTTATCCAATCCATATATCGGAATCGGTGCTTTTAACTTTTCGAATTATTATGAGTATCAATTTAATGAAAAATTATATGTACACAATACATTTTTAGAAATTTTGTCTGAATCGGGTACAATTGGTTTTCTTCTATATAGCGCGTTTTTATTCATATTAATGTTCAAGCTAGCGCAGCATACTTTGTTTCGTGAAAAACCATATCTTCTATTGACTATGATTGCATTTTTATTTCAGATGATGTCATTGTCACTCATTATTAACGAAGCGTTCTTTTTATTTTTAGCAGTTGTTGTGAAGTATATTTCAATATATGAAGGAAGGGGAAAGATAGATGGTAAAATGTCTATCAGCACATAACGAGCCGCCTTATGTTTCTGTAATAACACCTTCTTATAATAGTATACGATTTATAGGTGAGACAATTTTATCTGTACAGAATCAATCGTATGAAAACTGGGAAATGATTATCATTGATGACGGTTCAACCGACCAATCTGCCGCAAAAATTAAAGAGATAATAGAAGGAGACTCACGAATTAGGTTATTATCATTAAAAGAAAATGTTGGTGCTGCTAAAGCTCGGAATTTAGCGATCCAAGAGGCAAGAGGAAGGTATATTGCCTTTTTAGATAGTGATGATATATGGTTGCCGCATAAATTGAAGACACAATTGTTATTTATGGAAGAAATGAATATAGCTTTTTCATATGCGTCGTATAGTTTAATTGATGAAAATGGTAATGAACTAAATTGCGAAGTGAGTGTACCAAAATCTGTTGACTATCATTATTTAGTAGGAAATACAATTATCGGGTGTTTAACAGTGATGATTGATCGTAAAAAAATTCCGTATGTCGAAATGCCTAGTATACAGCCGGAAGATACAGCGTTATGGCTGAACTTATTACATGAAGGGTATGAAGCAAAAGGGATACAGCAAGTGTTAGCAAAATATAGAATTGTTACAAATTCTGTTTCTAGAAATAAAATTAGAGCAGCTTTTCGGTATTGGAAATTGTTAAGGGAACAAGAACGACTGAATTCGGTGCAAATTTTTTACTATTTTAGTAAGTATGCTTATCATGCTTATAAAAAAAATAAAATCAATGTAGTTGGGAAGACGCAATTATGAATATACTGTTGATGACAGATAAATTGATAACTGGCGGAGCCGAGAGCTATTTCTGTAAATTGGAAAGTAATTTGCGTTATGATGATTTTAAGATTTATACAGCTGCAGGTGATGGAGAACTATATGAATCTCTTACTAGAAAAGAAAATTTTATATTACTTAGTCGATGGAATCATTTGAGAAATCTTTATTATTTACGAAACGAAATTTGTAAACGAAAGATAGAACTTATTCATGCAAATAGTTTGCGAATGGTATTATATGCTTTTCTAATTCAAAAGTTTATTAAAAAAAAGATGAAAATTGTTTATACGAAACATAATGTAACGATATTAGAAAAGAAAATGCCAACGCTTTTTCGTTATTTCATGAATAAATATGTAAACAATATTATTACAGTAAGTGAGTTTGAAAAGAATAATTTAATTTCAATTCATGTAGCAGAAGAAAAAATAAATACAATTTATAACGGTGTCGATATTGAAAAGTTTTTATTCCAGCAGAAGAAGAAAGAATCTACATATAAAATAGGGATATTAGCTAGATTATCCAAAGAGAAAAACCATCAACTATTTGTCAAAATTGCAAATGTGTTGAAAAAGAGAAATGATTTTATGTTTTATATTGCTGGTGATGGACCAGAGAAAGAATCGATTATGAAAGAAATAGAAAAATATGGATTGCGGCAAAGGGTGAAGATGCTAGGGAATATTTCAGAGCCGCATGAGTTTATAGGGAATATGGATGCCTTACTTTTATTATCTTTTCGTGAAGTGTTTCCAATGGTAGTAATTGAAGCGATGGCTACAGGGACACCAATTGTTTCAATAGATGTTGGCGGAATACATGAAGCGGTAATAGATGGAGAATCAGGTATTTTGATATCTGAATATTGCGAATCTGAATTCGCAAGTGCACTTGAAGAACTACAAGGGAATGAAGAAAGGGTAAATGATATTAGATTGAAAGCACGAGAGAAAGCAGTGAGGTATTTCTCTTTAACTAAAATGATAGAAGAAACGAAAAATATATATGAGTTAAACAAATGACCGGGTAGGTCGTTTGTTTTTTTTATTATAGAAACTTTTAAGAGAGAACTCACATATTATATGAAAAAAGGTAATATGAGGAGTGAATTTATTTTGTCAGAATATATTTCTTCCCAAGAAGATTGTGCGCCAGAAAATAGCGTTCACATTGATTGTTTTGGCGCAGTTCCAAACTCGGGAAATGATAGCTCATTAGCAATTCAGCAAGCTATTGATTATTGTGTAGCGAATCGAATTTCGACGGTTAGAATTACAGGGGTAAATACGTACAAAATTGTAAAGCCGATTGTTATTAAATCAAACGTAAGATTAGAGTTAGATCCTACCGTAACGCTGCAAATTGATGGGGATTTTAATGCATTTGAGCTACAAAGTAACGCTTCGATAGTTGGTGGTACTATTCAAGTTATAAATTCATTGTTTCAATCTGCTGTTATTTATGTTTCTGGTTCACAACAAATCGAAGTACCTAATCAATCTGTTATATCAAATATAAATATAATAAATACAACTCCATCGTATAAAGGAAAAGCTATACATTTTTATTGTCAAAAGGCATGGGATTATATTAGTTTCTTTCAAGTTAAATTTATTCAAATTAAAAACTTTCAAACTGCAATATATTTGAAAACAGAGTATATAGATGATATCAATACACCTTGCTGGATTAACGCCAATGTATTTCAATCAATATTTATTGATGGATGTGTGTATGGGATTGAAGTAGATGGAAATAGTGATTTGCCAAATGAAAGTTCAGGAAATACGTTTCATGATATTCAAGTGCAATGTAGACAACAAACGAAAAAAGCAATTCGTTGCTCAGGTGCGTATAATACATTTGATTGTATGATTTGGGATACGTACCGGATGAGTAGTGAACAGATTGTCATTGAATTTTCTTCTAATTCGCATCGTAACTACCTTTTTTCAAATTTACTTTCTACAACTATTGTAGATAAAGGACAATACAATGTTTGTAAGTCTACCTATGAAGAATCTCTTCGAATTCAGTTACCGATTACGTTAAATAAACCACATTTAATAGGGAATCAAGATGATATTTTAGTAAATGCTCAGCAGAAGTATACGATTAAGCAAGTAAGTGGGAAAGTGCCTTACGGGGGGAATCTCGCAAATTGCTTTAATTTAATAGATGAACAAAGTGTAAACTATATTGACGTTCCAGATAGTAATCCAGTTGTAATTGAACTGGATTTTACGAAAAAACCAATACAAATGTTAAATTGTTTTGGAATGTATTTTGGGTGGGGAGAGAGCGCAAAGAAAATTAAAATTGAATATGCATTAAGCGCAACTGGAAGTTGGGTTATCGCGTTGGATGTTCCATTAAATGTTGGCGATACAATTATATCGAATATGAAGGCGAGTCAGTTATATAAAGTTAGAATTACATTAAGTGGTTATTCTCAAGATCATAAGCGTTTTCGAATTAATCGTATTTTTGCAAGGTCTTCTATGGAAAACGGGAACGCTTGGTTAGCGACAACTGGTGGAAGAATGTTTGGAGATATTGAAATAGAGGCAAGTAAAGGTATAATCATGAAGACTGCTAGTGGAGTGAAATGGAAAGTTACTATTAATGAAGCTGGCCAACTTATTACGACTAAGATAACTTGAGATGTTGTTTAATTGTATATCCTTGGACGAGTTACAACGTAGTGGGATATAGGTAATGAAAAAGAGATTGTAATTTGGTTTCAACCAAACTACAATCTCTTTTTTGTTTCAATTACTTCCACCAAATCCAAGTCCAAAGGTAATTTCGTACATTTCGAGGAGTAATGCGAATGAAGCGTTCACCGTCAAAGAAGCAATTTAAATTTGGAAGTGTTTCATCTGGATTTTCTGGAACAAAAGTGACGATGTTTTCGTTACTTGTAACGGTTACTGTAATTGGTGGGTCGGTAGGCGAGACTTGAAGTTGTAACGAAATATTGGCCGTATTTTTAAATTCATTATTAACAGGTGGACTTATTACTTGTACTGTGAATAATACGATAATTGTTTCGTTTGGTTCCAAATTAGTGGCAACCAGGAAACCGATATTCGGATTCGCTAGTGGAGAGCGTTCACCGTTAATAAAGACAGTGCCGTTTATAAATTGTAAACCTGCTGGAATGGTATCTTGTAAAGAAATATTTGAGAGTGAAATTTTGGAAGTATTTGTAATGCGTACCGTGTAATCAAAATATTGATTTAAATAAGCTGAGCTGACGGAAGCATTTTTCGTGACTGTTACAGTTATAAATTGAATTGGTATACGAACGATATTTGAATTAACAATGAAAGTAATAATTGGATCCTGTGGTGTCAATTGAAAGGCAGCGGTAACTGTTGCAGAATTTATAATTGTACTGTTTGAAGGAATAGAAGTTACGAGAACTTGAAATGTTATAGTTGCTACTGAATCTGCAGGTAAAGAGCCGATATTAATACCAGTGTCTGGACGAACATTTGGAACGGGAGTACCATTAATTGTTACGCTGTTTTCTATAAATGTTGTACCAGCTGGAATTGTGTCTATAACAGAAGTACTGATTGTCGGAATTGGGGAGTGATTAAATACCGCTAATGTGAATGTAATAATATCTCCTATAACGACAATAGATTTGTCAGCTGTTTTTTTAATGTCAACCATCGGATCAACGACTGTCGTTGTAACGGTATTTGTTTGCTTTGTAACTGTATTTGTTTGCTTTGTAATCGTAATAGGTGGTTGGATTGGACCGACAATAGGCGTATAGGAAATAGTAGCATCGTTATTGATTGTAGATTGAAGAGTAGAAGAAGAAATTGTCACTTGGAATGTAATAATAACAGATTCATTTGGAGCAAGATTTCCTAACGTAATACCATTTTCCGGATTCGCATTAGGTTGATTGATTCCGTTAATCGTAACACTACCAATAACAAATGTCGTATCTGCTGGTGCTGTGTCTACTAAAAGAAGGTCTTCGATAATGATATTACCATTATTAGTAATCGTGATGGCATACGTTAAAGTTTGACCGGGTAAGGCACTTGTGAAATCAACAGCTTTTATCGCAATGACATTATCATTTTGGACAGTAGTTGTGACGTTGTTTGTTGTAGTCGTATTTGTAACAGGTACGTTATTTGGGTTGACTATATAGTTAAAAGTAGTAATTGCGTTGTTGTTTAGTTCATTTGGTGTTGGAATAGAAGTCACAGTTACTTGGAATGAAACGATAGCATCTTCACCAATAGTTATAGTACCAATTGGTATGCCGCTTACTGGATTCACTCCTGGAAGAGTTTCTCCGTTTACAATGACGCTATTTTCTATAAACGTAGTACCTTGAGGAATAATATCTTGAATGATTACATCATTTACTGCAACATTACCGGTTTGATTTAGTGTAATCGTATACGTTAACGTATCACCAACCGTTGCAAATGCAAGGTCAACAGCTTTATTACTATTCAAATTTGCGTGATTAATTTCTGTTGCGGCAGCTGATGAAATAATAGTTTCGGTAATAGGTGGTCGATCTGGTAACGTGTATTCATATTCAATTGTACTCGTGTTAGAGATTGGATTTGTTTGTGGAATCGAAGTAACCCGTACTTGGAATAGAATAGTTGCTGTCGTATTAGGTGGAATGGTATCAATTTGTATACCGTTAAGAGGGTTTTCATTTGGCCGAGCGTTGCCGTTCACGATAACACTATTCTCTATAAAGCTCGTATTTGCTGGGATGATATCTGTAACAATAATGTTTTCGACTTGTATATTTCCGTTATTTATGATGGAAATTGTATAAGGGATGATAGTTTGTAAGTCAGCATATTGGATAGGCGTTGTTTTTGTCGCAATTACATTAGCGGAAATAACTTCAGTGGAGGTAATATTGCTAGTCGATATTTGTTCTTCCACGTTTATTGTATAACGAGAAGTTGATTGATTTTGAACATGACCGCTAGCAGGAAGAGCTACGACGGTAACAGAAAATGTGACTGGGATAGAAATGTTAGGAGCAATCGTTCCCACAAGTATACCTACACTTGGGTTGGCGTTAAGCTGAGGAGTGTTATTTACTAAAACGCTACCGTCAATAAAGGTTGTTCCATCAGGTATATTGTCTGTAAATACAACAGCAGTGGCATCCGTATTCCCTGTATTCGTTAAAGTTGTTGTATAAGTTAAAATGTCACCAATCGTTACAGAGGTTAAATCAACAGTTTTAAGTGAAACGATATCAGCATCATTAATTTGAACGAAAGTAGTATTGGAAGTAGTAGATTTTTGAATTGGTGCAAAGTCAGGATTGAAAATAAAGTCGTAGACGATGTTTGCAGTATTAGGTGTTGGATTTACAGTAGGTAAATTCGTAACGGAAACTTGGAATGTTATTGTAGTCATTTGACCTGCTGCGACATTAGGAATGGAAAAGCCGATATTCGGATCTGCTGCAGGAAGTACAGTATTATTAACTATTACACTTCCTGGAATAAATACTGTTCCATCTGCTATAGTATCTGTAAAAAAGATGGAATTAGTTGTAGCCGATCCATTATTTTGAATGAATACTGTATATTCAATGGTTTCATCAATAGTAGCTAATACAGTATTAGCAGATTTTGTAGCAATAAGAATAGCATCAATAAATTGTATGTTTGTAGCATTGGAAGAGGTCGTTTCTGAAATTGGTGGTGTGCTTGGGTCTGGTCGATACTCATAGTGAATGACGGCGATATTATTAATGTTATTTTGTGGCGGTATAGAAACTACGCTTACTTGGAACGTAACAATAATCGTATTATTTGGAAGAATTATATCAAGATTGATACCGGTAATTGGATTTTCGTTAGGTCTTGGTACGCCATCTACAAGAATGCTATTTGGAACGAATGTGGTGCCAGAAGCAATTGCGTCAAGTAGGAGAGTATTTGTAATAGGTATTGTACCGGCGTTTGTAACTGCGACTGTATATGTGATGATTTGACCGATACGTGTAATGGATCTGTTAGCGGATTTAATTGCACTAACATTTGCCGTTCGCACTTCAGTATTTACTGCATTTGATAACGATCTACGCTGAATAATTGGAGAACTAGGGTCAATTTGGTATTCGTACGAAGTGTCTGAAATATTAATGACTGTATTGCCCTCTGGTATATTTGTAAGTTGTACTTGGAATGAAATAGTGACTGTTTCATTTGGTTGTATCGTGCCGAGAGTTACTCCGTTTTCAGGATTCACGCCAGGCTGAATTACATTATTTATTGCTAAGCTATCTTCAATGAATATAGTACCTTCTGGAATGTTATCAATGAACACGATATTGTTAGCCGGAACGGTTCCTATATTTTGAAGTGTATTTGTGTAGGTAATCATTTGCCCGATTGATACGAAATTTACATCCGCACTTTTAACAGAAATAATATTTGCATTTTGAAGTGATGTTGTAACAATGTTAGAATTTGCAGAGCGATTTACTGGTGGGGCTGTAGGAATACTTACATATTGGTAAGTTGCTGAAGATTGATTTACAATTTCAGTTTCATTCGGTGGATTATTTGTTTGCACTTGAAATAGTATCGTTTTGGAACTGTTTGCTGGAATTGTTCCAATTGGTATTCCGTTTTCAGGATTTACACCTGGCTGAAGGACACCGTTAATTGTGACACTATCGGGAACGAATGTAGTCCCAGTTGGAATAGAATCTGTGAAATCAATATTTATTGCGTCAACATTACCGATATTTTTCACTTCAGAAATATAAAGTATAGTTCCACCGATATCTACAGTTGTTGGATTGGATGTTTTTGTAATTGTCAATTGTGCTTGCACGAAATTTGTAATGACGATATTACTAGTAGATGTTTCACTAATAGGCGGTTGCCCTGGGTCTGGTTGGATTGTATATGTTGTATTGGATTGATTTGTAATCGATTCTTGCGAGAATGAATCGTTAATAAGAATTTGGAACGAAATAAGATGAGTAGCGTTTGCTACTAGGGTAGGCAAAGTAACACCTACATTTGGATTGGCACCAAGTATAGTTGTTCCATTAAGTGTAAAACTATTTTCTACGAATGTAGTATTTTGGGGAATAGTATCTGAAAATATGAGATTAGTAGCTGGAATATTTCCGGTATTTTCTAGTGTTATTGTGTAAGTCAAAATATCACCTGTTGTTGCTTGCTGTGCATTGACTGCTTTTAAAGAAAGGATAGTCGCATCCGAAATTTGTGTGAAAGCAGGATTAGACGTAATTGTTCGAGAGATGATAGGAGCAGTTGGATCGGCGATAAAAGTGTAGTCAATACGGGCTGTATTAGAAATTGGGTTCACGCTTGGAATAGATTGAACGATAACCTGGAATGTTACAGTGACGATTTCTGACGGTGTGATGGAGTTTAATGGTATTCCTACGTTAGGATCAGCATCTGGAACGGAAACGCTATTAATAGTTACGCTATTCGGAATAAAGGCAGTTCCTTCGGGGACCAAATCTGTTAAAGTAACTGTATTTGCAGTAGTATTTCCGTTATTTTGAACGACTACTGTGTAAGTGATTGTACCGTCAGTAGATTGTACGAGAGAATCTGTACTTTTAATTACGGATAACGATGCATCAACAACAGCTGTATTAACCGTATTAGACGAGGATGTTGCTGTAACAGGAGGTTGACTTGGATCGACAATATACGTGTAACTTGTAAGTGCTTGATTTATAATTGCTCCTTGTGGTGGAATAGAACTTGCAAGAAATTGGAATGTAATAGTAGCGGAATCACCTGGTGCGATAATACCAACGGGAATACCGAGAGTTGGACTTGCATCTGGAAGTGAAATCCCGTTGAGCGTAACACTATTTGGAACAAATAATGCTCCTTCAGGAACTCCGTTAATGAGTAAAACAGAGTTTGCAGGGAAGTTTCCAGTATTCGTTAATGTTGCTGTATACGTAATTACATCCCCGATAGACACAATTGAACGATTTGCTTGTAAAACAGTTGTAACAGTCGCGTTATTAATTTGTGTTGAAGCGCTATTAGAATTTATCGTGCCTGTAACAGGAGGAGAGGCCGGATCAACGATGAATGTGTATTGAATAGATGCTACGTTTGTAATCGGATTTGAAGGTGGAGTTGATGTAACTATGACTTGGAAAGTAACGGTTAAGGAACTATCCGAGCTAATTGTTCCGATATTCACTCCGTTATTTGGATTTGCACCTGGAATTGTACTCCCATTTACAGCAAAACTATTTTCAACAAAGGTTGTTCCTGCTGGAACTGGGTCTGAGAAATTTACATTCGTAGCGTTTGTATTGCCGCTATTTTGAATCAAAACTGTATAAGTGATCGTATCTCCAATATTTGCAAAGGCTGTATTAGCAGTTTTTACAGCTGAAAGTATTGCTGTATTAATAGAAGTAACGAAGACATTCGTTTCCACATTGCCAGGCTGAGCCAGTAATGCATTGCCTACGTTATATTGGAAGTTAACAAATCCTAAGTTTTGGAGTTCAGGTGTGAACGTTGTTGGATTACTTACGATTTGTACTTGGAATATGATTGTAACAGTTTGATTTGGATTGATTGTATTTATGCCAACACCGTTAATAACCGAAGCGGATGGTAATGGAGTGCCATCAACAATAACTGATCCTGCAACAAATTGTGTCCACGATGGTAAAGGGTCTGAGAATATAGCGTTGTTAGCAGGAATATTGCCTGTGTTCGTAATAGTCGTTGTATACGTAATCGTATCACCAATCGTTGCAAAAGTTTTATCTCCTATTTTAATAGTATTTAAAATAGCACTTTCAATTTTTGTTGTAACGTTGTTAGAAATAATATTTTTTGAAACTGGAGGATTAGCTGGATTAACGATATGTTGAAAGCTAACGCTAGCTTGATTAGTAATTGGATTTATAGGCGGAATCTCATTGGCGATAATGTTAAATGCTACGATGACAGATTCGTTTGGCGCGATATCACCGATTGGAACGCCTGTAATGATATCTGCATTTGGGATGCTAGTTCCGTTCAGTGTAAAGCTATTCGGTTCAAAGGAAGTTCCGTCTGGAATAAGGTCGGTAAAAATAACATTCGTTGCACTCACATTTCCGCTATTTGTAATTGTAACGGTGTAGGTAATATCCTGCCCGATATCTACCGTAGATACATTTGAATTTTTTTGTGCAGTAAGGATAGCGCTATTAATTTGTGTTGTCGTTGTATTAGATTGATTGGAAGTTGTAATAAGTGGCTGGCTAGGATCAACGACATAATGATATGTGGTAGAAGCAGAGTTAGAAATGGGATTAAGTGTTGGAAGTGTAATAACAGTTGCTTGGAATGTAACGATTGCCGTATTACCACCATTAATGGAACCAATATTTACACCAGTTGATAAATCGGCGTTTGGAATGGTTTGCCCATTAGCTGTGAAACTATTTGGAACGAAACTTAAATTGCTATCAAGAATATCGATAATAGTTACATCAGTTGCGGTCACATTCCCGGTATTAGGGAGGTTAAGTGTAAATGTTATTGTATTACCAACATCCGCAAAAGTAAGGTCTGCTGTTTTTGTGCTAATAATAGTTGCATTGTTTATTTGAAGGAGTGTAGTGTTGGAAGTAGCTGCACTTGAAACGGGAGGATTAACAGGATCAACAGTAAATTCATACGTCGTTGATGCTTTATTTGGTGCTGGGTTACTAGGGGGAATATTGTTTACTGTAACTTGAAAGACGATACTATATATTTCATTTGGTGGAAGTGTTGCAAGTAATACACCCGTATTTGGATCCGCGTTAGGTTGTAAAACGCCATCGACAGTTAATGTGTTAGGAACAAATGTGAGTCCACTTGGTAATGCATCTGTGAATACAATATTAGTTGCATCGGTATTGCCTACATTGGTAATAGAAGTAGTATAAAAAGCAGTTTGCCCGATATCTGCAAAGGATACACTTTCATTTTTCGTCATAGACAATATTGCTTCGTTAATTTGGGTTGAAACAGGATTACTAATTGAAGTTTCTGCATCAGGCGGTGTGACTAATTGATACGATGTTGATGAGAAATTTACAATTGGGTTTTGGGTGGGTAATGATGTTACAGTAACTTGGAACGAAACTGTTACTGTAGTCCCGGTTGTTATTGTCCCAATATTCACACCGTTCGATGGATCCGCCCCACTTTGAGGAACTCCATTAATAGAAAATGTGTTTGCAATAAATGTAGTGACGCTTGGCACTGTATCTGTAAATATAACATTTTGTGCAGATGAGTTTCCATTGTTTGTTAAAACGACAGTATAAGTGAGTGTGTCTCCAATACGACTAAAGGATTTATCGACTTGTTTTAATGAAAGAATGTTAGCTGTATTAATCGTAGTAAACACTGTGTTTGAAGTAACGTTTCTTGAAACGATCGGTGCATTTGGATCAGCGATAAATGTGTAAGAAGCAGTAGCGGAATTGGCTACAGGATTTTGGTTTGGTGTAGAAGTAGCAGTAACTTGAAATGCGATAGATATTGAGTTGTTAGGAGCAATTGATCCGATTGTTATACCTGTATTAGGATCGAGTTCGATGTGTGTACTGCCATTGATTGTGACACTATTCGGAATGAACGTTGTGCCGTCTGGAATAAGATTAGTGAAAGTAATATTAGTTGCATTTGTATTGCCATTATTCGTTAAAATGGTTGTATAGGTAATAGTATCACCTAGTGTTACAATTGTTTGATCGACCGATTTTACCATCGTTATCATAGCATCTAGTACCGGGTTTGTAACGATATTCGTGGAAGTAGAAGTTGTGATAGGAGTTCCGTTTGGATCGACAGTATAAGAATATAAAATTGTGTCATTACCCATAATTGAACTTGAAGGGGGAACAGAAAGAACATTTGCTTGGAAAGTAACGGTTACTGTTTCACCAGGAGCGATATTTGGTATAGTTACTCCAAGTGCTGGTTGCGCACCAGATTGCTGAACCCCATTTATTTTGACTGAGTTTGGTATAAAGGTAGTGTTAGCTGGAATTGCGCTCGTGAACGTTATATTCGTTGCAGTCGTATTTCCTGTATTTGTAATAGTTGTTGTATACGTAATCGTATCTCCAACAGAAATGATAGATTTATCAACGCTTTTTTTGGTCGTTAATATTGCACTATTAATTGTTGTCGAAACAGCATTAGATACGTTCGTTTGTGTTACGGCAGGTTGGCTAGGATCAACTACATGTGCAAATTGTACAGAACTAAAATTAGAAATTGGGTTTATACTTGGAATGTTTGTAACAAGTACGTTGAGAGTAATCACGGCCGTTCCATTTGGGTTTATATTTCCAATCTGAATCCCGTTAGATGGATTTCCGATTTGCTGTGTACCAGAATCGTTTGTAAGAGTGCCAGATATGAATGTCGTCCCATCAGGTAAACTATCCGTGAAAATTATATTTTGTGAAGTGACATTTCCAGGGTTACTTAATGTAATTGTATAAGAAATTGTATCACCAATCGTTGCGAAAGTTTTATCTACAGATTTGATTGCCACAATTTCCCCAGAATTTATTTGTGTCGAAACAGAATTAGATGTCGTATTTCGTGAAACAAGTGGTAAATTAGGTCCTGTCATAAATTTATAATCAATAGAAGCGCCGTTTACAACCGGTGAGTTTGGTCCGCCTGGTCCAATTGTGAAAATTGGATTTGGAATGCTAACTACTTGCACACGGAAGGTAACATTTATAAAATCTCCTGCAATAATATCCCCAATTGGTATCCCGTTCGCTGGATTTACTCCAGGTAATAAAACTCCGCCTACTCGAACGCTATCTTCTATAAATACTGCGTTATTTGGAATCGGATCTGTAAAAATGATATTCGTAGCAGTTGTGTTTCCTACATTTTCTAATAAAACTGTATACGTTAAAAATGAATTTCCAGGTGCTATGTCAGAAAATAGCCGATCCACACTTTTCGTTGCTTGAATAATCGCTTCGTTAATTTGAACTAAAGTTGGATTACTTGTAGCTGTTTCTGTCACCGGCGGCTGGGTAGGATCAACAATGATCGAGTATGTCGTGCTAGACTGGTTCAAAGTTGGATTTGTAACTGGTATTGAGCCAACGATAGCTTGAAAGCTAATTGTTGTCGTTCCTCCAACTGGAATTGAGTCTAAAGAAATCCCGCTATCTGGTCTAAATCCAAGTTGTGGGATGGTATTAATTTGTACGCTATCAGGAACGAATGAAAGTTCAGGTGGTAATATATCGATAAAAACAGGTGTGTTTGCGGTAGTATTTCCGCTATTGATGAGGGTAGTTGTATACGTAATTGTATCTCCAACAGCAGCAAAAGCACTGCTTGCAGTTTTTGTTGCGATAACAGAAGCAGTATTTACTTGTGTAAAGGTTTTATTAGATTGAACTGTTCGTGAAACTGGCGGTTCATTTATATCTACAATAAAGCTATATTGAAGCGATGATTTATTCGGGATTGGATTAGGGTTTGGAAGTGTTGTAATGTTTACTTGAAAACTGAGTGTAGCAGATGCATTTGAATTCAAGTTACCAATATTGATACCGTTTTGTGGATTTGCATTCGGAACGGTTACACCATTTATCTTAAAGCTATTTGGGATAAAGGTAGTACCGTTTGGAATTGTATCAGTAAAAATAATGTTGTTCGCAGTAGTATTTCCGTTGTTTGTAACAGCTGAAGTGAATGTAATTGTATCACCAATTGTAGCGAAAGTTGTACTAGCGCTTTTATTTATTACTAAAGTAGCGTCAATAATTGGTGTAACAGTTGTATTTGTTACGGTGCTACCAACAGCAGGAGATTGGTTTGGATTTACGGTATATTCATAATTTACAAGAGCATTATTTGTTAATGTGCCACTAGGTGGTATCGCTAAAATTTGTGCTTGAAAAGTAATGAATACAGTATCTCCTGGCGAAATATCTGCCAAGTGAACACCAAGTGATGGATCTAATCCTGGTTGTGGAACATTATTGATAGTTACGGAGTTCTGGATAAATGAAGCTCCTGCGCCAAGCCCATCTGTTAAAACAGTTGCACTAGCAGGGATATTACCTGTATTTGTTACTGCAATCGTATAAGTAACAATATCACCAATTGCAGCTGTCGGTGTATTCACAGACTTAGTAGCGACAATAGTAGCGTTATTAATTTGAGTTGTTATTACGTTACTTAACGTATTGGCGGATGCTGGAGGTAAGTTAGGATCTACGACATACTGGTACGTTGTATTACTTTGGTTCGGGATTGGATTTGGATTTGGGATAGAATTTATTTGTACTTGGAATGAGATGATTGTATTTGCATTCGGATTTATTGGGTCGATTGCAATTCCGCTTGCTGGATTGACATTAGGCAGTGTATTCCCATTTACAGTAACACTATTAGGAATAAACGATGTTCCGTTTGGAATTACATCTGTAAATATTACATTTGATGCAAGTGTGTTCCCGTTATTCGTTAAAGTAGTCGTGTACGTAATAATATCATTTACGTTAGCAAACTGTTTATCTGAAGATTTAGTAGCGGCAATTGAGGCGTTATTAATAGTTGTCTGTACAGTGTTAGAAGCAATCATCTGCATCACAGCAGGTTTGGATGGATCATACGTATATTGGAATGTTGTGCTTGATTGATTTGTAATTGGGTTTACAGCAGGGATAGTTGGTACAAAAACTTGGAATGCAACGGTGCTTGATGAACTCGCTCCTATCGTACCAATTGAAATGCCGTTAGCAGGATTTGCATTAGCTATAGGGACATTATTAATCGTTACAGTATTAGGAATGAAGAGGGTACCCGCTGGAATGATATCTGTAAATGTTACATTAGCAGCAGGGGTATTCCCGTTATTCGTTAAAATAGTCGCATATAGTATGACATCACCAATATCAGCGAAGTTTGTACTCGTTAGTTTTGTAGCAACGATATTAGCAGTATTAATTTGTGTAGTTACTATATTGCTAGCAGTGTTTCTAATAAGAGCAGGTAAGTTTGGATCA
Source organism: Bacillus sp. ME78 (assembly GCF_903970865.1). Lineage (NCBI taxonomy): Bacteria > Bacillati > Bacillota > Bacilli > Caryophanales > Bacillaceae > Bacillus > Bacillus sp. ME78. The sequence goes on from NZ_CAJCKK010000002.1 coordinate 292,091, forward strand.
GCGATAAAGCTATATTGAAGTGCAGCGCTGTTTTGAATTGGGTTTGGTGAAGGTAGCCCATTTGTACTTATTTGAAAAACAATCGTTGTAAAACCACCTGAAGGAATGGAGCCGACTTGAAGACCGGTACTAGGGTCTGCACCTTGTTGTAAAGTACCACCTATAAAAATACTATTTGGTACGATAGTGGAGCCATTAGGGATTATATCGGTAACAATAACATTATTTGCTGTAGTATTGCCAAGATTAGCTAAAGAAATTGTATATGTGATTGGTTGCCCGACATCGGCGATAGTTAAATCTACTTCTTTGACAATCACTACATTTGCTAAATTAATTTGTGTACTTACAGTGTTACTTACAGATGTTTCTATAGTTGGTGGATCGCCCGGATTTAGAATAAAGCTATACTGTGTACTAGATGAATTTAATGTTGGGTTTTGTGTTGGTAAAGAGTTGACGGTTACTTGATAAGAGACAGTAAGTGAGCCATTAGCAGCAATGGAAGGTAGCGGAACACCTATATTTGGATCTGCGTTATTTTGAAGTACACCATTAATAAGAAAAGTATTTGGAATAAAGGTAGTACCGTCTGGATTCGTATCTACGAAAGTAGGACTATCAGCAGAAACACTTCCTGCATTCGTCAAAGTAACAGTATAAGTTAATATATCCCCTACGGTAGCGAACTCTCGATCCACTGTTTTGGCTGAAATGACATTTGCATCGTTTACTTGAGTAAATGTAGTGGTTGAAGTAGTGTTCTTACTTACAGGTGAAGTGTTTGGATCAACGATAAAGTTATAGGAGATGGAAGCGCTATTTGAAATAGGGTTTGGATTTGGAATGCTAGTTATTACTACTTGGAATGAAGCTGTAATTGTAGTATTAGCATTGATGCTACCAATATTGATGCTAGCTGGTGTAACGCCTGGCTGAGTAACACTGTTAACTATAACGCTGTTTGGGACAAAGGCGGTTCCATTCACAATTGAATCAGATAGTAATACATTGTTCGCTGCAACATTTCCATCGTTAGTAAGAGCAAAGGTGTAAGTTAATACATCGCCAACTTCCGCAAACGTTTTATCTACAGATTTATTAACATGGAGATTTGCTAGTCTAATTGTTGATGTAACAGAATTAGAATTTGCTGTTTTTGAAGTCGGTGGCAAACTTGGATTTACAGTGTAAATATAAGAGGCGAAAGCGTTATTAATAATAGGGTTTTGGGCAGTAATGTTAATGACTGTTACTTGAAAGGATAAGGTAAAAGTAGCTCCACCAGGAATTGTGCCGATAGGTAAAGGAACGAGAGAATCTACATTTTGTAAAACTCCGTTTAGTGTTACAGTACCAGGAGTCAATATCGTTCCGTTTGGAAGTGGATCAGTTAGTTGCACGTTATTAGCGGCTGCATTTCCACTGTTTGTAATAAGGATTGTATAACTTATCGTTTCGCCAATTTTGGCAAATTGTTTGTTAGTTGATTTTGTTAATGTTACATTCGCATTGTTAATTTGAGTGGAAACGAGATTCGAAGAAATATTTTTTGTAACAGGTGATTGGCTAGGATTGACAGTATATTGATAAGAAGCGCTTAATCCATTAGATACGACATTTGACGTGGGTATTGTGTTTACTACTACTTGAAATGCAACATTTTTTGTTGTGCCGCTTGTTATGGATCCAATGTTCACGCCGGTAGCGGGATTTGCGCCCACTTGTGTCGTGCCATCTATTGTTAAACTGTTTAGAACGAAAGTTGTTCCAGTAGGGATGACATCTGTAAAAATAACATTGTTCGCATTTGTATTACCTGTACCTGTAAAGGAAACAGTGTACGTTAGTGTATCACCAATATCTGCAAAATTTTTATCTACTGCTTTCGTCATTGTTACAGTAGCATTATTCACTTGAGTGGAGACAATATTTGTCGTATCAGTCCCACTTACTGCTGGTTGATTAGGTACAGGAATGTATTGATATGTTGTTGTTCCACTATTTAATATTGGGTTTGTTTGAGGGATAGAAGGAACGAGCACTTGGAATGAAATAGTAGTAGTGGAATTTGCGGCAATTGAACCAATTGGTATACCATTAGCGGGATTTGCGCCAGCTTGAGTAACTCCGTTCACAGTTACACTCCCTGGAATGAAAGTAGTCCCGCTAGGAATCGGATCCGTATATATCACATTCGTTGCAGCGATATTTCCTATATTAGCTAAGGCAATACTGTAAGTTAATGTTTCACCAATATCGGTAAAAAGTTTGTTAACTGATTTTGTTCCATTAATATCTGCAAGGTTAATTTGTGTTCCAGCAGAGTTACTTGTTGCAAGACCATTAAAAGTTGTTCCTCCGGCGATTGGTGTATATTGAAATGTAATATTAGCAGTGTTAGAGATAGGATTTTGACTTGGAAGAGAAACGACAGTAGCTTGGAAAGTTACTATACGAGAAGCACCATTATTAATTGTTCCAAGAGATATACCAGCGGTAGGATTTGCATTTGTTTGTGGTACGTTATCTACTGTTACAGTGCCGGGTATAAAAGAAGTACCGTTAGGGAGACTATCTATAAAAATAGCGTTATTGGCAGGAAGAAGCCCGGTGTTAGGGATAGTAACTGTATAAGTGAGAATGTCTCCAATTGCAGCAACGCTTTTATTCACGCTTTTCGTTGCTTGAATATTTGGTGAGTTTATATTAATTTGTAAGCCGACTGTATTTAACATGTATGCATCTCCGTTAGTAGTTAAACGGATTGCGGCGGATACTTGTGAGTTTGTTAAATAAGAGGAAATATCAATGGAAGTAATGTCCCAGCCCTGTCTTCCTGCGGAAATGTTTGTACTTGTAGAAGCACTTTGATTTCGCGTTCCAAATGTCCCTGTTGTATCTAAGTTTCCTGCAGCATTATTAACTTGAGAACCGAAGAAATTATTTATGGCATTGTTTGGTCCAGATAAAGCATTTAACGAACTGAAATTTGGTCCAAATAAAGCTTGATCCCCGGTTAAATCTGCATCTCCTTCGGTAGAACTTAAAAATAATCTCCCGCTTACTGGTCCACCTGAAGGTGTTAAAAATCCAGAAACAGATACATCAGCACTACCAGTTTCTGCAGAAACACGGTTACCAGCTACATAAATGGTTAAGTTTCTTGCTGGCAATGTCCCGTTTTGATAAGCGACGATAAGCGTCCATCCAGCCGAATTAATTGTTCCATTAGAAGCATCTATAGGATCTACAAGTCCAGGAACCGCTCCTGTAGTATAGGAACCAGAACCTCCCGCTTGAATAAGAGTTGTTACGTCTGCTGAACGAGTGTAAAAGCCAAATGTAATAGAGTTTGAAACGAATGTTTGATTTGAAGCTGTAACAGCTGAAGGAGTAATCGAGTATGTTGAAACAGGTGTTGTAAAAGAAACTGGGTTTCCTAATACACTCGTAATGTTTTGATCACGAGATAAATAGTTTCCACCCCAAACGAGTTCTGCGTAAAGAATAGTACTACCAGCAGGGATATTTAAAATAGCGGTAGAACTATTTTGTGTATAGTTTAACGTTGTACCAGCAGGAAAAGTAGTTACTTGTAAAGCAGTATTCGTAGTTACGAATGCACCAATTGCCCCGATTGTACCAGCACGGTTTTGATTACTAATTTTACTTAAGCCTAAAGTATTGCCTGTAATAGCGAGTGCGCCGTTAGTGGTGGTAGAAAATCGATTCGTAATGGGCATGTTGTCACCTCATTTACAATATAGTCTTGGTCAAAATAACATATGTGTGTGACAAATAAAGGGAAACATGTACAAGTTGATTTCGTAATAATGATTTAAATGTCTAGATAAGGGGATGGAGTATGGTTGAATTAGAAATTAGGGTGGAGTGTCTTAGGAAAGAACAAATAGGCGATATTGTAGCATTATCTTCTTATATTGGATGGGATTATAACAGAGAAGAAGTTGAAACAATTTTCAACTCAGGTATTGTATACGGTGTATGGAATGAGAGAAAAGAACTTATTGCTAGCGCAGCAATAATATTATATGGGGAGGCGTTAGCATCTATCGGAATGGTAATTGTACATTCAGATTATAAGGGAAGAGGAATTGGAAAGATGATAACAGATTCATGTATTAAGAGTGTACTAGCTCATACTCCCATTATGTTGATTGCTACGGATGAGGGAAAGCCTTTATACGAAAAGTTAGGATTCAGGGAAGTAAGCTATGTTTCTAAATATATATGTAACTCGTACAATGCGAATAATCATTGTATAAAAAATGAAGATTATATGATGAATTATGAAGAGTGTGATTTAGAAAAAATAATAAAAATAGATGAAAATGCGTTTGGAACAAATCGAAAGGTGTTTTTAAAGAAAAGGATTATGCAAAGTGAACAATGCAATGTTGTGAAAGATAAGGAGCAAAATGTACTAGGATATGGTTTGAGTATACAAACGCCAGAAAATAAAATAATAGGACCAGTCGTTGCTAAAAATAATGCGATGGCAATGAGAATAGTACATGATTTAGCAAGAGGGCATAATGGAAAATTAAGAATGGATGTACCAGAAGGAAAGAACGATTTTATGAAAGAATTAGAGATTGCTGGTTTTAAAAAGGTGAATACACCACCAATTATGATGAAAAATAGTAATCGGTTATTAAAAAGAAATGGTGAACTATATAGTATTGCAGCACAAATTTTTGGATAAAAAAAGAATCCTTTTAAATGAAGGATTCTTTTTTTATCCCGCTATTTGCCGGGCAGTAAGACTCCCACCCAAAAAATTCAGCGGAAGCAAAGAAGTTAGGTGGGGGATCAACAAACCACCACTGATTAAAGTTTCACTTTATCCAATTTAATCACGATATTGGTCATGAGTTGGCTGAAAGAGGTCTTCCTCGATATCTCTCACCATAGAAAAATTATCAACGTTATAATGACCGTGTAAAGTTTTATTGTGATGACCAATAATTTGTTCTGCAGACAATACGTTAGAATCAGTTGTTGAATGCCCGTTTTTAATTAATGTAACGTCAAATCCTTGTACAGTTGCTGTCCTAACCGCAGTGTCAATGCAATGTTCGGTTTTACATCCGCCTATAACAATATGATTAATGTTTTCTTCTTTTAAAAGTTCAAGTAAAGAAGTGCCGTAGAATGAATTGGTTGCTGCTTTATTAATAAGGATTGCAGACTGGGGTACTTGAATTTGATTATGTACTTCAAATCCTTCGCCACTACCAGAAGCAACATCGATATCTCTTACGAAAACAATAAGAGCATTTGAATCTATTGCTTTCTGCAGTGCTGTATTTAGTGTAGATAATAGCTCGGTTTTGCGAAAAACTTCATTTTCTTGCTCATTTCCATCAATTAATTCTTGTTGAGCGTCGATAATTAATAGTGCTTGTTTCATCGTGTCTCCCCTTTAATATGAAATAAGTTCCACTTTACATATTCCTTCAGGTTGTTAGGAAATCCTCCATTGTAAGCGAAGTAGAAGATTGATTTACAAAGTTGTCAAAGAAATTTCATTCTCATAGCGTGTAAAAACATGTATGATAGGAGATGGAGAATTTTTGAGTAGGTGGGAATAACATGCAAACAGTAGAAGATTATCTTTCATTCTTACATACGAAAGGATTTAAATTATCAGAGGAAGCGCAAGGGTTTATTATGTTCGGACAAGGATATACTGGTGCGTCTGATGGGATTGTGAACGCAGCAATAGAAGCGACAATTAAACATCAATTACAGTTTGATGGTAGTTATTTCGTTGCGTTATTAGAACGATTGAAAGAAGAAGAAATTACAGATAAAAAAAGCGCTAAGGCTTTTATGCGGAAGTTACAAGCGTAACTTCACGCAGCCTGCGCTTCTTTTTTTGTTTTGGAAGGTAATTCAACAAAAATCATGCCTAGGAAAATACATAGACATCCGATAATAGCAGAAATAGAAAGTTGTTCATTTGCAACGAGAACGCCTGTTAAGGCAGCAAAAACGGGCTCCATTGCGAAAATAATTGCTACTCTCGTTGGAGAAGTGTGTTTTTGTGCCGATGTTTGAATGAAAAAAGCAATAGATGTTGCAAACAGGGCAGTTAGAAAGAGTGCGAATAAAAAGGATTGATTCGTCCATAGTGATACTGAAAATAACTTTTCCCAATCTTCAAACAAGAAAGCACAAATAGAAGAAAATATACCAACAGCTAATACTTGAGATGTGCTTAATAATAAAGGTGATATTTTTTTAGAAAAGAAGCCGTTAATAAGAATATGGGCAGCGAAAGCGACTGCACAACCGAGAACAAGTATATCTCCTATATTTACTTGGAAAGAATCAGCAGCTGTTAATAAGTACAAACCTGTTGTAGCTACAGCAATACCAAGTACGATGAAAATGGTAGCTTTTTGTTTTAAAAAGATAAATGATAAGATTGGGACCATAACAATGCTTAGCCCAGTTAAGAAACCTGCTTTTGAAGATGTTGTATAGAGTAAGCCAAATGTTTGCAATAAATAACCGACAAATAAGAAAAACCCAACGATTATCCCTGCCGTGCAACTATGTTTTATATCTTGTTTTGAAGTTTTTTGTGAGAAAATAATTTGAACGAATAATAAAATAATTCCAGCGAATAAAAAGCGAATACCATTAAACGTAAATGGACCAACGAAAGACATAGCGTTTTGAACGACAACAAACGTAGCTCCCCAAATAAAAGAGACAAATAATAAAGCAAGAGGAGCAATCCACTCTTTTTTCACACTCATACCCCCGTTAATTTTGTAAGATAGCTTTTCTAGCTAATTCATCAGCTACTTTATTTTGACTACTTGGAATCCACTTAATAAAAAAGAGATCGAAGTTTTTTATGTACTGCAGCGCTTCATCTAAAAGAGGTGCAAATATTTTATTTTTTGCGTATTCCTTTTCAACAGCCCGTTCGACAAGCTGGGAATCTGTACGAAAAGAGACAGTGCTATAATTATGCTCGATGCAATATTTTAATGCTAGAAGTAAAGCGCGGTATTCTGCTTCATGATTGGACATTGTTCCAAGTGGTAATGATAATTGTACAGGTGGCTGAACGCCTTTAATAAACACTCCTGCACCAGAAGGACCAGGATTTCCTTTTGATGCACCATCAATATATACTTCAATCAAAATGAGAAACCTCCAAATTATAAGATTATCCCCTACTTAAATGCTTTTTGAAGTAGGGGATAGAGTAGTTATCCGATTGTGATGCTATAACGACATGTAAATGTTTCATTCGCTTGTAAAGATTGAATTCCCTTTTTGTCCTTGAAATCTTTTGCTGGATTTATTTCATCAGCGATTCCATACCAAGGTTCAATACATAAGAAAGGTGCGTTATCCCCTGGTGTCCATACGCCGACAAATGGGAAGCCATCAAATTCTACTTTTACAAATTTATTATGTTTATGAGAACGAATCGAAATTTCATTCGTATTCATATTTTCAAAAATAAGCGCATCATTTTTGAATAAATCATATGTAAGTGGCAATTCAGTTGTATTTTCAGCGATTAATTGCTTTTTGTTTGAAAGATAAGGTCCTTCTAATACGCTTGTTTCTAAGCGTTCCGAACCATTAAACGATAAATGATAATCTGTAAATGATTCACCGTCCAATAAAGGGAAGTTGAAGCCAGGATGTGCTCCGATTGAGAAGAATATCTCTTTAGAAGTAGGATTGTTTACTTCATATGTTATATGAACGCTTTGTCCATCTAGCTCATAAGAAACGAGTAATTCGAATTCGTATGGGTATTTTTTTAATGTTTCTTCATTACTAGTAACGATATAAGTGATTTTTGTTTCGCTTTGTTCTTTCACAGAGAAAGTAAGATCACGAGCGAAACCGTGTTGTGTTAATGAATATGGTTTACCGTCTACGTAGTATGTATTATCTACTAATCGGCCGACAATTGGGAACAAAATTGGTGCACGGCGTCCCCAATAAGTAGAATCACCTTGCCATAAATATTCTGTGTTGTCTTCTTTTAAGCGAACGCTCTGTAATTCTGCACCTTTGTCAGAAATGGAAACGATCACTTTTTCATTTTGAATTGTTGCTGTCATGAAGTGAAACCTCCTAAATCTTTCATATGTTTCATTATACGTTGTCTAAAAGGAAAAAGGTAGTTTATGATAGGAATCTATTGACGAAAGAGGGGCTACGACGTAAAATATAATCTTGTTGCTTAAAAAACGAATAACGTGGTTCGAAACCATCCCACGTAAAAAAACTAAGGAGATTTTGTCATGAATATTAGAACTTTAGTCGGTAATGGTATTTTAGCGGCATTATATATTGCTGTTTCTATGCTTATTCAGCCATTTGGCTTTACGAATGTACAATTTCGTATTTCAGAGATGTTTAATCATCTCGTTGTATTTAACAAGAAAGCAATTTACGGAATTGTATTAGGTGTATTTTTAACGAATCTCTTGTTCTCACCTATGATCGCTTATGATTTAGTATTTGGAGTAGGTCAATCTATTCTTGCATTAGTTGCAACGATTATTTCTATGCGATTTATTAAAGGTGTTTGGGCTCGTATGATTTTTAATACAGTTATCTTTACGATTACAATGTTTATGATTGCAATTGAACTTCATCTTGCATTGGGTTTACCATTTATGTTGTCTTGGTTAACATGTGCAATCGGTGAATTTGTTGTCATGGCGATTGGTATGCCTGTAATGTACTGGATTAATAAGCGAGTACAATTTGAAAGATTTATGTAATAGATGAAAGAGCTATTCCTATAGGGATGGCTCTTTTTGCATGTGATAATATTGAATATAATTCTTTGACTCTTGATAAAATATAATAAAATAAAGTGAGGCTTTTATTAGCTGGCTACATATAAGAAGTCTTACATAAGGGGAATGTAGTATGAAATATAAAATTCATTGGTTGTATAAAACGAAGCGCGGATTGCAGACGGAATTAACAACAGAGTATATGAACATAGAAGAAATACTTCAATTTGCAGAGGATTTTGAGAAAACAGGAAGAGTAAAAGAATTTTCATTTTATGATGAAATGGACGCAGAATGGTCATTAAAAGAGATGAAAAAGTTAAGTAAGCAAGTAGAGGAAGAGCCCCAAGAAATACTCGTTTATTTTGATGGGGGGTATGATGTGCAAACGAAAGAAGCTGGCGTTGGTATATGTGTGTATTATAAAAAAGGAAATACAAACTACCGCATTCGCCGCAATGCATATATAGAAGGTATATATGATAATAATGAAGCGGAGTATGCATCACTATTATACGGTATGAATATACTCGAGGAATTAGGGATTAAATATGAAGCAGTTACACTTCGCGGCGATTCTCAAGTTGTATTGCAGCAATTGGCCGGAGAATGGCCTTGTTATGATGAGCATTTAAATCATTATTTAGATCAAATTGAACAAAAGGCGAAGCAAATGAAATTAAAACTTGTATGTGAACCGATATCTAGAAAACAAAATAAAGAAGCACATCAATTAGCAACGCAAGCATTAGAAGGGACAGTCATTGATAGTCATAAAGAAATAACCGAATAGAGAGGTGCAAAGGTGGATAAAAAGCAACTCATTACAGAGGTAAATGACTTATTAGAAACATATTGTGAAGGATGTTTCTTGCGAGAACATAATCGAAAGACAAATAGTAAGTATTATGCTCATTCATTTTGTATAAGACAATGTACAGTTGGAGAAACATTGAAAAAGTATGGAGAACAGTTGTCATAAAAAAACATCCAGAGAAAATTCTCTGGATGTTTTTTTAGTGCTTTGCTTCGTTTAATTGCTGCTCGCATTTGCTTAGTTTCTTTTCCTCGTTCATTAAAAATGGTTCATCTAAATCTACTGCAACAGATTTCATAATTTCAAGCTGTGAGCGAGCTGCTTCTACTGCAGTAGTAGCATGCTCTAATGTATCTGGATCCATTGAAATTGTTGCTGATCCTACCATTTTTTGTGCTGTTTCTACACGGAATTTTACTTCTTCAAAATCATTTACTTCTGATCCCATTGTTACTGCCTCCTTTGTATATTGCGCATTTCACATAGTTTTTGCTCTGTAAAACGGAAATATACAAAGGAATAATAAAGGAGGTTACCAAGTAAGGTAACCTCCTGTTATATGTTGGATTAAAGTTTTACTACGTTAGCAGCTTGAGGTCCGCGGTTACCTTCAGTAATGTCGAAAGATACTTCTTGACCTTCTTCTAAAGCTTTGTAGCCGTCTCCTTGAATAGCAGAGAAATGTACGAATACATCGTCAGCGCCTTCCATTTCGATAAATCCAAAACCTTTTTCGTTGTTAAACCATTTTACTTTTCCTTGCATGCTATAATTCCTCCTAAAAGCGTTTACTATTTTCATTTAGTGAAATTCATTTAAAAAATAATATAAACTAGAAATGCTATATTCTTGAATATTCTGCTAAATGATTAATTTAAATATACACGAATTGGGAGAATTTAGTCAAGTAAGCGATTTTATTTTTTGTATTTTTAAATAATTTTTCAGTCAAATTTTTAAATAGGTATAGGACAGGCCGAGTATGTAATATTCTTAATTGAATGCTATACATAATGAGGTGAAAGAATGAATAAGTCTTACTTATTAGATAATGAAGAAATGAGAACGAGAACCGACATACCGGATTGGGTTGCAAAAGAATTTGAGATTTTTTCAAGTGTCGTGTTAGAACCAACTTTTCCATGTTATTTCGGTTTAACAGCTTTGAAAAAGAATGAACTTCGCTATTCATTTCTTTCTCATAATGATTGGAGTCATTTGCCACATACAATGTTATCTTTTTTAGAGTTAATGAAAGAGAGGCCGATTGTAAGGAGGGGCTTTTTCCTTTTTATAGAACCGGAATGTGAAGAACAATCACTCGAATATTACCGTGATTCCTTTTGGAAAGTGCTACAGTATTTACATGAAAACGATAATCAAGCATGGCCAAAGCAAATTCCTGAAGATCCAGACCATTATTTATGGGAATTTTCATTTGGTGGTGAGCCAATATTTGCATTTGGAAATGCGCCAGCTTATAAACAACGAAAAACTAGACATTTAGGGAATTCTCTCGTTATTGGGTTTCAGCCACGCACTATTTTTGATGGATTAGAGGGAGATCGTCCTAAAGGAGCATATTCAAGACAAATGGTCCGTGAGCGAGTTGAAAAGTGGGATCAATTGCCGAAACATCCTAACATTAGTCATTACGGTGACCCAGAGCATCGTGAATGGAAACAATATTTCATAGGAGACGATGTAGAACCAATAAAAGGGAAATGCCCTTTTCTTCATAAGATAAAAAAGTAAGAGCCATCACCTAGATGGCTCTTTTGTATATTTTGGATAAAAAAGGGTATTTTATTATGAAAGCTAGTCTATTTTTTCAAATTATATCATTAACTAGTAATAAAGAGAGTAGAAAGGATAGAGCGATGTTTGGAGCAATTATACAGCAAATCGTATTAGGTATTTCATTAGCTGCACCAGTAGGGCCGATTAATATTGAAATGTTAAAACGAGGAATTGAACGTGGGTTTTGGCATGCTTGGGTTGTTGGAATTGGTGGAATGACTGCAGATGTTTTATTTATGTTACTCATTTATTTCGGTTTATCTTCTGTGTTTATGTATACATATGTACAAGCCTTCATGTATTGCACGGGTTTTTTCTTGTTATTTTATTTAGGATTTCAAAGTGTAAAACAAGGAATTTTCCACTCGAATATGGAATATAAAAAAGAAGAGGTAGGTGGCCTTAAGCAATCGTTTATGGCAGGATTTTTAATTGCGATATCCAATCCATTAAATCTTGTTTTTTGGTTTGGTATATACGGAAGTACACTTAGCTCATTACTTACGAAGGTAACGAAACAAGAAGCTTTTTTGTACAGTCTTTGCATTATTGCTGGCATTATTTTATGGAATTTAAATATTGCTTTTTCTGTACATTTTGGAAGAACTTTATTAAAACCAAAAGCACTTGGCTACATAACAGCTGGAGCAGGTATTATTTTAGTAGGTTACTCTATACATTTTGCATACAAAGCTTTACAGTTGTTCACATAAGATTGAAGGGGAGATTTTTATGTATCGAACCACTATTGACGGAAAAGAAATTATCATTACGTTAGCGCCAAAAATCCGAAAAGAAATTACTGATAGAAATCCACTATATGAAGCGGTATTTCATAATGCTGCAAGATTGCTACAAACAAAGCAACCGACGTTTGCAGTAAATCATGAAATATTTGGTCTCATTATTGGAGAAGTGCAAAGAGGAGAAGTAACAGTGTTTGCAGTGGAACATATTATTCCGAAGCAAAATATATTTGGACCAAATAATTTTTTCTCGACAATAGAACAGCAGGCAAATTTGTAAAGTGAATAGAATAAGAATAGAAAAGAAATAGTCGTAACGATATGTTGCGGCTGTTTTTTGAGAAAAGGGGGAAACAAGATGAAGAAAGTGGGGAAAGAGTTCTTTTTACAACATGATATCGTTATTATGTATAGCATTCTATTTATTTTCATTATTATTTTAAAAATGCAATTTTTCTCTTGGGTTGGCATGTTAGCATGTATGTTTGGGATTGTTTTCTATACACTTAATGAATATATGACACATCGTTTTTTATTCCATATAAAGCCACCTAAAAACACATTTCTATTAAAAATGTTAAGAAGATTACATTATGATCACCACGTATATCCAGAGGATTTAAAACTTTTGTTTTTACCTGTATGGTTTAGTATACCTAGTTTTACTATTTATTTGCTTATAGCATATGGTATTACAAAAAGTGTTACTATTACACTTTCATTTGGAATCGGAATGATTATCATGCTGCTCGTTTACGAATGGAAACATTATATTGCCCATAGACCGATTCGTCCCGTCACTAAGTTTGGAAGATGGCTAAAAAAACAACATATATTACACCATTATAAAAACGAAAAGTTTTGGTTCGGTGTTTCAAATCCAGTATTCGATTTTATATTTGGAACACTTAAAGACGGAAAAGATGTTGAGTTAAGCGAAACAGCTCGTAATTTGGAAAAGGAAAAAAAGACAAAAGTAGTGCGTTAAGCACTGCTTTTGTCTTAATGAAGAAAAAAAGTAAGGTGTCACTTTATTTTGAAAAAGTATATTAAAAATTTGAGGGAAATTGCCGAAAAATGTCTATCGAAAAATCTTTGCATGAATGTATGGATTGTCTAAAATGAGTATAAGTTTCTGAATATTTATAAAATTTAGTCTTTAGGTATGCAAGGGGGAAGTGTATTTCAAGTAAGAGAGGGGATCGGTTAATGAAACGAGATGATACGTCAGCACGTAAGTTGCAAAATGAGGTGAATTATACAGAGGTTGTTCAGTCGGAAGAATTTCAATTGTTATTAAATACGAAAAAGAAGTTTATCATTCCAATGAGTATTTTCTTTTTTAGTTTTTTTATTGCATTACCTATTTTAACGTCGTATTCAAAGGTGCTTAATACACCTGCATTTGGTGACGTTACATGGGCGTGGGTATTTGCTTTTTCCCAATTTATTATGACATGGGCACTATGTATGATTTATAGCAAAAAAGCAGAGTCATTTGATGAAATCTCCCAAAAAATTCTGCAAGATATGCAAAAAGGGAGGGGCTGAACTTGAATACTACTGCATTTGCACTATTTTTAATTATTGTTCTTGGTACGCTCGTCATAACATATTTTGCATCGAAAAAAACGAAAAATGCGAGTGAATTTTATACAGCCGGAGGGGGATTAACTGGTTGGCAAAATGGTCTGGCCATCGCTGGAGATTACATGTCTGCTGCTTCATTTCTTGGTATAGCCGGAGCAATCGCATTAACTGGGTTTGATGGATTCTTTTATAGTATCGGTTTTTTAGTTGCTTATTTAGTTGTACTGTATCTTGTTGCAGAACCGCTTAGAAATTTAGGAAAGTACACTTTGGCGGATATGATTGCAGCACGCTTTGATGCGAAAAAAGTTCGCGGAGTTGCAGCTCTTAATACGATGACGATTTCTATCTTTTATATGATTGCACAATTAGTTGGCGCGGGTGCACTTATTAAATTATTATTAGGGATTGAATATACGACATCTGTATTAATCGTTGGAACACTTATGACGGTGTATGTTATTTTTGGAGGTATGACAGCAACGAGCTGGGTACAAATCGTAAAGGCTGTATTACTTATGGCTGGTACGTTTATTATTTCTGTTATCGTTTTCGCAAAATTCAACTTCAGCGTGACTGAAATGTTCGCTCAAATGAAAACAGCTACACCTTTAAAAGATTCATTTTTAAATCCAGGTGTAAAGTATAAGGATGGTCTTGATACACTTTCTTTAAATTTAGGACTAGTACTTGGTACAGCTGGATTACCACATATACTTGTCCGCTTTTTTACAGTACGTGATGCAAAAACTGCGCGTCAATCTGTCGTATATGCGACGTGGTTAATTGGTGCATTTTATATTATGACGATTTTCTTAGGATTTGGTGCGGCAGCGTTTGTAGGAAATGAAGCGATTATTAAAGCGAACCCAGCTGGTAATATGGCGGCACCTTTATTAGCCAAAGCGTTAGGTGGAGACTTCTTATTTGCTTTCGTATCAGCAATTGCTTTTGCAACGATTTTGGCTGTAGTGGCAGGTCTTGTATTAACAGCAGCATCAGCATTCGCTCATGATTTTTATAATGAAATCATTCGTAAAGGAAAATCAACGGAAAAAGAGCAAGTATCCATGGCTCGTTATGCATCTATTGGAGTAGCGATACTATCTATCATACTTGCATTATTTGCCCAAACATTAAACGTAGCATTTTTAGTATCATTAGCATTTGCAGTTGCAGCGAGTGCAAATCTACCAGTAATTTTATTTACAATATATTGGAAGCGTTTTAATACAACGGGTGCTATTTCGGGTATGATTGTAGGTCTCGTATCAGCAATTGTTCTCGTAGCGTTGAGTCCGAATGTTTGGAACCCTGTAGCTGGAAAAGCTATTTTTGTTGGGGAAGCGTTATTCCCATATACGACACCAGGAATTATTTCAATTCCACTCGGATTTCTTGCAGCATATTTAGGAACGGTTTTATCTAGTAAGAAAGAAGATGCAGCGAAATTTGATGAAATTCTCGTGAAATCTAATACTGGTCATGGCATTAGCGATGCGTCTTCACATTAAATAAAAGAGGAGCTTTTCGATAGATAAGAAAAGCTCTTTTTTCTTTTGTCATTTTCTTGTAAATATTACTGATTTGTAAGTAGGATTTGTCTTAATTTTGTGGAATGAAAATAGCAGGGAGAAATTTAAGTCATCATGGCACCAGCGCAGCTTTTGTGAAAAATAAGTTGTTATGGAAGGTGGAAGTAATGATGAAAACGAAGCAAACTGATGAATTATTAGCAAAAGATGAGCAATATGTTTGGCACGGAATGCGTCCCTTTAGTCCAAATAGTACAATGGTAGGGGCAAAAGCTGAAGGGTGCTGGGTTGAAGATATACAAGGAAAAAGATATTTAGATGGTATGAGTGGCCTTTGGTGTGTGAATAGTGGATATGGAAGAAAAGAGCTCGCAGAAGCGGCTTATAAGCAATTACAAACATTATCATACTTTCCAATGTCACAATCCCATGAGCCAGCTATAAAGCTTGCTGAAAAGTTAAATGAGTGGCTTGGGGGAGAGTATGTTATTTTCTTCTCAAATAGTGGTTCAGAAGCGAACGAAACAGCTTTTAAAATAGCAAGACAATACTATGCTCAAAAAGGTGAACCACATCGTTATAAATTTATGTCACGTTATCGAGGGTATCACGGGAATACAATGGCGACAATGGCAGCGACGGGACAAGCGCAGCGTAGATATCAATATGAGCCGTTTGCTTCAGGTTTTTTACATGTAACACCACCGGATTGTTACCGTATGCCTGAAATTGAAGGGCAGCATATTTATGATGTAGAATGTGTGAAAGAAGTCGATCGTGTTATGACGTGGGAATTAAGTGAAACAATTGCTGCGTTTATTATGGAACCTATTATTACAGGCGGGGGCATATTAATGCCACCACAAGACTATATGAAAGCTGTTCATGAGACGTGTCAAAAACACGGTGCCTTGCTTATTAGTGATGAAGTGATTTGCGGTTTTGGACGTACAGGAAAAGCATTCGGATTTATGAATTATGATGTGAAGCCAGATATTATTACAATGGCAAAAGGTATTACGAGCGCATATTTACCATTATCTGCAACAGCTGTGAAAAAAGAAATATATGAGGCTTTTAAAGGTAAAGGAGAATATGAATTTTTCCGCCATATTAATACATTTGGTGGGAATCCAGCAGCTTGTGCATTAGCACTTAAAAATTTAGAGATTATGGAAAATGAAAATTTAATTGAGCGATCTGCACAAATGGGTTCCCTTTTATTAGAGCAACTAAAAGATGAAATTGGGGAACATCCACTTGTTGGGAATATTAGAGGAAAAGGTCTATTAGTTGGGATTGAATTAGTAAATGATAAAGAGACGAAAGAGCCAATTGATAATGATAAAATAGCAAGTGTTGTAAATGCTTGTAAAGAAAAGGGCTTAATTATAGGACGAAACGGTATGACAACAGCAGGATATAATAACGTTTTAACATTAGCGCCGCCTCTTGTTATTTCAAGTGAAGAGATTGCTTTCGTTGTTGGAACGTTGAAGACAGCGATGGAGCGTATTTAATAAATAGAGAGAGGAGCGAGCTGTAATATAAGGCTCGCTCTTGTTTAGTAGGAGGGGACTTTTAATGGAGAAATATGATCCTAACAAACATTATCACATCGGATATTATGAAGACGGATATGATTTAGAAGTGACGGCGTACAAAAGAATAAATGAACCAGTTTGGGATGCTTATATTCCGCACTATGAGGCAGACTATTTTTATAAGAAAGTGGAGGGAATGAAGCTAGGTAAATATATAGATGATTATGGCATTATGGTGTATTCATTTGGGAATGATATTGATGATGATGAAGCACGAATTATTTTTGAAAAATGGTTAAAAAAGAACGGGATTGTTTAAAGATAAAACAAAAAGGAGATTGCTATCTTATAAAATAGCAATCTCCTTTTATTATAGTAAATTTATTTACTTGCTTTCATTGCTTTATCTTTTGCACCAAAAGTGTATTTTAACATTGGTGGTGTAATCATTGTAGTTAAAATAACGACAATAACGATTGCTGTAAAGTAATCTTGTGCCAATAGACCTGAAGAAAGTCCTGTTCCTGCGATGATAAGTGCAACTTCACCACGAGAAACCATTCCAGCACCGATAATTGCAGAAGACTTAGCGTCAAATCCAGTCATTCGAGCACCGAATCCACAGCCGATTAATTTCGTTAATACAGCGATAACAGTTAATGCTAAGATGAACCAAATTTGATTGCCGATACCGTCAAATGTAATATTCATACCGATACTAACGAAGAATACGGGAACGAACATAGCGTAAGCAATTGGTTCTACTTTCTTTTCTACTTCATGTTTGTAGTTTGTTTGAGAAATTGCAATACCAGCAGCGAAAGCACCGATAATACCAGCAATTCCTAATAATTCGCCGAAATATGCGAATGAGAAACAGATGATAAGAGCCGCGCTCACGATAGACTCAGATACGCGCAGTGGTGATAACCAGCGCATAATCGCAGGAACACCTTTCCATCCGATTAAAATAATAGAAGCGAAGAATACTACTTTCTTCAAGATAACCATTGTTAAGTTAACATCATCAGTACCTAAGAAGCTCATTGCAAATGCTAATAAAATAACAACAAGAATGTCATCAAATACAGCGGCTCCAAGCATCGTCGTACTTTCACGTGTTTTCATTTTACCTAAATCACGAAGTGTTTGTACGGAAATACTAACACTTGTCGCACATAGAAGTAATCCTAAGAATACAGCGTTTCCTTGTTCCATTCCCATCACAAGACCGGAAACGTAACCACCTACGAATGGAAGAATGATACCTCCGAGTGCAACTGCTAAAGAAGAATTACGATTTGCGTTTAATTCTTCTAA
Source organism: Bacillus sp. ME78 (assembly GCF_903970865.1). NCBI lineage: Bacteria > Bacillati > Bacillota > Bacilli > Caryophanales > Bacillaceae > Bacillus > Bacillus sp. ME78. Next base: position 310,259 of record NZ_CAJCKK010000002.1, read on the forward strand.
GTCTGTTTCAAGTCCAGCCATAAACATTAAAAGAATAACTCCGACATTACTTAATTGAGTTAGAAGCTCTGAATTTTCAATCCAACCTAATACAGCTGGACCGATAACGATACCGACAATTAATTTACCTAGTACAGAAGGTTGACCTAATCTAACACTAAGATCACCAGCAAGCTTTGTACTTAATAAAATAAGTGCAATTTGAAAGAAAAATTCGAATTCCATCTGATCCTCTCCTCGTCATTTTTAATTTTATCATACGATTTCTCGGAATTTGCCTAATGAAAATATGTAAAACCCATTAAACAAAAGGGTCTTATTACAAGTTCTTTTGAACTCGTAATTTGAACCTGTAATTAATATATAATAAAATTTATTAAAAATCAATGAAAAAATAGCAGATTTTCATGATGGAATTTGATTTAGGTATGAAGGGAATGGCTATATAATAAGAAGAAATAAGGCAATATTTTTAATGAATTGGAGAAGGAAACATGTTATTAAATAAACGCTTTACAATTGGAGAAATGGCAAAAATGCATAATATCGCAGAATCTACATTGAGGTATTATGATGAAAAAGGAATTTTTCATCCGTCCATTGTTGATCCTCAAACGAATTATCGTTATTATACAATCGATCAATTTTCACTGTTAGATACGATTAAATTTTTACGCCAGTTAAATATTCCGTTAAAGGAAATTAAGAAATATATTGATGAAAGAAATCCAACATACGCACTCAATTTACTGGAAAAACAACAAGAAATGATGCTGAAGAAACAAAGAGAAATTGAATATGCCTTAGCAAAAATGGAACATAGAATTCATTTAATTAAGGAAGCAACAAAAGCAAAAGCTGAACAAATGGTAATTAAAGAGATCCCGCAGCGGAAAATTACAGCAATTGCGGTTGCTCCAAATACGACGGATGATATGTTTGAGTACTACATCCATTCGTTGCAAAAAAATATGAGGCAAATGGATGATAGTTTATTTTCTGGAGATATTGGTGTAACTGTTGCGAAAAAAGGATTAATGCAAAATGAGTTTCAAGCATATAGTAGTGTTTTCATTCTTTTGGATTACATGCCCTTTCAAGTGAATAGTTCAGATGAAATTAAAGCAGGTATATTTGCCTGTGTATATCACCACGGGCCATATGAAGAAACTGATGAAACATATAAGAAATTAATAAAATATATTGATCAAGAAGGATATGAAATAGACGGAGATTCGATTGAGATTGCATTAATTGATTGGTCTGTAACAGAAAATCCAGAGGAGCAAGTAACAGAAATTCAAATTCCTATAATGAAAAAACAAAGCAATAAGTTATAGGACTCGTATAATTACAAATGAGCATCAAACGCGATAATTAAGTTACCTATTTTTTAATTCTCTATTGACCTTCAAGTTACTTGAAGGTTTAAACTGAGGAAAGAGAGTTGAAAAAAGGAGCATATTAGAGTATGGAAGCAACAGAAAAATTAAGAGAAAAACCGATAAAAAGTTTATTTATTTCTTATTTAATACCAGCTGTTCTAGGAATGGTATTAATGTCAGTTAATATTGTAATTGATGCGGTCATGATTAGTAGAGGAGTTGGGGCGAATGGTTTAGCAGGAGTAAACGTGGCTATTCCAGCGTTTTCGATTTTTTTCTCTATTTCATTATGGATCGGAATGGGCGGGGCAACGTTATATTCCATTGCATTAGGTGAAAATAAACGAGAAAGAGCAAGGTCTATTTTTACTCAATCCATGACGGTAGCAGTTGTTATCGTAGGTGTTTTAGCGGCTATTTGTTTATGGAGAATAGAAGATTTAGCATACTTATTTGGTGCAAATGAAGTGATTTTACCATATGCGTTAGACTATTTACACGTATTATTAACATTTGGAATGATATACGTTTTAGAAAATATTTTAAGTACATTTATACGAAATGATGGAAATCCTAATTTAGCAATGGCAGGTCTTGTTGTAACGGCTGTATTAAATATAGTATTTGACTATATCTTTATTTTTATCTTTGGATGGGGGGTAACAGGTGCTGCTTCAGCGACTATTCTTTCGGCAGCGATTGGTTTTCTTGTATTATTAACTCATTTCTTTAGAAAAAGTAGTATTTTAAAATGGACGAAATTCCATTTTGAATGGGATACTGTCAAACAAATTATGGTGATTGGTTTCCCAAGTTTTACAGCAGAAAGTACGGTTGCAATCGTAACGATTGGTTTTAATATCGCATTCGTCCAATATGCAGGAGAAGTAGGAGTAGCTTCCTATGCGATGGTGAATAGTATTCATGCAATGGCATTACTATTATTCTTCGGTGTAGGTGCTGCATTGCAACCGATTGCTAGTTTCCATTACGGGGCAAACTTATCAGAAAGATTGCGTGAAGGATTGCAGTTTGCTGTGAAAATTGCTGTTGTACTTGGGGGCATTGCGATAATTGTCGGATTATTCTTCGGGAAATATATCATTGGTCTATTTGATGTCCAATCTCCAGAATTATTGGAGTTAACATTAACGGGTATTAGCTTATTCTTTATTCAATACGTATTTTTAGGCTATAACATTGTGTATGGAGAGTACTTCCAATCAGTGCGACAAACGAAGAAATCAGTACTGATTATAATGAGCCGAGGGTTACTATTTATCATTCCATTGTTATGGATTATGCCGAAATTATTTGGGATAAACGGAATTTGGCTCGTTATGCCAGTTGCTGAAGTAATGACAGCAATTATCGTATTTACGATGAATCGTATGAAACATCCTGTTCCATTAAATATGGCAGGAGAGAAAGAAGCGATATGATGAAGAAAATCCCCTTAAGCAATTAAGGGGATTTTTTTATTCCTTTAAACTAATCGCAAAAGATCCATCCGTTTCTTGAACAGAAGCGAAAGCAACGTTTTTAATATTTGTAATTCCTTTTTCTTTTAATTCTTTATATAACCATTTTTCATCTTTATGGATTAACTTTAAGTTATCGTATTGAATTTGTGAATCGACGATAAGTGCAATTGGTAATCCAGCATACTTAACATCTATGTTTAAATCTTTTGGAGTTAATGGTACAAGTTCTCTTTTTGGTAAAATACTAATAGCTCCGTTCGCTTCTAAAATGGCGTATTCAATTTCATGAACACTCGGATATCCTGCAACGCGAAGATTAGAAAGTAGTTCGGCAATGGGATATCTACTTTTTTGTAAGTTCTCAAAAATAATATCACCATGTTTAATTAAAATGATAGGGTGTCCGAGAATAAAACGATTTAGTTTGTTGAATAGGCTTAATTTTGTAAGGAGTAAATGTAAACATGTAATAACAACCATACCGAGAAATGCTTGTAAAGCACCAGAGACGGGTATGGCCTGGAAAGCTAAATAAGATAAAAAGATTATAGCCCCAAAATCATGAGGAGTTAGTTGTGCTAACGCGGATTTACCGAGTAACTTAAGCGATAGTAAAAATAAGATGAAAAAGAACGACACGTTACATAAAAAGAGAAGCAATAGAGACACTCCTTGGTGTAAAGTTGTACTTACTATTCCCGAAAGTAATATAAATATTACCTTTCAGAGGATAATTTAGGGTTTATTGGAATTTGTCTGTATACAAACAAATAAATGGATATTATCATGAAGGAAGTAAAAGAAAATAGGAGTATATGAGTATGAGAAAGAAGAAAATAATAAAGTGTATTTTAGTTGTTATAATGATTTGCGCCGTATATGCGGGGTTTTTACAATATCACATTTATAAGCATGGACATATGAATGCAAGTGACGATGCTGAGTACATAATTGTACTAGGATCGAAAGTAAATGGAACGAAACCATCTTATTCATTGCAATATCGTATTGATAAAGCAGCTGAATATTTAAAATCACATGAGAAAACAATCGCTATCGTATCTGGAGGACAAGGAAAAGGTGAAGACATTTCAGAAGCATTAGCAATGAAACAAGGACTAATAAAACAAAACATCGCAGAAGACCGTATTATAATGGAGGACAAATCTACGAGTACAGATGAGAATATTACATTCTCAAAACCGTTAATTCCAGCCGATATGAAAAAAGGTATGATCGTAACAAACGATTTTCATATGTTTAGAGCGAAAAAAATAGCTGCCAAACAAGGTTTACAATTAGAAGGTCTTCCGGCAAAAACACCGAAACCAATCATCATTCCATCGAATGTACGAGAATATTTAGCCATTACACAGTATTGGTTTATGAATCGAATATAGTGAAAGTGATCCCGTCTGAAACTTCAGACGGGATTTAATTTGAGGAAAATCTTACAAATATGTCACGTTAGTGAAAGGTAAAGCGATAGTTTCTAGAATGATTTCCTGACATAATGAAAGTAACAAAAACTATTTAGAGGTGAATCGGATGAAAGGAAATAATATTTTATCTTCGTTATGTTACTTTAGTATCTTTTTTGCACCATTTTTACTACCAATTATCGTGTACTTTGTTGCAGAAGATGAAGTGAAGTATCACGCGAAAAAAGCATTTTGGTCACATGTTTTCCCATACGCAATCTTATTTGGAGGACTAGCAGTATCAGGAATGTACGGTTTAGGTTTCAATCAATCTGACGGTGCTGGAATTGGAATGATTATCACATATACAGTGTTCATTCTTGTAGGAATTTACTACTTCATTTGGAATATCGTAAAAGGTATTAAAGTCTTGAAAACGGCGTAATAAGACAAGAAAAAATTTCATTTAAATTACCGTTAATATAATTTCATTTACCGTATTCATAGACGTTTTAAAAAAAGAGCAATTCAAAAAGAATTGCTCTTTTTGTGCTTATAAGTTGTGAATATTGAAAAAGATGTGTTAATTTTTCATTATGAAGAGAAAAAGGAGTGATTTTCATGAATGAGATAATACATAAGATAGAGCAACACGTTTCAGTTCGTAAATATAAAGAAGAATCAATTCCGAAAGATGTAGTAGAAAAAATGGTGCACGCTGCACAGCATGCGGCTTCATCACATTTTGTACAGGCGTATTCTGTCATATATGTAACAAATCAGGAATTAAAGGCTAAATTAGCAGAGTTATCCGGAAATCGCCATGTGAAAGACTGCGCAGCATTCTTTGTTTGTTGTGCAGATTTAAAACGACTTGAAATTGCATGTGAAAAACATGGTACAGAGATAAAGCATGAAGGGGTGGAAGACTTTATCGTTGCGACGGTAGATGCTTCACTTTTTGCGCAAAACTTAGCGTTAGCAGCAGAGTCATTAGGATACGGTATTTGTTATATTGGTGGTATTCGTAATAATCCGAGAGAAGTGAGCGAATTGCTTCATTTACCAGATAAAGTATATCCTGTATTCGGAATGACAGTCGGTGTACCAGATGAAGAACATGGAGTTAAACCACGCTTACCGGTAGCAGCGGTTCTTCATGAAAATGGATATGATGAAAAGAAATATGATGAATTATTAAATGAATATGATGAAACGATGAACTCGTATTACAAAGAAAGATCATCAAACAAGAAAAGCGTAACATGGACGGAATCAATGAGTTCGTTTATGTCTAAAGAAAAAAGAATGCATATGAAAGAGTTTTTAAGTGAAAAAGGATTAAATAAGAAGTGAGTAAAAGGGCAAACCTGAATGCGGGTTTGCCTTTTTTGAAAGGAGAAATACCTAAGATCAGAAAGTTGTCTATTCTTTCTGATCTTAGGTATTTCGTTTGTTATCATATATATAAGTAAAAATTAATAATTTTTTACAAAAGTGATAGAAAATGAGAATGAAATACCAATAGTAAGTAAAGGCAGCTGCTAAAGGGGAACTGAGGAAGGAAGATGCATATGATTTTCGATTCTGAAGAGGATTTAATTATAGCTATGAAAAAACATGATCAAGATGCTTTGAAAGAAGTGATTGATCAATATGGAAAATTAATTTTGTACATTATTCATAAATCATTAAGTACCTCTACTGAAAAACAATATGTGGATGATTGTTATAACGATGTATTTACTGTCATTTGGTTTAATATCGACCAATTTGATACAGAAAAGGGAAACTTAAAATCTTGGATGATTGGTATTACTAAATTGAAGGCATTGGAATATAAAAAGAAAGTATATAAAGAGAATAAAATCGATAAGGACGTAGAACTAGATACAAGTGTCCATGATAGGTATGAAATAGAACAAGAAGAAGAGATTATGAAAATTGTTCAAGATTTAAATAAGAAAGATCGATATATCTTTTTAAAGAGGTATATTGATGGGTATTCCATTGACGATATTGCAAAAGAATTAAAAGTAACGGCGGATTATATATACAATCGAATTTCTCGTGGGAAGAAAAAACTTCAAAAACTGTGGAAAGGGAGTGTGTAATATGGATAAAAGATTATTATCGATGTTGAATGAGCTCCAATATTCAGAGGAAGAAATTACACGTTTAGAGAAAGAAGCAAATGAGTCTATCAATATAGATAAGTATTATGTGAAAAACGGGGAGTTATTGAAGAAATTAACGGTGCAAATGTTGGAAGAATCAGTTCGGAAAGAGTTGCAAGAAGGAGAGGAAATACAATGTGAAATATTAGTGGAAGAAGGAAGTCTTGTAAATTCTAAAGTTATACCTAATATATTAACCACAGGTGCTACATTTTATTATTACATTGTTTTAACTAATACAATGTTACAAATTATAGCGTTAGATTGTTATTTTAAAAAGTTAAATGAATACAGTGTATTAGTAAACTCAATTCAAGCAGTTTCGCAACATAAAAAAATGAAAAATGTATATGGAATTAAAATAAATAACAATTATATACAATTAGGAAGTAAAGAGTATAATCAAGAATTAACAGTTTTAATTGGAAAGCTAAAACAATGTGGAGTGAAAGAAGAGAGATATAAAGATTTCGAAAAAAGTTGGATGATTTTTTTCAATGTGTTTGTAATAGCGATAGCTGGGCTTCTAGTTTTAAAATATTTAATGTGAAAATAAAAAGCGGCATAATAGCCGCTTTTTATCATTTGGTTAGTATTTTATTTATGATTTTGTATTTTGAAAAACTTACTTATAATAAATGCAAACTTTCAATAAGAAGATACATACCCGTGCAACTTAAAAGGATGTACGTAAATATTTTGAAAATTCGTTTATTAAGCCATTTGAAAATAATTTGCCCTATATACAAACCTAGAAATACGATTGGAATAGCGTAAAAACTTGATTCCCAAATTGTTTTGTTTGTGCCAGTAAAGAGTATTTGAGTTAGTAGGCTAATGAAATATATAAATAGATAAAAAGCTAAAGTAGTTGCTCTCAATTTCTCTTTTTTCGTATCAGTTCCTGTAAAGTAAAGTAACAGGGGTGGTCCTGGCATACCGATACTTGTCGTTAAAAGACCGGATAATCCGCCCACTAAGAAATCTCTAGATTTTGTTGATTTAATCTTAAAGTTGCATATTAGCATCAACGTTAATAGTAAAAGCAGGATGCTAATTGCTAATTTAAAAGTGTTGATGTTAATGGAAGTGAAAATGAAAATGCCAAAAGGAACACCAACTATACTTCCGAAAATTAATCTTTTCAGTAGTATAAAATCAATGTCTATTCTTATTTTCCAAATGAGTGATATGGAAATAATTAATGATAAAATGATATTTATTTGTATAGCTTCTTGTGGTAGAAATAACATGAGTAAGAAAGGTGTTGCCATAATAGAAAAGCCAAAACCTGTACTTGTTTGTAAAATAGAAGCTACTAATATAATACATATGAAAATGAATATAATTTCCAAAATAGCCCCCCTACATAATCAAATTTAATAAATATTTTAACATAAAGTGAAACTTTAATCAGTGGGAGGCTTACTGCACGGCAAATAGCGGCTTTTTATGTGGCATTTAATATTCTAATGATGATCCTGTAGTTTTAAAGTATTTTTCTCGTGAAGGAGTCATTACCCGGATTGCTAATAAACAGGAAAGGAAAAGAATGAGTAACGAGCTACTTATTACAGTAAATTGAACGGAAAGAAATTGTGCGGATGCCCCAATTGCTAAAACGAAAAAGATTTGGATGAAATTTTTTATGGAATCAAACACGCTATCGATACGTCCTATCATATATATAGGGATGTTATTTTGATAAAATGTTATAAAGCCAGTACCAGCAAATGATGAAGAAATACCAAGTAAAATGAAACCACCTGCTGCGACTATAAATGAATTTGAAAAGGCGAAAATTACATAGCCTATTGCTGTGAAAATCATACCTAATCCGATACAATGTTGAATTGGTAATCGTTTGGCAAAGAGAGAGACGAGAAATGAACCGGAAACGTAAGCAGCGCCAGTTATACTAACAAGCATACTGTATTCTATATCGGTTAAAAACAGTACTTGCCTCGTAAAAACAACTTCTTGTGAATCGAGTGCCATAGAAACAAGCATAGTCGCTTGAAATAAAACGAATATGAGAATAATGTACGTTTCTGTTCGAGCGAACGAAAAAACTTGTTTCCAATCACTTCGTAATGTTTGTACAAAAGTATTTGCAACTTCTTCGTTTTGCTTTGTTTGTAATGTAATGTTTGGCAAGAAGTAAATGAGAATGGTAGAAAGTAGAAATGAAAGTGAGTTGCAGTAAATAACAAAGGCTGCTGAGTATGTGGTGAGAAGTATTCCAGCAAGAGCTGGACCGATAATAAAAGCCCCGTTTGTACATAGGCTATTCCATGCATTAAATTGAGCGCGCTCTTCAGCTCGTATGAGCATTGTTTTATAAGTAAATGAAGCTGGATCAAAAAATGATGTAGCGATGCGAGTTAAAAAGATGAACATATAAATGGCCCAAATAGAATCAAATAATGGAATACAGCCAATGAGAGCTGCTCGAATTATATCTGTGATGAGCATAATGGACCGTTTGTTTAATCGATCTACTATACTACCAGACCATATTTTTGTAACAACAGTGGCGATTGGACCAACAATCCATAATCCTGCTACAGCAGCAGGTGAGTTTGTGCTATTTAACACCATTAAGTTTAGAGCGATGAGATACATAAAATCACCTAAACGAGAAATTCCTGTTCCCGACAATAATAATAATTTATTTTTCATGAATAAATGGCCCTTTCTTTCATTGTTTTTTAATCCTGCAGGAAATAGCGTATTCCTCTTCAGAGTTTGATTGACGAGCGGTTTTGTTTTCCCAGCGTAATAAAACTTGTGTAATCTCCCAAGTAAGCTGTTGTAATTCCTCTGGAGTTAAAAATAAATGAGATACAATATGACTACCTGTATTCGTTCCTTCTGTGCCGCTTTCTTCAATATAGAAATGAGCAGCTTTTGCTTTATAATATTTTTCAATAATCCCTCGTTTTTCCTTCGTTTCTACTAATTCAAGCAACCCTCCATCATATAAAATTTGAACGTGATAATGTACGCTTCCAGCAGATTTATTTAGTTTAGTAGCAACTTGTTTTGCAGTAAGTGCTTCATCTTTTAAAAGGTGAAGAATTTGAATGCGAGTTGCATTGGAAATGAGCTTCTGCTGCTCAGCTGAAATAGTAAGTCTATCGTCAAACATTATGGCACCCCTTTTCTTATAATCTAAATTTATTGTACATTCTAAAAAATTAGAACGTAAGGAAAATAAATCGTCTTTTTCCTCTGTATTTCGACATAAATAAAAATAGCATGTTTATAAACATGCTATTAAGTAGAAGGAGATTCTTCATTAAATTCCCCGCGATAAAATAAAAACAGCCATATAAAACTTACAAAAATACAACATATAGCTAATAAACTGCCAATCATTTGAGGAGAAAGAATTTCTAACAGCCCTCCTGTAAAAAACATCGATAACTGAATAAGAGATCCGTAAATAGAATAATGGAATGAAAAAACTTTACCTATCATATTTTCGTGTGTGTAAGTTTGAAGTAATGTCGTATCAAGTGGAACGATGATTCCTCCTGCTATACGCATACAGAATAAAGTAATGATACCGATAATAAGTTGATCGGATAGAATGAATCCGAGAAAGAAAATTCCTTGTAATAAGTAGGCCCAACCGAATACTTTTTTCATTTTTTCTTTATTATGGGATATATAAAGATTAACGAGAAGGCTTCCTATCATAAGTCCAGCCCCTTGAACCGTATATAAAATCCCAATGTTCGTATGGAAAATTTTTCTGGCATAGATTGTTAGAAGTAGTTGATAAGCGCCTCCAATAATCCCCCATGAAATGCCGACAAGAATTAATGTTAAAATGATTTTTGTTTGTAATATGTATGTATAACCACCTTTTATATCAGTGAAAAATGCATTGTTCTTGTTACAAGTATCATGAGCAGGAATACTCATATTATAAATAAAATAGGCTGAAAGAAAGTATGATAGGCTATTTACTAAAAAAGCGAACTCAATATGTAAAGATTGTGCAATTACTCCGCCCAAAGAGGCCCCCATAATAGACATAAAACCATTAATTGTACTAGAAAGAGAGTTAGCAGTTACGAAATGATTTTGGTGTACGATATTTTTTAGGGTTGCTTGTTTAGCCGGTTCAAATAAACAAGCAAGTACAGATAAACATATATTAGCAATGAAAATAATCTCAATTTTATAGCCTGCGAGTAAGTATGTAAGGACTAGAATTCCCCGTGTAATATCGGTAAAAATCATAATATTCTTTTTAGAGAAACGATCTACAATTCCGCCTATGAATGGACTAAGAAGAAGCTGTGGTAAACCTTTACTTATAAAAGTAAGTGCGATTATAAACGGCGATTCCGTTATGCTGTAGACAAATGTTAATAAAGCTACCGTATGGAACCAATCCCCAAGTACACTTAATGTTTGCCCATAAAATAGTTTATTGAAGTTTTTATTTGTTTTAAGAAGTGTGGAATAAGAAACGGACATAAATAGATTATTCCTTATGTAATGACGATGTTTGAATTTGTTCTTTCCACTCACTCAAATACACTTTTTCCGCTGTAGGAAGTCCAACAGGTAATTGTGCAATCAATTCTAAACTATTTCCATCAGGGTCGTTAAAGTATACGGCTGCATGTGCTAATTCCGGAAAAACAATCGGTTCAATTGGTTCCATTCCAAAGTCTTTTCGTGCTGAAATTCCTTTTTGATTTAGCCAATGAATCGCATCTTCTAAATCATGTAAACTTACTTGAAAGGCGATATGTCGTAAAGAGGGGTGATAATTCACTTTGTATTCTGTGCCTTCCCAAAGGCCGAGCCAACTCTCATTTTCTTTAATCCAAAAGAAAGCAATATTATCTCCTCTTTTATATAATTTTAGCCCTAGTGATTCATAGAAAGGTATTGATACTTTTAAGTTGCGGACAGGTAAATGTGCTTCGTAAAGACCTCTAATCATTGTAATCCCCCTTAGTAAAAATGTTTCTTATTCCATAGTAAACAATATGTTGCTAGTTGAAATCGCAAATAAGAGGGATATAAATTCATACGAAAGTATGAAAAAAACAGCTCAAATATGAGCTGTTTTTCTATAGTTTTTAGTTCATTTGTCAAGGATAGGATATATTAATATCCGTATCCGCCGCCACCCCAACAGCTACATCCGATGATGATTAGAAGGATGAATAGTACGATAAGCAAAGCAAATCCACCGCCGAAACCAGCGCAACTTCCACCATAACTCATATGTTTTCCTCCTTTTTAGTAAGTTAATCTATATGGTTCATGGACTACTATATACAGTATGTTTTTTGTATAGAAAACGAGCCAGTCTCATTTATAATTAGACAAATGCCTGTAGATTCATTAGGATTGTATGTTAGTGATTTGTAAATAAACCTTTACATGATTCGTAATTTAGGCATAGAAAAATAAAAAATTGTAAAAAAAACCATTTTTTTATTTTTTTATGAGAGAATATGTACTATAATTTTACAAGTAATATTATGGGAAAAGGGAGTTTTAGTATAGAGATGGAGATGGGACAATTACAAAATAAAATAGAAAACAAAAAGAAAGAATTAATTCAACTTGTTGCGAGACACGGATTGGATCATGATAAAGTTTTGTTATTTAGTCGTGATTTAGATATACTAATTAATAAGTTTATGAATATAAAAGACAAAGTGCATAAATAAAAAATTTATAGTTTTTTATATTAAGATGTTTCACAGAAAGGAGAGGACAGTAATTGGAACATTTACAGGAAGAATTGTATAAACAAATAAAAGAAGAAAAAGGTACAGTTACAATTTTCTTAAAGAGTGGCGTTAGAATAGTAGGAGAAGTTGTTGGAGTAGATAAATTTACAGTTTTAATTTTAGTGGATGGAAAACAACAGCTTATTTATAAGCAGGCTATATCAACAATAATGAAATAAGACACTCTTGTTGAGTGTCTTATTTCATTATTGCTTGCATGCCCCAACATCAATGCCGGCAGCAATTAACTTCTTTTCTCCATCTTGTTCAATAATTTTTTGTAATTTAGATAGGAAAGAATCAAAGTTTGTATGCTTTGCTACTTGGAATGTCATTTTATGTTCAATTGGTAGCCACGTATCAATATCAGCTTCGTTATGCTGGATTTTCACCTCAAGTTTATCGAGTGCATTAGCAACTTTTGCTTCGTACGTTTCTTTTGCTTCAAACTCCATCCATAAGTCATATAATTCCTCACCGAGAGAACCTGTTAACGTTTGTTTAATATTTAAAATAGCTTCTAGTTCATTTTTTTGTTTTTGTAGCTGTAATTCGTGACTATTCATCGTATCAAATGCAGGGATATCACCAGCTTCGGCTTCGACTAGGTCGTGAATAATAACCATTTTAAGTAATTTCTCAATATTTACTTTTTGATCCAAATAAGGTTCAACTAAAATGGCCATTAGAGACATACGCCATGTATGTTCGGCAACACTTTCTTGACGCCCGTTGGAAAGCCAGCTATGTCGCATTTCATATTTTAGTTTTTCTGCTAATGCAATGACTTGTAAAATGTTGTGTTCCATCGTGAGCCTCCTCATGTTTTTATATCATAATTCTAATATAGAAATGAAATGTGTCAATTTCATGAGTATATTGCGATAAACAGATGATAAGCGTATAATACATGTTATATGTGAAAACGTATTATTAAAATAAAAAAATGTTATATGAAAATGGAAAGGAAAGGGCAGAAATATGGGAGAAAAAAATCAAGTATTAGCTAGACCACAAAGAAGAAAAAGGAAGTTTGATATTTCTAGCCCAGTGGGCATTATAGTAGGTTTCATCATAGTGATAGCGGCGATTATGCTTGGCGGCGGTGGAATAAAAGCTTTCAAAAACTTTTTAGATATTTCATCTATTTTAATTGTCATAGGGGGAACAACAGCGACAATTGTTGTGGCATATCGATTTGGAGAAATAAAAAAATATACGAAAAGTATTTTCACTGTTTTACATAGAAGAGAAGAAGATTTAGAACAGTTAACGAATTTGTTTGTTGATTTTTCGAAAAAGTCTAAAAAGAACGGCTTGCTTTCTTTAGAGGTTGATGGAGAGCAAGTAGACAATCCTTTTATTCAAAAAGGAATTCGATTAATGTTAAGCGGTTACGATGAAGATGAATTAAAAGAAGTGTTATTGAAAGATATTGAAACGGAAGTGTATGAGTTAAGAAAAGGAGCGGCATTATTAGATAAAATTGGTGATTTTGCTCCAGCTTGGGGAATGATTGGTACGTTAATCGGTCTTATCATTATGCTCCAAAACTTACAAGATACATCGCAAATTGGTACAGGGATGGCAGTTGCGATGTTAACGACATTATATGGGTCTGTACTTGCGAATATGATTGCAATCCCTCTGTCGGAAAAAGTATACCGTGGTATTGAAGATTTATATACAGAGAAAAAGTTTGTAATAGAAGCAATTTCAGAATTGTATCGCGGACAAATCCCTTCTAAATTAAAGTTGAAACTGGATACATACGTATACGAAACAAAGGTAAAAAAGGTAAAAGGAGCAGCCTAATATTTCAAGGAGTGGTATGATGAGTAAAGGACCGCAAAAGGGATCGCCTCGTTGGATGACGACTTTTACAGATTTAACGATGTTATTATTAACTTTCTTCGTATTACTAGTTGCTACATCAAAGCAAGATGCAGTAAAATTGTCAAAGATGCTTGAAAAGTTTAGTGATACGGGGCAAGTAGATGCAAAAGTAATGGAAAATACAATACCAGATATTTCACATGAAAAAAATGATGAAAAAATGATTTCAAAAAAGAGAATGGATGAATTATATAAGAAGTTGAAAGCGTATGTAGATAATAACGGTATTAGTCAAGTGAATGTATATCGAGAGGATACAGGGGTAAGCGTCGTTATAGTAGATAATTTAATATTTGATACAGGCGATGCGAACGTTAAGCCCGAAGCGAAAGGGATAATAAGTCAATTAGTTGGATTTTTTCAATCCGTACCTAACCCAATTGTTGTAGAGGGACATACAGATAGTAGACCTATTCATAACGAGAAATTCCCTTCTAATTGGGAGTTATCTTCAGCACGAGCGGCAAATATGATTCACCATTTAATTGAAGTGTATAATGTGGATGATAAAAGGCTAGCTGCAGTAGGATATGCAGACACAAAGCCAATTGTACCAAATGATTCACCGCAAAACTGGGAAAAAAACCGTCGCGTTGTTATTTATATAAAAGAGTAGTATATTATTATTTTAATAATAAAATAATAAAAATACGAAAATTCTTTTAAAAAAATATTAAATTTTATCATTTTATTTTGTATAATGAGTGAGAATGATAAGGTGAAATATTAAGATATATTTATACATAGAAGGAGAGAATTAAAAAGAATGGCACATAAAATTTTAGTAGTAGACGATGCGATGTTTATGCGAACGATGATTAAAAACTTATTAAAAAGTAATGCTGAATTTGAAGTTATCGGCGAAGCAGAGAATGGGATAGAAGCAATTCAAAAGTATAAAGAACTTCAACCTGATATTGTAACATTAGATATTACTATGCCAGAAATGGACGGGCTTGAAGCATTAAAAGAAATTATTAAAATTGATTCAAGTGCAAAGGTTGTTATTTGTTCTGCAATGGGACAACAAGGTATGGTATTAGATGCAATTAAGGGCGGGGCAAAAGACTTTATTGTAAAGCCATTCCAAGCGGATCGTGTAATTGAAGCTTTAACAAAAGTAGCAAATAGTTAATATAGAAGGGGTGCCACAAGGAATCAAAACAGTGATAGCGGATCGACGTGTGGCCCCCTTTTTTCTCATTGTAAAACACTAAATTGTTATACATAAATGAAATGTTTGTTAGACAGGTAGGGGATAAAAATGCAAACAGATCTATTAAATATATTTTTCGAAGAGTCAGAAGAACATTTACAGTCGCTAAATGAAAATGTGCTAGTGTTAGAACAAAATCCTGCTGATATGGATGTTGTAGGAGAAATATTCCGATCCGCTCATACATTCAAAGGTATGTCTGCGAGCATGGAATTTACGGAAATGGCTGATTTAACGCATAAGATGGAAAATGTGTTAGATGAAATTCGTCATGGAAATATAGTTGTAAATGCGGATATTATTGATGTGATTTTTGAGTGCATTGATAATTTGGAGAAGATGGTTGCAGATGTGCAACAAGGTGGAATGGGCAATATTGATGTAGCCTCAACTAAACAGAAATTAGAAGCATTATTGAACGGTAATGTAGAAACTCCTACGGAACATATAGAGCAAAATCATATAGACACCGATGATGGAGTTTCGCATGAAGTGCATATAACAGTTGAACAGCAAGCGATTTTAAAAGCAGTACGTGCCATTATGTGTATTGAAGCATTGCAAAATGTAGGGAATATACAAAAAACAGCTCCGAGTATTGAAGAAATTGAAGCAGATGCTTTCGGATTTGAATTTACAGTATTTATGGATACGGATTGTAGTATAGAAGAGTTGAAACAAGTAGTACTTCATGTTTCTGAAATTGAGAAAGTGGAAGTAAAGCAAGGAGAACCTATATCGAAGGAAGTAGCTTCTAAAAAAGTCGTGACACAAGAAGTTGTGCAAGTAGAAGAAAAGCTACAACCTGCTGTGGTTACGCAAGTAAAATCACCGATAGAGGCAACGAATCAACCTTCAAGTACTATGCCAGCTAAAAGTACTACAAAAACGAAAAATGCTAAAGTGGAGAATCGTTCAATTCGTGTTCAATTAGAGAAAATCGAAAGATTAATGAATATGTTTGAAGAAAGTGTAATTGAACGTGGGCGCATTGATGAATTGGCTCAAATAATTCAAAACAAGGAGCTAATTGAACATTTAAATCGATTAGGCGATATTTCAAAAGATATTCAAAATGTACTATTAAATATGCGTATGGTGCCGATTGAAACTGTGTTCAATCGTTTCCCGCGTATGGTACGTATGTTAGCGAAAGATTTAGGGAAAAAAATCGATTTACAAATTACAGGTGAAGATACTGAAGTAGATAAAATTGTTATTGATGAAATCGGCGATCCGCTCGTTCATTTAATTCGAAATGCAATCGATCACGGTGTTGAAACTGTTGAAAAACGACGTGATGCAGGTAAAAATGAGACAGGTACGATTAAATTAGAAGCCTTTCATAGTGGAAATCATGTCGTTATTCAAATTACGGATGATGGAAACGGTATTAATAAAGGGAAAGTATTAGAAAAAGCGATTAAAAATGGCGTTGTAACTGAAGCGGATGCGAATAGATTAACAGATCGTGAAGTGTTTGATCTTATTTTCCAACCGGGATTTAGTACAGCTGAAGTTGTATCAGATCTTTCTGGACGCGGTGTCGGATTAGATGTTGTAAAACATACGATTCATAGTTTAGGTGGACATTTAATTATTGATTCTGAGGAAGGAAAGGGAAGTACATTTAGAATTGAACTTCCATTAACGTTATCTATTATTCAATCTATGCTTGTTCAAACGAATGATAAGCGTTATGCTTTACCTCTTGGAAATATCGTTGAAGCAATTCGAATTAAGAGAGAAGACATCCAATCCTTACAAGGAAAAGATGTGTTAAATTATCGTAATCAAATTATTGAAGTGAAACATTTAAGTACTGTATTTGGTGAAAAAACAGTAGATGAGGCGTTTGCGTCATATGATGGTCAAATGGTTCCTGTGTTAATTGTTCGTAATACACATCGCAGCTATGGACTTATTGTAAACACAATTATCGGTCAAAGAGAAATAGTCTTAAAGTCATTAGGTGACTTCTTTGCAGAGAGTTCTAACTATTTCTCTGGTGCGACGATTCTCGGTGATGGACGAGTGGTCCTCATTTTAAACCCAGAAGGTTTATAATAGGAATGAAGGAAAGCTCCCCACTTGTATACAATTGGGGAGCTTTTTGGCTAATCGTTACTAATCTAATAATGGGAATACATACATATTAACGTTTTATATAATAAGTTTGCTAAAATCAAATGAGAGTTTATATTATTTGATAGAAAAACAGAAATGAGGAGGCAGGGAAAATGCCTGAGCAACACACAAAAGGGGATACGAGCACGATTGTGCTAGAAAAAGAAAATGAGCATTTAACGCCTCAAGAATGCGATATTCTTGGCGAAATTGCAAATATATCATTTGGTTCAGCTTCGACTGTATTATCAACGATTTTAAATAGGCAAGTAAGCATTACTGCTCCTCGCATAGAGTTGGTAGATTTATATGATTCAAGAGATGTCGAAGTTCCACATGTTGTATTAAACATTCATTTTACAAAAGGATTAGATATGGAAAATCTTCTTGTTCTTAAACAAGATGTTGCATTGTCCATTGCTGATTTAATGATGATGGGAACAGGTGAAGTGGAGGATGGAAAAGAACTTGGTGAATTAGAACTAAGTGCTGTACAAGAAGCGATGAATCAAATGATGGGATTCGCAGCTACATCTATGTCTGAATTCTTCCAAGATACAGTAGATATGTCTCCGCCGACGATTAATGTTGTAAAGTTATCAGAAGAAATGGAGAAAATCTCTGAAATCGATGGGAATCATACGATTGTTAAAGTGTCGTTTGATTTAAAGATAGATAATCTTGTAAACTCTAAACTTGTACAAATTGTTTCAGTTGAGCATGCGAAACAAATGGTAAATAAATTAATGCAATTATCTGGTGGAGTAGAAGAAAAAGACGAGCCAGCAGAAGTAGTGGAAACTGAGATTGTAGAAGAAGTTGAAAAAGAGCATTTAACACAAGAAGAGAAAGATGTGCTTGGTGAAATTGCAAATATTTCAATTGGTTCCGCTTCAACAGTATTGTCAACGCTTTTAAATCAGCCAGTTACAATTAGTACACCAAATGTGGAAGCAATCAATGTTCGTCATTATGATGGAGTACCAGTGCCATTTGTTATTTTAAATGTTGACTTTGTTGAAGGGCTAAAGAATGAGAATGTATTCGTATTTACGAAAGATGTCGCCTTAACAATGGTAGATTTAATGATGATGGGAACAGGTGAAGTTGATCCGGAAAAAGAGCTTACTGAATTAGAACTGAGCGGTATTAAAGAAATAATGAACCAAATGATGGGTCACGCTGCTACGGCGATGTCAGAAATGTTCCAAGAAAAAATGGACATGACGCCGCCAAATGTTAAATTTGTAACGTTAAAAGAAGAAATGGAGTATTTGGGAGAGTCAATGGAAGTGGACGAACTCGTTCAAATTACGTTCAATCTTGAAATTGGTGATCTGCTTCAATCGAAAATGTATCAAATTTTGCCAATTTCTGAAGCGAAAGAAATGGTAAGGCGACTTCTGTATCCAATGGTGGAAGAAGAAGAGATTGCCACAGAAGAAATTGAAGAAGAAAAAATTGTAGAACCAGTTGTGCAACCTATTGAATTTAAAGAAGTAAAACAAATGGAACCAGTATATATGGACACGTCCATTCTACAAAATGTAGAAATGAACGTGAAATTTGTATTTGGAAGTACAGTGAAAACGATTCAAGATATATTAAGTTTACAAGAAAATGAAGCAGTTGTACTAGATGAGGATATTGATGAACCAATTCGTATTTATGTAAATGATGTATTAGTGGCGTATGGTGAACTTGTAAATGTAGATGGATTTTTCGGAGTAAAAGTGACGAAATCACTATAAGGCATTGAAATAGGAGTTTGAACTAGTAGATGAAAAACGTAAAGTTTTTTCTAATGAGTTGGCTATGCATACATGTGTGCTTGTTCTTCCCCTTGCAAAGTCAGGCTGAGGAACAAATTGAGCCAGATCAAAAAATAAATGAAGTGAATGTACAAGAAGAAAATAAGGAATCTCAAGAACCGCCAGAGCAAGTGGAAACGAAACAAGATGAAGAGAAACAAAAAGAAGAGAAACAAAAAGAAGAGAAACAAAAAGAAGCAGAACAACAAGAAGTAGCAAATAAACAATTGAGTGAAAGAAAGATAGAAACAGAACAGGGAATTATTACAGTAAATAAGCTGGAGCTTAAAGTTGGCGAAGAGGTGCGAATTGCTGTAGAACCAAATGGGAAAAACATTCAAAGTATGAAAGGTATATTGCAGTTACAAAAAAATGGCGAGCAATATGCGCAAGAAAGAATGTTATCTTTTGAGTATGATGAAGGAACGAAGAGCTGGGTTGCTAACTATAAAGCAGGGGATTTTGATTTGCAAGGTGATTGGAATCTTCAGCTCGTTCAAAGTTACAAAGAGAATGAGAAAGAAGAGCTCATAAAAAATGAAGTGAAAGTCCCGCTCATTCGTATTAAAAATGAAACGCCAACTATAGATAAAGAATTGCCAAAGTTACAGAAAGTTACTATTGATGAAGTAAAAGAGAACTTAGTTGAACGAAAACAGGGAGATTCTATACATATACGAGTAAAAGCGTCAGATATAGAATCGGTTGTAAAAGAAGTGCGCGTTACATTAAAAGGGAAAGAAAATAAAGAGCTTTCCTTTTTATTAGACTACAACAAGCATGATATGGATTGGCAAAAAGTATTTGAAATAACAGAAGCATTGCCGGCTGGGCCATACGAATTACTTGTAGAGATAATAGATGCAGCAGGTAATAAACTTGTTGAGGAAAGTGAATATACCATTTCTGTTTTGGTGCCAAAAAACGAAGATGATAAAAAGATAGAAGAGAAAGAAAAAGAAGAAAAATTAGATAATAAACTAGAAAATGAATTAGAAGATAAGAAAGAAAATGAGAAACAAGAAGATTCGAAAGTCAAAAACCCGCTTCCAGAAGAAAATTTGCCAGTTGTTCAAATTCCGAAGCAAGATGAGATAGTAAATAAGTTTATAAAAGAACCGTTGAAAGAGAAAGAGGAATTTACTTACGTTATAAAAGAGCCGTTCGAAGACAACAAGGAAGTACATAAGGGGAAGGACCAAAAAGAGAAAAATAACAAACAAGTTGCCTCTAAAAAGAAAGAACAAAAAGAAGAACCGAAAGACAAGAAAGAAGAAAAAGGTGAACAGGGAGTGCAAGCTTCTGATGTGTTTACTATCATGTCAGGTTTATTCGTACTGTTTTTAGTTTTAAAGAGTAATAAAGAATGGGGCTAATTATTTCATAGTAGTGGAGGCGCTTAAATGGAGATTAAACGTACGACAATTGAAGATAAGGCGTTACAACCATTAAAACAGCCTGCAGCTATTTCGGAGCATGAAATCCAGAAAGAACGAAAGCGTAGCAATTTAGTGTTTACTGGACAGTCTAAAATTATTTCGAAAAATAATGAAATAGGTATTTTACTTGCAAGTTTAAGTGATGGAAAGATTATGAAGGAAATGCTTTCTAAAGAGATGGATACAGTGTTACAACTTTTTAAAAAGCTACATACGTTATCCGGAGAAGGTAAGCAAACAGAAAAAATATTTGAACAAGTAATTAGAAGCCTACAAGGGCTTGTTAAGCAGGCGCATATAAAAGAACTTCCTTTGTTAGATGGAACGTATGATTTCGCTGAAGTACAACTATCATTTGGTAGAAAAGTACATATTCCGTTACTAGATGTGAGTGCACTTATCTCTAGAGTGGAAAGTGATTCTTCAGAAGGAAATATAAATTTGATGGTAACGGTTATTACTGCTTATATAACGAAACTGTCTAACGAAACAATTTTAATTAGCGTTACAGACCGTATTGCTAGAGATCGGGATGTAAGTGTATGGAGAGCGCTTGCGGAAATGAACATGACACAATTATCACAGGCATTGAAACATACGGTGCAAGAACATAAATGGTCTATGACGTTTCTTTTTCTCTTTATATGGATTGTCGGTATTATTTTAATTCGAGTTATGTAAAAAGGTCGTCACTCCATTGTGACGACCTCTTTTATATTTTTTCGTAGAAGAATGTATCAAATCGCTGAAGATTATAACGTTCGGGTGTTAAAATTTGTTCCGTACTACCAACAAATAGTACACCGCCTTTTCGTAAAGAACGACTAAATTTTTCATAAAGTTTTACTCTTGCTTCTTCTGTAAAATAAATCATTACGTTACGACAAATAATCAAATCATAATTTGTATCGAACGACTGCATTAAAAGGTCGTGCTGTTTGAACGTAACGTTTTGTTTAATGTTTTGATGCAATGAATATATATCATTCTCTTTTGTGAAATGACGTTCTTTCAAATCATTAGGTAATTCCTTCAGAGAACGTTCTGTATATTGACCGCGTTTTGCGGTTTCTAAAATATGAAAATCAAGATCTGTTGCTTGAATTTCAAAACGAAATGGAGCTAGATGCTTTGATAAAATTAAAGAGAGTGTGTACGGTTCTTCACCAGCAGCGCAAGCGGCACTCCATACCTTTAATTTTCCGCTATTTTGTTCGAGTAATTTAGGTAGTGCTTTCGACTCTAAAGTTTGCCATCGTTCTTTATTTCTAAAAAACTCTGAAACGTTAATTGTAATATAGTCAATAAAATTTAAAAATAAATTTTGATCAGCACGTAATTTGTTTAAAAAATTAGTGTAGTTTTCAAAGCCTTTTCTCGAAATGAAAGCATCGATTCTACGGCGCATTCTATCTTGCTTATACGAAGCGATATCCATATTGAATTGTTGTTTAAAACTCGCGATAAAATGATCATAATCTTGTTCAATTATCATATTTACAATGGGCACAATAATGATATTGTGCCGCCCCCTTTACATCATACGAATTTTTTGTTCAAAGCTTTTTTTCATTTGCTTTTCATGTAATCCTGGTAAATCATAAATGACAGCATCAATACCTGCTTCTTTTGCAACATCGACAGGGATGACAGATGTATGTTTGTCCCCATTATAAAAACAGAGAACTAAATCAGTGTCTTCAATAATTTGTTTAACAAAAAACATATAATCTGATCGGTAAATGGAGTCAGAAGGATGATCGAAAGCAACATATTCGGCTCCGTGTTTTTTTAAGTAATCAACGACTTCTTGAAATTCATCTGTTATTGCTTGCAATGGTTGCAGCGTGTAAAGGCATAAATTTTGAGCAAGTCTTTCATTCTCAACGAAAAAACGAAGAACCTCATTTTCAATAGATTTATAACATAATATGTAAATTTTATGTTTGTGAGCATAGTCAGTTAAAAATTTTTTAATTTCTTCTTGATCTAATGCTGTTAATTGATTTGAACCACAAAGGAAAATATTCATAGAATTGTGCCACCTCATGCTAAATTGTAACATATCTTTTATAAAAAATAACTGCAAAATATTACTGTTCAGAGTATAATTATAAATAACTGGATTTTACGATTAAGTTTAGGAAGAAATAAAAAAATAAATAGGTGATATATATGCTACGTTCTATCTCGCATAATCCAATTTTATCGCATATACCGCCTGCTACTCAAATGCCGAAAGAAGCAAATGTCAGGACAGGACTTGCATTTTCGGATAATTTGCATGCAGATCCGAAAAAAGATAAATTACTAGAACAAATGGAAGCGTTTGTCGATAATATTGGAGAAATTAAAGAAAAAATTGAAATGGAATTAACGCTTGATAATGTAATGGAATACAAAAATACAGTAAAATCATTTTTGAATTTTTACGTTGATAATGTATTGCAGTATAAAGATGTCATGTCTCGTCACCCACGTTATGGATATTCACAGAAAATGACGATTGTGAAACAGGCAGAAATGGGATTGAATGAATTAGAAGATGTTATGAATTTAATTAATACGAAAACAGGACATTTAGAAATGTTAAATCAAATTGGAGAAATCCATGGTTTAATTGTGAATTTAGTCTTGTAAAAGGAAGGAAGCTATATGTACATACAATTATATGAAAAGCTCGTTATTATACAAAAGGCGTATGAAAATATTCAAGCGCTTGGAGAGCAAATATATGAGAATTTAAAAAATAAAGATATAAATGCAGTTCAAAAGTTACAAGTAGAACAATTGCAGTACATTGATGGTTTAAAAGGACTATCTAGCTCATTCGAAGAAATGGTTGTTCAGTTTTGTAAAGAAAAGGATGTTGAAGCATCTCGTGTAAGTGCATTATTTTCGTATTTTTCTCAAGAAGAAATTGAAAAAATGGAAGAATTACAAAAAAACGTAACTGAATTAGAAGAGAATGTAAAAATGATTCTTTTGAAAAATCAATATTACTTAAACGTACTATTAAAAACTACAGAAAGTATTGTGGATTCTGTTTCTGAATATAATTTAGAGCGAAACAATAATTCGCAAATCTTTATGAATGAACTATTGTAAAGGAGAAGTGAAGCTTTATGAGATTATCTGATTATAATACACCGCTATCAGGGATGCTAGCGGCTCAAATGGGATTACAAACAACGAAACAAAACTTATCTAACATTCATACACCGGGTTATGTGCGTCAAATGGTGAATTACGGATCTGTTGGAGCAAGTAATGGTCATACGCCAGAACAGAGAATTGGTTACGGTGTACAAACGCTAGGTGTTGACCGTATTACTGATGAGGTAAAGACGAAGCAGTTTAATGATCAATTATCTCAGCTCTCTTACTATAACTATATGAATTCGACTTTATCACGTGTAGAGTCTATGGTTGGAACGACAGGAAAGAATTCATTATCTAGTTTAATGGACGGTTTCTTTAATGCCTTTCGTGAAGTGGCAAAAAATCCAGAACAACCAAACTACTACGATACATTAATTTCTGAAACTGGGAAGTTCACAAGTCAAGTAAATCGTCTTGCGAAAAACTTAGATACAGTGGAAGCGCAGACGGCAGAAGATATTGAAGCGCATGTTAATGAATTTAATCGTCTTGCTGCTAGTTTAGCAGAAGCGAATCATAAAATTGGACAAGCAGGTACACAAGTGCCGAATCAACTTTTAGACGAACGAGATCGCATCGTTACAGAGATGTCTAAGTATGCAAACATCGAAGTATCTTATGAATCTATGAATCCTAATATTGCGAGTGTTAGAATGAATGGTATTTTAACAGTAAATGGACAAGATACATATCCACTTCAATTAAATAAAGAAAAAGACCCAATGTCAGTTGAGATTTACGGTTCAGAAATCAATGTAACTAGCGGAGCGATAAAATCAGCGATTGACACGAAAGCGAAGATTGTTGATTATAAAAAAAATCTTGAAGACTTAATGAGTTCAGTGAAAAATCAAGTGAATACAGTGATGGGAAAAGATTTCTTCGTTGGAGATCATGCGAAAGATATGAAGTTAAATCCAGAATTTCAAAAAGATATTTCGAAAATGAAAATATCTGCAGAAACAGCAAATAAACTAGCAGCAATTACAGATGGAGACTATAAAGAAGGTCTTTCTTATAAAGCAGCATTAGACCAATTCATAGTTCGTGTAGCTTCTGATAAAAGTGCAGTGAATGCTTATCAAAAAATTCATGGGGACTTATTAGAAGGCATTCAGCAAGAAAAGATGAGCGTTGAAGGGGTAAATATGGAAGAGGAAATGGTAAATTTAATGGCCTTCCAAAAATATTTCGTGGCGAACTCTAAAGCTATTACTACGATGAATGAAGTGTTTGATAGTCTATTTTCGATTATTCGATAGGTGATAGTAATTGATTGAAAATATATAAGGAGGAGATAGAAATGAGAGTATCTACATTTCAAAATGCAAACTGGGCAAAGAATCAGTTAATGGATTTGAACGTGCAACAGCAATATCATCGAAATCAAGTAACTTCAGGGAAGAAAAATCTTCTTATGAGTGAAGACCCACTTGCGGCAAGTAAGTCATTTGCGATTCAACATTCATTGGCGAATATGGAGCAAATGCAAAAAGATATAGCGGATTCGAAAAATGTATTAACACAAACTGAAAATACTTTACAAGGTGTTTTGAAATCTCTAACGAGGACAGATCAATTAATGGTGCAGGCATTAAGTGAGCAAAATGGTGAAAAAGAATTGAAGGCCATTGGTGCAGAGATTGATCAAATTTTAAAACAAGTTGTATATTTAGCGAATACGAAAGAGCAAGGTCGTTATATTTTCGGTGGTGATAGTGCAGAAAAACTGCCATTTACAGAAGATGGTACGTATCAAGGTGGACAAAATGATGTGAACTGGCAACTAAATGACGGTTATGAAATAAAAGCATTTCGAAACGGAGAGGCATTATTATCTCCGGTTATAAAGACGTTAAAACAGATGAGTGAAGCGATGCAAAAAGGTGATCAAAAAGCGTTACAACCGTTATTAGGAGAAAACAAGAAAAACTTAGATGGCATCATTAACCGTACAACTGAAGTTGGTTCAACAATGAACACAATGGAGACGTTTAAAACAATTTTAAGCGAACAAAATTTAGCGCTTCAAGAAAACCGTAAAGAAATTGAAGATGTCGACTTAGCGGTAGCAATTTCCGACTTGGCATATATAAATGCAACGTATGAAGCGACGCTTAAAGCGGTTAGTACGATGAGTAAAACGAGTATTTTAGATTATATGTAAAAAAGGAGTGGTAGTTAATGGCAGTTACATCAACAGGTATTGGTAATAGACAACAAATTTGGAATCTAGGCAATAATATAATAGATACTTCAAAGCTAGTAGAATTAGAATTACAAGCGTTGGATATGAAGAAAACTCCTTATAATAATGAAAAGGAACAACTTACACAAGAAAAATTATTATATGCAAGTTTGAAAAAGGAATTTAGTTCTCTAACACAAACAATGAAAGATTTATCTAGTTTTAAAGGGAATGAAAAAAAAGTAACACTCTCTCAAGAAGGATATATTAGTGTGACAGCAGATGCTTCAGCAATTGCAGGAACCTTTAATATTGAAGTCAAAGAATTGGCTCAACGCCATCAAATTTCAAGTGAAAAGATAGCGGATTTAGATGCTAAAATTGATATGGAAGAAACAATAAAGATTAACAATCAGGATATTGTAATTACAAAGGATACTACATACCGTCAATTAATAAATAAAATTAATAGTGGAAATTATGGAGTTTCGGCATATTCTCTTGGAAATAAGATATTCTTTTCTTCTTCAAAAATGGGCGAAAAGGGAGCTATTAAGTTAGAAGATAGCGGTCAATTTTTAGAAAAGATGGGATTTGTAAAAACAGATGGTACACTTAATGAAATAGAAAAGGCTAAAAATTCAACATATGTAATTAATGGGGTTGAAGAGCATGGAGAGTCAAATACAATAGAAACTCTTCCAGGTGTTAAAATTCAACTAGATAAATCTGAGGTAGGAAAGAGCGTTAAATTTACAGTAGAAGATTCAAATGTAAAAGAAGCGAATGAACTTATAAAAAAAATGGTAAGCAATTATAATCAAGCGGTATCTACAGTAGAATTATTTGGTGGGAAAAATGGAGCGCTTCAAGGCCAAAATATTATGGGTGATATTAGAAGGATTATGAATAATATTGTAACATACTCACAAGATGGAAATTATTTGTTTTCGTATGGTATTCAGGTGACAAAAGAGGGTACATTACAAGTTGATGAAGCAAAATTAACAAACGCTTTGAAAGAAAACCCGGATGCGGCAAAACAATTCTTTTTTAGTGCAGATGGTCTTGGAAAACAAATAGATACACAATTTAATAAGATATTCGGTGACGTGGGAATCATAGGAGAAAGAATAAAAATTATAGATGACCGTGTGGGGAAACTAGATCGTAAAATCAATGATATTGACATTCAAAATAAGCAAAAACAAGATGATATTGTAAAGAAATATCAAAAATTAGAAAGTACATTAGCGGCGCTTGATAGTCAGCTAAAAACAATTAAAGCAATGACAAAACAAAAAAGTGATGATTAATGAAATCTAAGGAAGTGATCGTATGCAAGCATGGCAACGTTATATGCAAAATGATATTATGACGAGTAATCCGATTAAAAATACAATTTTTATTTATGAAAGATGTATTGTAGAGTTTCGTAATTTAGAAGAACTTTTACATACTTTTAACTTACAAGAAGGAGATGCGCTTCTTGAAAAGTTAGAACGTATTTTTGAAGAATTAAAACTTCAATTAAACCCTGAAATTACAAAAGATTTATATGATAGTTTATATGGCTTATACGATTGGATTAGCATTCAAATTCAAACGATGAAAGTGACTCGTGAGGCAAAAGACATGGATGCAATTGTGAAAGTATTACAAGATTTAATAGATGGTTACCGCGGAGCACTTGAAAATGAACAATGATATTTATCGGACGTTTGTCGGCTGTTTTAATGAAATCGGTGAATTGCAAGTGTCAGATGGAGAGTTTGCTGAGAAGAGTGAAATGTTAAATCGCTGGATGATGACATTGGATGAAGAAACACGTGCACAAGTTGCAGCAGAAGTAAGCCCATTCATTATTAAGGCAGCTCAGCATATTCGAGATAAGCAAAAGATTTTGGAAGAAATGATAATGGAAAATGATGGGCGGATGAAAGCTAATTCATTTTACGGTAAATATTAATGATAGAGTTTGGAAACGGATTCCCCTTTTAAAAGGGGATCCATTCCTTTGTTTAAATAAAGAATTCCGCTGATTGAGGTTTCACTTTATGACTGTAATAAAAAAGTAGTAATCTAAATAATATAAAAATGAACTTAGTTTGTAGTTCATATGTTGAAATGTTTCATGAATTACTGCGTGTATACAGTTTTTTCGTATTCTTTTTTATATTTTTATATTTTTCTAAAGACAACAATGGAAAAATGGAATAAAATATGTAAGGGTACATAATAGTTAATATTTTAATAAATACATATAAGAAAATAAATAATGAAGTGAAACTTCCATCAGTGGATCCTTAAGTTAGAAAAGGAAGGGTGTGGAATATGCCAGATTTAGTGAGTGATGTAAGCCATTATATGAATTATTTAGTAACGAAACGAAATACGGTTTCTAGTAATATTGCAAATGCGAATACACCTGGCTATAAAGCACAAGATGTAACATTTGCTGAGCAGATGAATAAAAGTAGTGCATTATATAAAAACAATGCGGCTGATTTAAAGAGCAATCCAGATTTATATCAAACGAATGAAATGCACTTGCCGACAGTAAATACGAAAAATACATATGCAAAGATTCAAACAAAATCAATGCAAACGAATAAAGACGGAAATAGTGTGGATGTAACGACAGAAATGCTAGATTTAATGAAAGCAAATCAGTTATACGGTATTTCAATTAACGCGATTAATACACAATATGCAATTAACCAAGCGGCACGCGGACGTTAAGTAGAAGGAGAGACAACGGATGTTTCAGGCAATTAATGCAAGTGGCTCAGGGCTAACGACAGCGAGAAAGTGGATGGAAGTTACTTCTAACAATATTGTAAATGCGAATACGACGGCGGCTCCGGGGGCAGATTTATATGAGCGTCGTAGTGTGGTGCTAGAATCAAACAATAGTTTTGCAAGTATGTTAGATGGTGCTCCTACTAATGGAGTAAAAATAAAAAGTATTGAAGCAGACAAAACGGAAAATTTAGTGTATGATCCGACGCATCCGCACGCAAATGAAGAAGGATATGTACGTTATCCAAATATTGATGTAACTGCTGAAATGACGAATGTAATGGTTGCTCAAAAAATGTATGAAGCGAATACGAGTGTATTAAATGCAAATAAAAAAATGCTTGATAAAGATTTAGAAATCGGCCGAGGATAAGGGGGAAGATAGTAATATGAAAATCCAACCAATGTTACATACACAACCATTTGGAGCAATTCAGTCAATTGGTGCACCGAAAACTTCTCAAACATCTGTAGTTGAGGGGAAAAAGTTTATTGATTTATTGGAAGATATGAATCAAACGCAAAACAATGCACAAACAGCAGTATATGATTTACTAACTAAAGGGGTAGGAGAAACACATGACGTTTTAATTCAGCAAAAGAAAGCTGAGTCTCAAATGAAAACAGCTGCTCTCGTACGTGATAATCTTATTGAAAATTATAAGTCACTAATTAATATGCAAATTTAGGAAAGTGGACGGGTGTGTTTAAATGGAAAAGATGAAAAATGTTATTCAATCGTTAAAAACGTGGCATAAGTTAGTAATTGGTGCTGCGCTTTTAGCGATTGTAACAGGAGCACTTTTATACTTCACCTTGCCAGATAAATATGTTGTTGTATATCAAAATTTAAATGATACAGATAAACAAGAGATTACAGCAGAATTATCGAAGTTAGGTGTCGATTATCAATTAGCGGCCGATGGTTCGATTCGTGTGCAAAAGAATGATGCTCCATGGGTTCGAAAAGAAATGAATGGGATGGGCTTACCGTTTAATTCTAAAAGCGGTGAGGAAATTTTATTAGAAAGCTCGCTCGGTTCAAGTGAGCAAGATAAAAAAATGAAGCAAATTGTCGGTACGAAGAAGCAATTGGAGCAAGATATTGTAAGAAACTTTGCGACAGTTGAAACGGCAAATGTTCAAATTACATTGCCTGAAAAAGAGACGATTTTTGATGAAGAAAAAGCAAAAGGAACAGCGGCGATTACGGTTGGAGTGAAGCGTGGCCAATTGTTAACAGCTGATCAAGTTGCAGGTATACAGCAAATGATAAGTGCAGCAGTTCCTGGTGTGAAGGCAGAAGAAGTAAGTGTTATTGATAGTAAAAAAGGTGTTATCTCAAAAGGAGCAGATGAAGCGCATTCTAGTAGTTCCTCTTCTTATGAGAAAGAAGTAGAGATGCAGCATCAACTTGAAGGTAAATTAAAGCAAGATATTGATGCAACATTAATGACGATGTTTAAACCGAATGAATATAAAGTGAATACGAAAGTATCTGTAAACTACGATGAAGTTACACGTCAGTCAGAAAAGTATGGTGATAAAGGTGTACTTCGTAGTAAACAAGAGCAAGAGGAAAGCTCTACTGCGCAAGAAGGGACAGATACGAAGCAAAGTGCTGGTATTACAGCAAACGGTGAAGTGCCGAACTACGGTACGAACAATAATCAAAATGGTAAAGTTGTTTATAATAATAAAAATGGTAATAAAATAGAAAACTATGAAATAGATAAAACAGTTGAAACAATTAAGAAACACCCAGAATTAACGAAAACAAATGTTGTTGTATGGGTAGATAATGATACGCTAGTAAAACGTAGAATGGATATGACAACTTTTAAAGAAGCAATCGGAACAGCGGCAGGACTTCAAGCTGATCCGAACGGTAACTTTATAAATGGTCAAGTTAACGTTGTAACTGTTCAGTTCGATCAGCCGAAAGTCGAAAAAGAGAAAGAGCCAGAAAAAAGTGGCATGAACTGGTGGTTATTCGGTGGAATTACAGCTGGCTTATTAGCGATCGGTGGTCTAGTATGGTTCTTATTAGCAAGACGTAAGAGAAAGAAAGAAGAAGAAGAGGAATATGAAGAATACTTAGCAGAAGATGAAATTGCTGCAAGTAATGAAAGTATCTTGGAAATTCCTGAAGAAAAAATAGTGCCAGAGCCAAAACCTGAACCAGAAGAACCGAAAGAACCAACGTTAGATGAACAAGTGCAGGATGCTACGAAAGAACATGTAGAAGGTACTGCAAAAGTAATTAAAAAATGGCTAAACGGACAGTAAGGGAGGAACAACGATGTTAGATGAAATCTCCTCCAAAGAAAAAGCTGCCATCCTTATTCGTACATTAGAAGAAGGGGTGGCAGCAAAAGTCATTGAATATATGACAGCTGAGGAAAAAGAAGTATTACTTCGTGAAATCGCGAAGTTTCGTGTATATAAACCAGAAACGTTAGAAAATGTACTAGGAGAGTTCTTATATGAACTAAATGTAAAAGAATTGAACTTAGTCACTCCAGATAAAGAATACATTCGTCGCATATTTAAAAACATGCCAGAAGACGAACTGGAAAAATTATTGGAAGACCTTTGGTATAACAAAGATAATCCATTTGAATTCTTAAATTCACTTACAGATTTAGAGCCACTTCTTACAGTGCTTAATGATGAATCACCACAAACAATTGCAATTATCGCTTCTTATATTAAACCGCAGCTTGCGTCTCAATTAATTGAGAGATTGCCAGATCATAAACGAGTAGAGACGGTAATGGGTATTGCGAAGTTAGAACAAGTTGATGGTGAATTAATTAATCAAATTGGTGAGTTGTTAAAATCGAAATTAAATAATATGGCATTCAGTGCAATTAATAAAACTGATGGCTTGAAAACGATCGTAAACATTTTAAATAACGTTTCACGAGGTGTTGAAAAAACAGTCTTTCAAAAGCTGGATGAAGTCGATTATGAGTTATCTGAGAAAATTAAAGAAAATATGTTTGTCTTTGAAGACTTACTTGGTCTTGAAGCTCTTGCGCTTCGCCGTGTATTAGAAGAAATTACAGATAACGGTGTTCTTGCGAAAGCACTTAAAATTGCAAAAGAAGAAATTAAAGAGAAACTATTTACATGTATGTCTTCAAACCGTAAAGAGATGATTCTAGAAGAATTAGATGGCTTAGGACCGCTTAAGATGACGGATGCTGAAAAAGCGCAGCAAACGATCACTGGTACAGTGAAAAAGCTAGAGAAAGAAGGAAGAATTATCGTTCAAAGAGGTGAAGAGGATGTCCTTATTTAAAAACAGAATTCCGAAGAATTCTGTTTCTTTTTCTGAAGAAACGTATGAATTACAATTTCCAAAACCAGCTTCAGTCCAAATAGAAGAGGAAGAATTACAAGCTGATCATGCAGAACTTCGCGCCCAGCAAGAATCATTACATATGGAAATGAATCAGCTAAGGCAAGAGCAGCAAATGCTAGAAAGAGAGCGGCAGCAGTTATTACAAGATAAAGAACAATTTCAAATGCATATTCATGAACAAATGGAACAGATGGAAGCAGCGCGTGTGCAGTTTCAAAAAGAACAACAAGAAACAGCATACGAATGGACAGAGTTATTATGGGATCAATCTTTTCATCTAGCAGAAAAAATCGTGAATCAAGCGGTAGATTCACGATTGCTTGATGTGTTACCTATTTTAACTGGCATCGTGCAAACATTGCCAACTTCGTTTGAAAAATTAATCATTACAGTACATCCAGAAACGTTTGAACGTATTCAAGAAGAGAAGGAAAATACGAAAGAATATTGGTTGCTACAATTAGTAGAATGGAAATATGATTTCTCCCTGCAGTTTGGTGAATTTGTTCTGGAAGAAGAGAAAGAGTTCTTTGAATTTAAATTTGCACCTATATTTGCGAAACTTCGTCAGAAATGGGAAGAAGAGAAGCTATTTGAGGAGCAAAATGTATGAGCCGTCTGTTAATGAATGAGAACGAAAAATGGAATAAGTTCATTGAAACACCACTGTATACGAAAGTAGGCAAAGTTCATAGTGTACAAGAACAGTTTTTCGTAGCAAAAGGGCCGAAAGCGAAGATTGGAGATGTTTGCTTCGTTGGAGAACATAAGGTCTTATGTGAAGTGATTGCTATTGAAAAAGAAAATAATATGCTACTTCCATTTGAACAGACAGAAAAAGTATGTTATGGAGATTCAGTGATTTTAATTTCAGAAGATGTTGTTGTACCACGTGGTAATCACTTACTCGGAAAAGTGTTAAGTGCAAATGGTGAAGTATTAAATGAAGACGCTGAAAACATTCCATTACAGAAAATAAAACTAGATGCACCGCCTATACATGCATTTGAACGTGAAGAGATTACTGATGTATTTGAAACAGGAATAAAATCAATTGATTCTATGCTAACAATTGGTATCGGTCAAAAGATTGGTATTTTTGCTGGATCAGGTGTTGGTAAATCTACTTTACTTGGAATGATAGCAAAAAACGCAAAAGCTGATATAAACGTTATTAGTTTAGTAGGAGAACGTGGCCGGGAAGTAAAAGACTTTATTCGAAAAGAATTAGGCGACGAAGGTATGAGAAAAAGCGTCGTTGTTGTAGCGACGTCAGATGAAAGTCATCTTATGCAACTTCGTGCAGCGAAACTCGCAACGTCTATTGCTGAATACTTCCGTGATCAAGGCAATAACGTATTACTTATGATGGACTCTGTTACTCGTTTTGCCGATGCACGAAGAAGTGTTGATATTGCTGTTAAAGAGTTACCGATTGGTGGTAAAACACTGCTAATGGAAAGTTATATGAAGAAGCTGTTAGAGCGGTCCGGGAAAACACAAAAGGGATCTATAACAGGTATTTATACGGTGCTTGTTGATGGGGACGATTTAAATGGTCCTGTACCAGATTTAGCACGTGGTATTTTAGATGGACATATTGTATTAAAGCGTGAGCTTGCAACGCTTAGTCATTATCCTGCAATTTCAGTATTAGATTCAGTAAGTAGGATTATGGAAGAAATTGTTTCGCCACATCATTGGCAACTTGCAAATGAAATGAGAAAAATTTTATCAATTTATAAAGAAAATGAATTGTATTTTAAGTTAGGAACGATTCAAGAAAATGAAGAAAATGCTTATATTTTTGAATGTAAAAATAAAGTAGAAGGTATAAATACGTTTTTAAAGCAAGGTCGATCGGATAGTTTCCAATTTGATGATATCGTTGAAGCGATACACCATATAGTATAAGGCCTCTGCCCAAGAGGTCTTATTTTTTTGTTTTTTAATATTTCACAGATTTTTTTGGAAAAAAACTATATAATAGAAAAAGAGAACGTTATAATAGGAAGGGGCTATGAAAACAGGTGGATAAACAGCAGTACGACACAATAAAATTGCAAATAAATCAAGAAAAAGAACATATTTTAAAAGAAGTGTATGAATTAACAGCTGAAAAAAGAAAAATAGAACAAAAAAAAGAATATGATTTATATGTTGTGAAATCGCGTAGTAAAGTCGTACAAACTGGGCAACGTATTATGGCTGGCATGCTTTCTTCACATACGTTTTCACCTGAAAGAATAGAAGAATGGAATCGAAAAATTAAAAAAACGGAAGGTTTTATTCAAAAAAATGAAAGCCTTTTAGAGCAAGTAAAAGAAAAAGAACGTGTCATTGATGAGATGTATCAAGAAAATTGCAAAAAGCTTGCGAAAGCACAAGAAAAGCTGGAAGAAAAAATGCTTCTGGATTTGAAAATGTGTATGAATGGATGAGGTGAATGTAGTGATACAGTCTGTATTACCGGTGCAACAAAGTTTACCTCCGCAAAAAGACAAAGGGCTAGAAATACAATCAAAAAATGAAGATTCTTCATTCGATCGTACGATGAGAATGGAAAATAAAAAACAGCCGAAAACGGAGAAAACGAAACGAGAAGAAGCACCAACAGAAGAGAAAAAAGATTATATTCTTTCTAAAAAATCGGTAACGAAAGAAGAGCCTATTGTAAAGAAAGAAGAAAAAAAAGAGACAGAACAGTTGTTATTAGCTGTATCTGAGCAAATGGTTGCAATTGAGCAATTACATGTGCAGCCGGAATTGTTATATCAATACATACAAAAAATACAAGAGCTATATCAAGAATATGGCAATATTAAACTTAATGAATTACCTGCAGCTGAATTACAACAATTACAAGAACTTCTTTCAAATATGAATATCAAAAATGCTATATGTTTAGAAGATACAATGCAAATGGTATTAGACAAAATGAAGATGCCGGAGCAAACGATGCAAGCATTGAAGGTTGTAGAAACAGAAACTTGTAATATCGCAAAGAAACAAGAAGAGTTTAAAGACGTAGATCTTCCGAAAGGTGAGAGCGATGATGCAAAGGTAGAGTTGCCAGAGGTTGATGCATTAAATGATTCGAGCTCTACAGGTGCAGAGTTATTAAATAAAACGACGAGTACCGAACACATAGGGAAATCAAATAGTGGTGCTGAGAAAGTTTCATTACCTGACTTAGGAAAGAAAATGGAAGCGCAAGTAGAAGCGCTGCAAAAATTTGTAGTGAAACAAGAACGTGTTTTATTCCAGTTAAATCCAGAAAAACTTGGTACATTAACAGTATTTATGAAAAAACACGGAGATCAAATTGACGTTCACGTAGAAATGGAAAAACACGATGCGAAAAAACGTGTTGAAATCATTTTTGATGAATTGAAATTAAAGTTAAAAGAAAAAGAAATAAACATTCAAATTAGCTATTCAGATAAAGATGAAAATCGTAAAGAACAGCGAGAACAAGAGCAAAGGCAAAAACAGAAATTAGCAAATACAAATCATGAAAAACAACAATCAACAGAATTTGCGGGATTATTGGAGGAATAAAGCGTGCCAACAGTTGGATTAAATACAACGAGTACAAATCATATTCCGTTACAAACAGGAGCGCAAAAAAGTAATGTACCTGTTAATGGTGTACAATCGCCAGTGCAACAAAGTAATGGAGTTTCTGCAGGAGCGCAAAAGACTCCTGGGGTAATGGGGAAAGATGATTTCCTGAAATTGTTTTTATCAAGTTTTCAACATCAAGATCCATTTAATGCGATGGATATGAATCAAATGATGAATCAGACAGCACAGTTATCTCTTATGGAACAAGTACAGAATATGACGAAAGCAGTAGATAAGCTGCAATCAACGATGTATTCAACAGCACTTGATGGTGGAATGAAGTTTTTAGGTAAATACGTAAGAGGTGTTGACGGCGACGGAAACAAAGTAACCGGTCAAGTAGAAACGGTTCGCCTTGCGGAAAATAACGATGTACAGCTCGTTATTAATAATAAAGTTGTATCTCTTCGTTTCGTTGAGAGAGTGTCTGATAAACCGATTGGGGAAACGAACCCAGAAGACGCAAAGAAAGACGATCAAAAAGTAACTGAAGAAGTAAAAACTACAAATTCATAAGGAGTGTCCATACGTTATGATTAAAGCGTTATATACAAGTATTACAGGAATGAATGCAACACAAAATGCATTAAGTGTAACTTCAAATAATATTGCCAATGCACAAACAGTAGGTTATAAAAAACAAAAAGCAATGTTTGATGATTTACTATATAACAATTCGATTGGTGCAAAAGGTGACGGTAAATATGCAGGAACGAATCCGAAAAGTATTGGTAACGGTGTAAAAATGAGTGGCACGGTTACGGATTATAGTGATGGTACAATTACGTTAACAGGTGGCAAAACACAAGCAGCAATGGAAGGTAATGGTTTCTTCGTTGTAGGTGATTCAAAAGGCGGAAATATGGAATTTACTCGTAAAGGTACGTTTGGGATATCTTCAGATTACTATATTACGAATACTGAAGGTCAATACGTGTTTGCATACCCTGCGAATGAGGCAACTGGTGAGGTTGATTTATCTGGAATTCCAGGACCGTTGCAAATTCCAATGGGAACAGCAATTGGTGGTATTCGAACATCGAAAGGGACAATTAAAGGGAATATTCCAACTGGTGAAAAACAAATTACACAAGATTTACCTGTATATGATAATGCAGGGAATACATGGACAATGCGTGTAGAGTTTAAACAAACGAGTGAACATAATTATACATATAAAGTACAAATGCGCAATGACTCGAAAAAAGAAACAGAGTTTAAAGATGTTCAAGGTGCAGGTGGTAATATGACATTTGATGCTGTTGGAAATCCAAATCCGAAAGAGCAAGGAGCCAATATTCCGTTTGATGGAGGCTCTATAAAATTAGACTTAAGTCATTTAACAAATCATCCAACAGATAAAACATTATCAGTAACAGACGTAGATGGTAGAGCAGCAGCGACGGTTAAAGATTGCTTCATTGCTGACGGTGGATATGTAATGGTAAAATATTCTGATGGAAGTATGAAATCAGCTGGTCAATTAGCTGTTGCGATGTTCCCGAACGAAGGTGGACTAATGAAAACAGGTAATGGTAACTATACAGCGACGAATACAACAGGTATTTTAGCACTTGGTGCATCTGGTCAAAATGGTGCAGGTAAAGTACGCGGTGGTGCACAAGAAGGTGCCAATGTGGATTTATCTGTAGAATTCGTTGACTTAATGTTATACCAACGCGGATTCCAAGGAAATGCGAAAGTAATTAAAGTTTCAGATGAAGTATTAAATGAAGTTGTAAACTTAATTCGATAATATATCGTAATGAAAAAATGTAATGGAGTAGAAAGGGTTTTTTATTCGTATGACAAGACAAGAGCGAATTTTACAATTGCCTTTTTTCGAAAATAAACGTGAACTTGCCGAGCAAGTATTAAAAATAGAACGAGAAGAGCATGTATATTTACCAGATCAATTTGAAATTAAGCAAGTGCCTCCGTATTCATTTGGCGAAAAACAAGCAATCATTGGCCGTATCCATGAGTTTTATTTCATAAGTGTTGGTAGCGATAGCGTTTGGAAGTATCAGCTGTTTAAGGATGAGATGAAGTGTCGTGAGTTTTTTGTTATGTTGCCAAATATTACGGATCAGCAGATAGCGTTTTGGTTTAATAACATAGAGTTATTGAAAGGTTCTTAAAAGCACTTTTTAGGTTTTGAGAGAGGACCTGGCGATGTTTTGGAGCGGTTAGTGCCTAATAGAGTCCCGACCGATGTGTAAGACCAGAGATATGTAGCGTTACTAGAGTAGTATGGTAGTGTAAGAAGTGGTAATATAAAATAGTTTAAGTTAATTTAAGGTAGTTGTAGTATACAATTAGACTGAATTTCTATAAAAGGAGAGGTGAGGAGGATGGCGCAAAATAAGTATCGCGTTACATTCATTTCGCCGAGTGAGGTTGAGCAGCGGACTGTAATGGCGGCGAATAGTTTGCCAGATTTAATCCGTAAAGTAGAGAGTATTATTGCCGATCCAAACGGTTATTTTGTGAATGATAAAAAAAATAATTGTTATTTTAAAGTGATTAAAGAAAATGTTACGTTTATTCAATATGAGTTACTATTTTCTGATAAGGAGATTCATATTGAAAAATTAAAACATATAGCACCGGTGGTATTAAAACGATTATTCGAAAAAATAAATGACCCGGAATTATATGCACTTGCGCTACTTGATGTTGATATAGCAACGAAAGAATATGTGCTAGCAGAAATGAATTCTGAGCTGAGAATAAGAGTAGAGACGGAGCTTTCGAAAAAATGGGAAGCAATGCCGACAGAAATTGTAGGAGCGCAAGAAGTGTTATTAGAAGCACTTGCTTCGTTTATACAAGATTAATTGTTTTTTAATAAAATGAATCGATCAACTATCTATATTTTTATATAGGTA
Source organism: Bacillus sp. ME78 (assembly GCF_903970865.1). Lineage (NCBI taxonomy): Bacteria > Bacillati > Bacillota > Bacilli > Caryophanales > Bacillaceae > Bacillus > Bacillus sp. ME78. The sequence continues at coordinate 349,026 of NZ_CAJCKK010000002.1, forward strand.
GTTGACTTTTTCGCTTTTATAAAGCTTAATAATTAGATATACGGAATTAATGGAAGGGGAGCGACACCTTTATGTCACAAGCACAAAGTATTTTATTAGAAAGCGGAACAAATGAATTAGAGATTGTTACGTATACTGTTGGTGAAAACCTATTTAGTATTAATGTTATGAAAGTACGTGAAATCATTAATCCATTCCCTGTTACAACTGTGCCAGAATCTCATCATGCAGTTGAAGGTGTTGTTCAAGTACGTGGTGAAATTTTACCTGTTATTAACTTGGCAATGGCTCTTAATTTAAAGTCAACAAAGCCACTTGATCAAACGAAATTTATCATCTCAGAATTAAACCAAATGAAAGTTATTTTCCGCGTTGATGAAGTGCATCGTATTCAACGTATTTCGTGGGAACAAATTGATGAACCAGCTTCATTATCTATGGGACTAGAAGAAACGACATCTGGTATTGTAAAACTAGATGGCAAAATCATTTTACTATTAGATTATGAAAAAATTGTATGTGAAATTAGCGGCACTGGTTATGACAATAAATCAATTGCAGGGTTAGAACAAAAAACAGATCGAGCTGAAAAAGTAATTTATATTGCAGAAGATTCAGCGATGCTACGCCAAATATTAGAAGAAACATTATCATCAGCTGGATATACGAAAATGAACTTCTTCAGCAATGGTGCAGAAGCGTTAGCGCAAATTGAAAAATTAGCGAAAGAGCAAGGCGAGAAAATGTTTGAACATATTCACTTGCTAATTACGGATATTGAAATGCCAAAAATGGATGGACATCATTTAACGAAAGTGGTTAAGGATAGTGAAGTAATGAATCGTTTACCAGTCATTATTTTCTCTTCATTAATTACAAATGAATTATTCCATAAAGGTGAAGCTGTAGGAGCAAATGCCCAAGTAAGTAAGCCAGATATTCAAGAGCTAATTGGTTTAGTTGATAAGTTAGTGCTTTAAAAGCTTCTATTTAGCCAGAATAGAAGCTCTAGCTAAGTGTTGAGCGGTCAGTGCTTAATAGAGCCCTATGCGATGTTGAGACCAGAGATATGGAGTGGTTATAGGTAAGTAGAAGAGCTGGCGTATAACATTTTTCTATTTAGTAGGAATAGGGGAACTACTTATGTAAGTAAGTTTTTAGTGATTAATAGAGTCTCATGCGATGTGAGTTCAGAGGTATGAAGTTTAGGTAAGAAGAAGTGAGACTTTGATTGAGGATCTGAAGACTAGATTTATAACTCTATTCTGTTAGAGAGGGGAAGGAATTAGCCATGTGTAGCATTGGCTAGTTCCTTTTTGGTATTCTATACTCTAACCTGGCAGAAAAATGAAAGGTTTCTAAGATGTTTGGCGCTGTATGTATGAAAAAATCTTCAAATGAAGATTTTTGATTTGAAAATATAAGCAAACGTATTTTCGAGGGTTATTTTAGTAACATTTCGTGGTAACGCAAATTTTTTCGGTGAAAAAACATTCAAAATACCATATAATATAATTAAATGTAATTAATATGCAATTTTACATATTAATAAAAAACATTTTCCAAATTTTTATACTTTCTATACATTTTTGTATGTTTATTATTTGACAGATAATTTCGAACTGTTATAATATGGATATGTAAAAATTGCTATTTTCTTAAAAGACATGGGAGTCAGATGAGAATTGTGAAAGGATGAGGGGGAGTGGCACAGATTATGTATCACCACACAGCAATTAATGTATTAGGTCTTTTACAAAACATGTCAAATAATAAAATGAACGATATGCAACTAGAGGTGGAATTTAAAAAAATAGAAAAAGAATTCCAAGTAAAGTATGAAGAATTAGTTGATTTATATAATAGAATGGTATTATTTCAAATAGATATAGAAAAAAATGGCGGGATGCGAGCATATGAAAAATCAGCAATTACATGGCTGAAGTCTGAACTAGAGCTACTGTATGAAGTGTATCAATTTTGTCAACGTCACGGTTTAAACATTTTAAATATTTCAAAATACGTAAGTAAAAATGAACTAAATCTTTTTCCAAAAACAGAAAGTCAATTGCAAAATACGTATTATAAATTAAAAAAACGTGAAATATCGTTTGAAAATATTGAAAAACAAAAACCAGGACGAAAGCGAAAATATATACCAGTAAAAGAGACAATCGTTGCAAGAAAACAAGAAAACGAGTACGAATTAAAAGAAGAAATCCAGCATAAAGAGGATGAAAAAAATCTTGTAACAGTTATATCTGGTATTGTTGATAACTTTGAAACAATTAATCAATGTAGTGAAAGGAAAGAAGACGAACTACATCAGTTTATGGAAGGTATTTATAAGCTTTCTAGCATGGCAGCAGGGCGTTCTAGAGAGGCGAAGAATACACGTAGCTTAGAAGGTGAATTGCAGTCGTTACAACTAGAAAATGAAAGGTTAAAACGAGAAAAAGAAGAGCTTGTGCAAGATATTAAAGGCATGACGCAGCTTTTAATTCATTTCATTACAAGTTCTGATATTGATCAAATTCGTAAATTACCAACTTTCGTACAAGATTGTAAAATGGAATTACATAAACTAGGGCTATATAATGCACAAGACGGAAAAATGAAAATAATGGTTGACCGTAGCGGACAAGTTATGACGGTAACACAGTAATAAAATTTGGGTACAAAACAAAAGGGAGATACATAGTTTATATGTATTTCCCTTTTGTTTTGTGTGGAATCGTTCCGTAAAAGGAAAAGGTGTTTTATAAAAATATGTTTAGTGTAACTCGAATTAATAATTTGAATTTTAAATAACGATAAAGAAATAAGAAAAGAGTATGTTCTTCATAATCTAAAAAACATGTATCCTAAAGTTATCCTTCATAACAATCCATATAAAGATTCTTCTACGTCTACAAATCTAGAGCGATTATCGGAACTGTTTAACAGGATTAAAGAAAAGGAAGGATTATGTGTATCCGGCTTTTTCTTTTTTATGAGGCTATTTAAATAGTTTTAAAGATTATAATTTAGTGCAAATTTAATTGAAAGTTTAAGCTTTTAAAAATCGCTCATCTCTTGCACCATATTCGCATTTTTATTTGGAAAGTCACATTTGAAAAGTCTACATGGTGGTTATTTAAATTTCTGCTGTCGAAGCTATTCAAATGATATTTAATTTTCAATATTTATTAGTAGATTGTGTTACTTTCGTTAAATATTTCATGTCACTCATTCTATATTACGTAATATTAAGAGATATAACAAGTTTTAAAAAAATTCACTAGCATATTTTTAAAAAAAGTACGATAATATAATCTGTTAATATAAAAATATCCTTTAATAGGGATATTAAATTATAAGGAATAAAATAATAGAAAAATAATCTTTGGGAGGATTATGAGAATGAAAAGTAAAAATTCGAAGTTTTTAGCAAGCGTTTGTGTAAGTTCAGCATTACTAGTCTCTGCTACATATCCATCAATTACTGCTGTTGCAGCTGAGGTTACATCAGCAAAAACAGCAGCACTTTCGGTAGAAAAGGCGAATATTATAAATAATAAAAAAGGTGAAACTGACACAATCACAGTGTCAGAATTGAAAAAAGGCGACATTGTGAGAGTGTACGAAGCATCTAAAGGTGGAGAAGCGATTGCGACATCAGAGGCGGTAGCAGAAGGTAAAGTAGAAGTTACAATTACAAAAAAAGATTTACTAAAAGCAACAGGTGGCACAGTGTACGTAAGTGTACAAAGTGAAAATGAATTAGAAAGTACACGTACAGCGATGAAATATGAATCGGAAGTAACAGTGGCACCAGCGGTGGATACAGTAAAAGTATTAAATAATAAAGCTGGGGATGAAGATGCAATTACAGTAAGTGAGTTGGCTCCAGGAGATATTGTAAAAATATATGATGCATCAACAGGAGGAAACTTGAAAGCAACTTCAGCTGCTGTGGCCGAGGGCAAAAAAGAAGCAACAATCACAGGAAAAGATTTACTAGTATCAACAGGCGGCACAGTATACGTAACAGTAACGAAACCGAATAAAGATGAGAGTAAGAGAGTCACAGTGAAGTACGAAGCGGAGCCAACAACAGTGGC